>NZ_JAAEDQ010000001.1:0-422400 GCF_013344965.1 Snodgrassella sp. ESL0253 | reverse complement strand
CGGCTTCAGCTTCTTTTAAAATAGATACGATCTGATGTTCAGTCATCTTTTTCATGTTTAAATCCTCTGTGGGTTAATGAAGAGAATTTTCTACTTTGGGACTGTACTATTTTAGGGGATAGTTACAGGTGAGGCTTATAATTTGGCGCTTTTTCTTTCGCGTTCTCGGTCTGCAAGTTTTTATTGTGGTACTGATTTAGAGCTTGCGCGTCTTCGACTTTCTTTAATCTACCCCCTAAAATAGTACAGCCTCAAAGTAGAAAATTCTCTCTATCAACCCACAGAGGATTTAAACATGAAAAAGATGACTGAACATCAGATCGTATCTATTTTAAAAGAAGCTGAAGCCGGTATTCCTATTAAAGAACTTTGCCGTAAATATGGCATCGGCAATTCGACTTTTTATAAATGGCGGGAAAAATACGGTGGTATGGAAACGTCCGATATCAAACGTTTAAAGGAGCTGGAGGCTGAAAACCGCAAGCTTAAGCAGATGTTTGCCGAGCTCAGTTTAAAATCTCAGCTTCAGGAGGAAATCATAAAAAGCTATAGTGCCTACCAAGGCACGTAAAGCTTGGGCTGTGCAATTACAAGAAAGTCACCCTGTTACTATTGCTATGAGCTGCGCAATTGTTGGCTTAAGCCGCTGTGCTTACTATTATCAACCTAAATTACCGGATGACTCGGTGATTGTGTCAGTACTCAGTGCTATCACTGACAGGCATTTACGTTGGGGCTTTCCCAAATGTTTTAATCGTATCAGAAAGCTTGGCTATAACTGGAATCATAAACGTGTGTATCGGGTGTATTGCCAATTAAAGCTTAATCTCAGGGTAAAGCGTAAACAACGCATTCCTCCACGAAACCCAGAAAGGCTATCGGCACCCAGTAAACAAGGTGAATGCTGGTCAATGGATTTTATGAGTGACAGCAGTCGCAATCAACGACGCTTTAGAACTTTCAATGTGATAGATGACTTTAATCGTGAGGCGTTAGGCATTGATATTGCGGTCAGTTTACCGGCTGGCAGAATTACTCGTTATCTGGATAAACTGGCCGAATATCATGGTTATCCACTAAAAATACGAGTAGATAATGGGCCGGAATTCACCGGAAACACGTTTACTAATTGGGCAAAATCACATTGCATAACCATAGATTATATTCAATCATACAGCCCATATTAAAACCGGTGAGGTATTTATAGATCAATTTTACTAATACATTCATCTGAGAATGTATAATTTTTTTATTTTGGAACGCTTTTCTTGGTATCAATAATAATATCTGTAATTGGAGGCTGTTTATTTTTTATGCTGGAGATATGTTTGTAATTTTTCCAATAAATTAGAGGATCAGGGTTATCTTCCAATTCAGTAATTGAATGAAAGCTATATTTCTCATTGGTAAAATTTGTTCTTATATTAATAAAATTAGAATATAAATCTATTAAATTCAAGCTGCTGATTATTTTCTTTATCTGAACATGTTCTTTTGCTTTTGAATCTAAATAAAATAAAGGTACCTGATACACTTCATATATATCTGCAAAATGATAAATTCGTTCTTTTTCTACAGATAAACCATGATCAGAAAAATACATTAATTTATAATTTTTCTTCTTAAGAATATCGGTTATATTTTTTATAAATAGATCTAGCTTTTCAATTGTTGCTACATAACAGCTTGCTTCGTTATGAATTTGAAAGCTAGGCTGAAAATTACCTAATCTATAACATACTGGTTCATGAGAACCTATCATATGAATAAAAATTACCTTATTTTTATTATTGCTGTTAACAATTTTTGAAAAAATAGGTAAAATCTCTTCGTCGTCAGTATCATTAGATAAATAATTTCCTTTTTTAAAAAAATGAGCCTGACCGGCTGATTGTGCCAAAGTATAGAATATATCATCACCATATTCAATAATACCTTGATTACTTACCCAATAGGTCTCATATCCTGCTTTATTGGCCAGAGACACAAAATTTATACCCCAATTTATTTTATTTTCACTGGGTATTGTTTTGAATAAAGTCCTGCTAAGAGATAATTGTGTGTTAGAAGCAGCTGCTATTAATCCATCAATGAAGATTCCTTTTGCAGTATTAAGGTATGGAGTTGTGTTTAAGGGATAGCCATAAACAGATAAATAATCTTTTCTCACAGATTCTCCAATAATCACCACCCTAACTTCTGTATCATCACGATTATCTATTAAATTTATTTGAATATTATCATTATCTCCAATATATTTTTTTAGTTCTTCTTTTTGTTGCTGTATTATTTCATAGGCAGATATTATATTCTTTAACGGAGCTTCTTCATTTATGCTTTGATTAGTGATAGATATACCAAATAAACTTAAATATGTAAAAAAACAAAATAATATAATTGAAGTTAGTGATTTTTTACTTTGCGTATTCTTAACTATATGATAGATCAAGTATTGAATGCATATAAACAAAATAGGTATTAATAAATAATACTTTAAAGCTAAAACATAACCTATTACTTCCAGCTTGTTTGTTTGAAACAAAGGGCTCAATACTTCAGCAGTTGGTTTACCGTAGATTAAGCCAGTGGGAAAATATAGAGATAAGATTGAGAAAGATATTAATAAAAAAATTAATGTATATCTATGTGCTGCACCAGTGAGATAACAGCAGAAAAAAATTATCCCAGTAATAATATTTTTATTACTCCAATCTTCCGCGTAACCTAAACCCAATAATATAGAAATTGATGATGTAAAATATAGAGATAGAGTATATAAAATATTTTTGTTCTTATTAAACATATTCAAGTTCAAAGAATTGATTAAAGTTATCTTTATTATACAAAAAATTATCAATAAACGGTTAATTTTGAATTTATGAATATATATGTAAATTATAAAATACAAATTTTGAGTGGAAAAGCAAATTAAGGATATCTTTAATTTCAACTAATATTTCTCAATATTTTTTATTGGTTTAGTTAAAATGATAAATAAAAAACTTAGATTATATATTTAATTTTATTAGTTAAATTTATTATAATACTCGCTATTATTTAACTCTTTAATCAATATATATTCTTTGGTCCCGCCGACAGGAATCGAACCTGTATCACACGCTTAGGAGGCATGTGTTCTATCCGTTGAACTACGGCGAGACTGAAAAAACAGGGCTATGGCTGGAATCAGCCATAGCCCGTTATTTTAAGAGATTCGGGCTAAAGATGCCAATGCTAAATCATGCATGGCCTGTGTAGTTTCATTATCTGGTAAATCATTCAGGCAGTTAACTGCGGCATCTACTGCTTTTTTGGCCTGTGCAGTGCAATAGGCCAATGCGTCTGAATGAATAACATGATGGTGAATTTTGTCGAAATAGCTGCGGTCGGCATGCTCCAGTGCATGGCGCACATCGGCAGCGGCAGCAGGACTGCCCTGATTGAGCAGGTAAATCAGCGGTAGAGTGGGCTTGCCTTCGGCCAGATCGTCACCAACGTTCTTACCAATGGTATCTACATCGCCGGCGTAATCCAGTACATCATCGATAATCTGGAATGCTGTGCCCAGATAAGTGCCGTAGTTTTTCAGTGCCAGCTCCTGTTTTTCGGAGGCTTTGGCCAGTATGGCGCCCACCTGTGCTGCGGCCTGAAACAGTTTGGCGGTTTTGTATTTGATTACCTGTAGATACTGTTCTTCGGTTACGTCGATATTGCCAATATTCATCAGTTGCATCACTTCACCCTCAGCGATGATATTGGTGGCTTCGGCCATTACTTCCAGAATGCGCAGGCTGCCGGAACCTACCATTAGCTGAAAGGCACGGGTATAGAGAAAATCGCCTACCAGCACGGCTGCGGCATTGCCAAACAGGTTGTTGGCGGTTTCGCGGCCGCGGCGCAGGTCGCTTTCATCTACTACATCATCGTGCAACAGGGTGGAGGTGTGGATGAATTCCACCATGGCTGCCAGTGAAAACAGTGGATCCTCATTGTAGCCCAGTGCCTTGCCGGCAAGAATGGTGATTATCGGACGCAGGCGCTTGCCGCCGGCGCTGATAATATACTGGCCAATTTGAGAAATCAGGACAACCTCAGATTCGACAGCACGGTTGATTACCGCATCAACTCGGTTTAAGTCTTCAGGCAGGTGTTTTTGGAAATAGGGCAGGTTTTCAAGCATGTGTTTAGCGTTTCTGCAACTGGTACTGGTGATGTGATTTAATCAATGAGTGCTCGTAACTGCTGAGCGCTTTTGCCTATTATTATACTTGAAATCAATTTAGGAAAGAGAAAAGTTAGATTGGGTTAATACCGATGTGTTCTGGAACCTGTGGCAGCAATAACGGTGCTGGGGACTGAATCCGCAGCAGGCTTTTATGGCTATAGTGGTATGCTTGTCAATTGATTGATTAAGTTACATTTTTTCTGTGTGAGTATATTATTGGCTTTGGTAAGATGTGCGGATGCAGGGCTGATGGTTGTTGAGTAGCTGATTTTTCCAAGCACAGGCAGTGAATATATTTTTGCTAATGGGCTAAAGCATTTGAATAGTGTATTTGGGTTTAATGCAAGTCTATGGTTATAAATAACAATTTTTCCAGTATTGCGACGGATATAGTGCTGCTTGCTGTGATTTTGGCAATGGCTTCTATATTGCTGTGAGGATATGTGGTAACGAAATGAGTCAAGATTGTATTCAGTGTGATTATCTTTCTGTATGCAATTAATGGCAGCTTTTGCCTGCCGATATATAAAGATTGATGTATTGGCAGGTGGGGTAGGTAGGGTAAAAATGTTGCTGTGCGCTTGTAGCAGGTTGATATATCTGTGCGGATATGTTCATTACCAGAATGGCTATATATATTTGTAGTTGTGGTGTTGAGATATGAGTAATAGCTGTCTTGGATAGTTTTGTATGTGTATCTATATAAATAGCTTTTGGTAATAAAAGTGTGTTGCTGTGAATAATCGGTACCAGATAATCAGGCCAGAGTTTGCGAATAGGGTACAGCAAGTCTGAAATGTTGCGGGCAATAAAAAACTCCTTACGAATAAGGAGTTTGAGATGAATATTTGATTGTTGCTTAGTTTTTGGGCATGGTGTGTATACAGCTACCAAGGCCAAGATGTGTTTGTTTCTCGGTTTTGGTGGTGCCACCAATGCTAATGGTACTACGCTGCCAAGTACAAATGTACAGAATATGCAAAATAGGTTTTGATTCAATCAATACCCAGGGAGAGGTGATATCAACCGGTTTTGTAGTAATTGGATTAACATCACCGATAGGGTGAACTATGCCCACACTGGGATTACCGGCAAAGCTGCTGGCGGGAAGGGCTAGAAGCAAAGATGTAAAAAGTACGGCTAATTTTTTCATTTTATTTCCTAAATTTATTGATTAAGGAAAATTTATGTTAGCACGAATAAAGAAAAATTTTTTTCAATAGGTTGTGTAAAGGACAAAAGTTCTGGATATAAGATTTAACTCAGATGGATATTAAATATTATTTAATTGGCCTTTTTTATGCTTGTGGTTTTAATGTTTATGTCGTTTGATTGTTATGAAAGTAGATTAGAAATTTATTTTAGCCTTGTATTTAGTTGGTTTTCAGCTTGCCTGCTATCGACATTATTTTACATTCGATAATGAATGTTAATTAAAGCACTAAGCTATAGTTAGTATTAGTTTATAGGTAAATGCTGAATGGATTTGATGTGCATAATTATTTGTTTTGATAGATTTATTTGCTATTTTGTTGCTTGAATATGCTGTAATTAATAATGAAGTAGGTTTTTATTGATTTTTTCTGGCATTAAATGGTTTTTTGCGGATTGTTGTGTTTGGAAAGAAATTTTTTGTGGTTTTTGTGTGTATTTGTTGTGTTTTTAGGTGAATTAAATTTTTCATATTTATATTAATTGTTGATTAATATGACGATTTATCTGTGATATGGGGTTGGTTTTTCGGTATTCGATGAGTCAGGCAAGAAGGGGTTATGGTCATTGCCTGAAACAAAGCAGGAAGTTTAGCTATTGTTGCAAACGGAAAAGCTGCATTCAGAAGATGTAGTCTGTAGCGTTGATTGTTATTGATGAAGTAATTGCTTTGTGTTTGATTGTCGAATTTTAATTAGCTGTTAGCCAGAGAATTGACTGATAAATGTGGTGCTGGCTGTGAGCTGGTGGATGCATACATACTGCAACTATATATGAGTATTATTCTAAATTCTATGAATTCAGCAAGATATTTTATTTACTGTTTTGACAGCAAATTCGGTGATTGTTATAATCGCCAGT
Source organism: Snodgrassella sp. ESL0253 (assembly GCF_013344965.1). NCBI lineage: Bacteria > Pseudomonadati > Pseudomonadota > Betaproteobacteria > Neisseriales > Neisseriaceae > Snodgrassella > Snodgrassella sp. ESL0253. Next base: position 416,102 of record NZ_JAAEDQ010000001.1, on the reverse strand, counting down.
TCCGTTTTTATGCGGAAATTTAGTTTTTGTTTTTTTAATTGAATTCCTATTGGAGTTGAGTATGTACGCGGTCGTAAAAACCGGCGGTAAACAGTATAAAGTTGCCGTTGGCGAAAAATTAAAAGTAGAACAGATACCAGCAGAACTCGACAGCCAGATCGAACTGAATGAAGTTTTGATGATTGCTGACGGTGAAGCGGTGAAAGTGGGTACGCCTTTTGTTGAAGGCGCGAAAGTAACTGCTAAAGTGGTTGCACATGGCCGTCACGATAAAGTACGTATTTTCAAAATGCGTCGTCGTAAACACTACCAGAAACGTCAGGGCCACCGCCAGAATTTTACCCAGATTGAAATCGTGGCGATTGCCTAATTGAGTGAAGGAATAACAGAATGGCACACAAAAAAGCAGGCGGTAGCTCCCGCAACGGTCGTGATTCAGAAGCCAAACGTTTGGGCGTTAAAGCCTTTGGTAATGAACTGATTCCGGCTGGTTCAATTATTGTTCGTCAACGCGGTACCCGTTTTCACGCTGGTGAAAATGTAGGTATGGGTAAAGACCACACTTTATTTGCTAAAGTGGATGGTTATGTGGAATTTGCCGTAAAAGGCGCGTTGAACCGTAAAACAGTAAGTGTGCGTCCGTATACTGGCGCAGACGAGTAAGTTTTTACTGATACTAAGCCCTGCCTGTCTGGCAGGGCTTTTTTGTTGTAAAGCCGGTTGTGGTGAATAGTCAGCACTATTGTGCTGTAGTTTAGCTATAATCACGCTATGACGCTTTCACATGGGCAGTACGCTTTTTGTCTGTCCGGGCTAAATATTGCAGACTGAGAATGATATGAAGTTTATTGATGAAGCAAAAATCGAGGTAGTTGCCGGCCGCGGCGGCAATGGTGCGGCCAGCTTCCGCCGCGAAAAATTTGTGCCTAAGGGCGGCCCGGATGGCGGTGATGGTGGCAGAGGCGGCAGTGTCTGGGCGGTAGCGGATGAAAACATCAATACTTTGGTGGAATATCGTTTTGTTAAACGCTATCAGGCTAAAAATGGTGAAAAAGGCCATGGTTCTGACCGTTATGGACGTGGTGCTGATGATATTGAGCTGAGGATGCCGGTGGGCACGCTGATTCGTGATGTTGATACGGAGCAGGTAGTAGCTGATTTAACGCATCATGGTCAACGGGTGTGTCTGGCTAAAGGTGGTAAGGGTGGTTTGGGTAATATTCACTTCAAATCATCGGTTAATCGTGCACCGAAGCAGGCTACCCCGGGTGAGGAGGGTGAGTCACGCTGTTTGCTGCTGGAATTGAAGGTACTGGCTGATGTGGGCTTGCTGGGTATGCCGAATGCCGGTAAATCTACGCTGATTAGTGCGGTTTCAGCAGCACGACCCAAGGTGGCTGATTATCCGTTTACTACTTTGCATCCTAATCTGGGGGTAGTACGTAGTGATGATAATCACAGTTTTGTAATGGCTGATATTCCCGGACTGATTGAAGGTGCGGCCGAAGGTGCCGGTTTGGGGCACCGTTTTCTGAAACATTTGTCGCGTACGGGGCTGCTGCTGCATGTGGTGGATTTAGCACCTTTTGATGAAGGTGTGAATCCGGCGGCTGAGGCTCTGGCGATTATTGAGGAGTTGCGCCGCTTTGATGAGGCGTTACATGATAAACCGCGCTGGCTGGTATTGAATAAAATTGATATGCTGGCTGAGGATGAGCGTGCTGCCCGTGTGGCTCAGTTTCTTGACGATATCGGCTGGGATTATCCGCAGCCGGATGATGAGTTTGAATTTGACCTGACAACGCCACGAGTATTTGAAATCAGCGCACTGGCGCATCAGGGAACGCAGGAGCTGATGCAGACTATTCAGCGTTATCTGGATGCACGACATAAATTATTGGCACAACAGCAGGATGTACAACCGGCTGTAGCAGAGGTATCGACTGCGAACGGGTTGATTCAGCCTGAATAAATTAACTATTGATATTGTTTGGCCACCTGTTGCAGGTGGCTTTTTTGTGTTTGAGAATAAGCTAGGCAATATGGGAAAGGAAGAACTTAGTTTGTTTGCTGATGATAAGGACGACGGCGGCGCAGAAACCGGTATAAAAATTGCATAGCTAATACGCTGATTAAGGCCAGTACCGCTGCCATGGAAATCTGGTCTACGGCATAGGCCGTGGATTTGATAGGTGTCACAGTGCTGGCTGTTGCCTGATATGTGGCAATGGTAATGCTGCGGGATGTGCGCAGGCTGGTTTGTATCAGTTGCTGTTGTGCTGTTTGCTGCACAACTTTGTAGCTAAAGGTGTCGTTGTCATTCTTCTCTTTGCTGCCTTCTGGGTTTTTAGCCAGAAAAGTGGTTTTGGCTAGTGGGTGCTGCTGGACATAAGAATAGGGTAGAGCCAGAAAGGAGCCGTCTGGTTCGAATGTGGCAATTGTGAAATCTGCATGCCACGGCTTGTGATTGCTGGCTGTTCTGCTATCCAGACTGGCCAGCAGATGGATAAACAGAATCAGGAAACCACAGAATAATACCAGTTTGAGCAATCTCTGTTTAAATTGCCCGGAGCGTGTTTGGAGCTGGTTGGCTGCTGGATTATACTGATTGCGCATGAGGTTGTACCGCTGCTGGTGGGTTGAATTTATTTTAAAGTGTTGCTGGTGGCTGGCTGGTGATTTTACCTAATTTTTGGGGTTGTCGACGTTTAATATTTTTTATTGTCGCTGCAATATGCGCCGACAGATGCAGATTGTGTTGATTCAGATCAGATATTTGAGTCTATTGTTGATTAACAATCATTTTTTATCTGTATTGTTGGGCGCGATATTTTTGCTGGCTATGGCTGGTAGTACAGACTGTGAATGGTATTTGAGTTTTCAGATGAAAATTATTATCATTAATTTTTGATATGGTTAATCTGATTTAGGAATGGATCTATGAGCGAACAACATGATATAGCTGAACTTCAGGCAGCCGTAACACGGTTACAACAGTTAAATTCTCTGGTTCTGGCTACGGTAGGGCAGGATGGGGTGCCGTTGGCGAGCTATGCGCCATTTGCTGAGTATGATGGCTGTCTGTATGTTTTGTTGTCTGGGTTGTCGTTACATACACAGAATTTGCAGCGGCAGCAGCAGGCGAATGTGATGCTGATTGAAGACGAAGCTTCTGCCCGCAATATATTTGCCCGTACACGACTGAATTATACAGTATCGGTAACGACTATCGAAAAAGACACTACTGATGGTATTGCGGCTTTGCAGGCAATGAAAGCCAAACTGGGTAATACGGTAGATGTGCTGAGTGGGCTGCCGGATTTTATGCTGTTTCGTCTGCAACTGGAAAAAGCACGTCTGGTAACCGGTTTTGGGCGTGCTTATGTGTTTGTGCCGGGCGATGTGGCTGGTGCAGTACAGTTAACGGAAAAGAATGCTAAAACAGTATGATATCAGTGCGCGCAGCTATTGCTCGGTAAAGGAGGATAAAATCCCGTACAATAACCGCTTTATTCGGATAAACCGGAGCTGCGTACATGTGGTGTTGGCCTAAACGAATTTGGGTGATTATCCAGACGGTCTATGTATATGGTCTGCTGGACTTGGTGCAGGCGCATATAGGGCCATTATGGTTGCAAAGACTTGTACGCCTGCTACCTCGTGGCCGCAAATACCGGGAGTTAACGGCCGCAGTACGCTTGCGTCTGGCGCTGGAAAGTCTGGGGCCGATTTTTATTAAATTTGGGCAGGTATTATCCACTCGGCCGGATTTGATACCAGCAGATTATGCTCATGAGCTGGCCCTGTTGCAAGACCGGGTACCACCATTTGACAGCGACGTGGCAATTAAGGTTATTGAAAGTGAGCTGGGTAAACCGCTGGAGGCAATTTATGCCCGGTTTAATCCGCAACCGGTAGCCAGTGCTTCTATTGCGCAGGTACACGAGGCTTATCTGTTTAATACAGATGGTGGTGTTGGCCAGAAGGTGGCAGTGAAGGTTTTGCGCCCGAATATTGCTCCGGTGATTGATCAGGATTTGGCGCTGATGGCCGTGGGTGCGCGCTGGGTGGAATGGCTGTTTGCTGATGGTAAGCGGCTGAAGCCTCGAGAGGTAGTGGCAGAATTCAAGAATTATCTGCATGATGAGCTGGATTTGATGAGAGAGGCGGCCAATGCCAGCCTGCTCGGGCGCCAGTTTAGTAATAGTTCGATGCTGATTATTCCGGCGGTTTATTATGATTTTTGTGCACGCCGGGTGCTGACAATTGAGTGGATGGATGGTATTCCTGTTGCCAGTCTGGACAGGCTGCGTGAGAAAAATATTGATTTACACCAGCTGGCTCGCTATGGGGTAGAGATTTTCTTTACTCAGGTATTTGATAATGGATTTTTCCATGCCGATATGCATCCGGGCAATATTATGGTGGCGAATGATGGCCGCTATATTGCGCTGGATTTTGGTATTGTCGGTACGTTGACTGATTACGATAAACGTTATCTGGCGATTAATTTTCTGGCTTTTTTTAATCGTGATTATCATCGGGTGGCAATGGCGCATGTTGAGTCTGGCTGGGTACCGGCAGATACAAGGGTAGAGGAGCTGGAAGCTGCTGTACGCGCAGTATGTGAACCGATTTTTAACAAGCCGCTGGCTGAGATTTCTTTTGGTATGGTGCTGATGCGCTTATTTGAAACCAGCCGCCGTTTTAATGTGGAAATTCAGCCACAACTGGTGTTGTTACAGAAGACATTATTAAATATTGAGGGGCTGGGACGGCAGCTTGATCCTAATCTGGATTTATGGGCCACGGCCAAACCGTTTTTAACTCGCTGGATGCATAACCAGATTGGTCTGAAGGCTTTGTGGAAAACGGTACGGCAGGAAGCGCCGGACTGGGCGCAAATGCTGCCAGTGCTACCGCGCAAGCTGAATGCTCTGCTAGATGAAAGACGGCAGCTGGAATGGCGTGATGCTTATGTACATTTGCTACGTACGCAGCGCCAACAGAATTTCTGGCTGGCGGTGATTGCGCTGGTAATGCTGGCTGTTTTTCTGTTTAAATGATTTTTGCTGCATACGCAGCCTGAAATTATTGTATGTATTCGTTTTAATATTGTTCGTATTGTGAAATCTGCTTATAGTTATATGCAGTGCTTTAGCTTGAAAAGGCGGATTTCAGGTTATAATTTTGTCATTGCTTTTGCTGGCGGTCTGTCCGCAGTATCTCATCTGTAAAGGAGTAGTCTTGTGTCACGTATGTATCCTTATCCTTTGATTGCAAAGGAAGGCTGGCCGTTTATTATCGGTAGTCTGGTGCTGAGCATATTAACTGTTATCTGGTGCGGATGGTGGTCGCTGCCGTTATGGGTACTGACGGCATTTGTGGTGCAGTTTTTTCGTGACCCGGCGCGTGATATTCCTGTTGCTCCAGAAGATGTGCTGAGTCCGGCAGACGGGCGTATTGTGGTGGTGGAAAAAACCACTGATCCGTATCGTGGTGTTAATGCGCTGAAAATCAGTGTGTTTATGAATGTGTTTAATGTTCACTCCAATCGCAGCCCGATTGATGGCAAGGTGGAACGGGTAGATTATTTTAAGGGCAGTTTCCTGAATGCTGCGCTGGATAAGGCCAGTGTGCAAAATGAGCGCAATGCGGTACTGGCCGTAACAAAAACTGGCCGGCCGGTGACTTTTGTACAGGTAGCCGGTCTGGTGGCACGACGTATCCTGTGTTATGTCAATGCACACGATTTATTGCATCGCGGTGATCGTTATGGTTTTATCCGGTTTGGTTCGCGTGTGGATGTTTATCTGCCGGAAGACGCTACACCGCTGGTCGCAATTGGTGATAAGGTAAGTGCCAGTAGTACGGTACTGGCTACTTTGCCATTACATGCACCGGCTGCCGGTTCTGCGCCAGAAAATAGTGCGAGTTCTGTGGACAACACTACAGAAGAGGCCGATATGGTGAAAGAGGCCACTGACCGGGCAGCGGTAGCGGCACAGCATGTACTGTTACAGGAATAGATATTATTTATCGTTTACAGGCTGTTTGTTCCTTTTCAGGATCAGGCAGCCTGTTGTTATTCAATTAGATAGCTTATGAGTGAATTTGCTAAAGCCAGTTTATCAGCCCGACAGGTACCAGAACGGGTGTTGCTGGTAGGTGTCCTGCTGGATAAGGATTTCCCGGTTGCAGCTGAACGCCGTACAACTCTGTTTCAGTCGGCACTGGCTGAGGCTCAGGAACTGGTGCGTGCCAGTGGGGCTGAACTGGTGGAAGTGGTGCCATGTAAACGTCAGCAGCCGGATAGTGCATTGTTTGTAGGTAAGGGCAAGGCAGAGGAGCTGGCACAGCAGGTAGCTGAGGCTGAGATTGATCTGGTGGTATTCAATCATGCGCTGACGCCAACGCAGGAGCGCAATCTGGAACGGCGGCTACAATGCCGGGTATTGGATCGGGTTGGTTTGATTCTGGCTATTTTTGCCCGGCGTGCGCACAGTCAGGAAGGACGTTTGCAGGTAGAACTGGCGCAGTTAGTGCATTTGTCCAGCCGGCTGGTGCGTGGTTATGGGCATTTGCAAAGCCAGCGGGGCGGGATAGGATTACGCGGGCCGGGAGAGACACGGCTGGAAACCGATCGCCGCCTTATCAAGCAGAAAATCACCCGTTTACGCCAGCAATTGCAGCAGGTACGGCGGCAGCGGGCAACACAGCGTAAAAGCCGTAATCAGGGTATGCTGCCTGCTTTTGCACTGGTGGGCTATACCAATGTGGGAAAGTCCAGCTTGTTTAACCGTCTGACCAAAGCACAGGTACTGGCAGAAGACCAGCTATTTGCTACGCTGGATAATACGGTGCGTCGCCTGTACCTGAATGACCAGACCAGTGTATTGCTGTCGGATACTGTAGGCTTTGTACGTGATTTGCCGCATAGTCTGGTGGCTGCTTTTGCTGCTACGCTGGAGGAAACAGCTCTGGCTGATGTGCTATTGCATGTGGTGGATGTTACTCATCCGGAGTTTGAACGGCAAATTGATGATGTGAATGCGGTGCTGAAAGAAATTGATGCAGCAAACATACCACAATTGATTATTTATAATAAAATTGACAAATTGGCTGCTGCGCAGCGGCCGCAAGGTATCGTGTGTGATATAAGCGGCCGTCCACAGGCTGTTTATATTTCAGTACAGGATGGTAGCGGTCTGGCTGATTTGCGTACGGCCATGATTGAATTGGCTAACATGAAGCATGTGATGCATGATGAACAGGACGATGATTGATACTGCCTGTTGAGGATTTGACTAAAGATGATACAAGAACAAACTGATGTGATTAAACATAATCGCCCAAATCGTCCAAGCCGGCGCCGGCGCCTACGTGACAACAGTATTTATTTGCTACCGAATGCGTTTACGCTGGCCGCGCTTTTTGCTGCTTTTTATGCGATTACCCAGTCTATGCATGGCCATTATGAAATTGCAGCGATTGCCGTGTTTATTTCCATGCTACTGGACGGGATGGATGGGCGGGTTGCGCGTATGACCAATAGCCAGAGTGCGTTTGGTGAGCAGTTGGACAGTCTGGCGGATATGGTGAGTTTCGGCGTAGCGCCAGCGCTGATTGCGTATAAATGGCAGTTATTTCATTTTGGTAAAATTGGCTATTCAGTGGCCTTTATCTACTGCGCCTGTGCGGCTTTGCGGCTGGCACTCTTCAATACCCTGATTGGCAAGGTGAGCAAGAAGTGGTTTATTGGTATTCCCAGTCCGACAGCTGCTGCTCTGGTGATTGGTTTAATCTGGGTGAGCCATACGTTTCAGGGTTTACCCCATTTAAACTGGCTTTGCCTGATTATTACCCTGTTTGGTGGTTTATCCATGGTGGTGCAGATACCATTCTGGTCATTTAAGGAAATCAATGTTTACCGCAAAGTTCCTTTTTTTGTGATGATTCTGGCTGTTATCGTTCTGCTGGTGGTGACATGGGAACCATCGGTGGTGCTGTTTGCCTTTTTCCTGCTCTATAGTCTGTCTGGTTATGTAATGTTTATTTGGCGTGTGCTGACCAAACGCAAGTTTCAGCCAGAAGAATCGTGATGAAAATTTATTTGGTTGTGTAAAAAAATAAGCTGATGCATTCAATATAAAGGAGGATAGTTATGGCGGTTAATTTGTCTGTACCGAGTGATGAGCAGGTTTTGGCCATTGATGGTGTGCAGGTTTTCGTTGGTCAGGCCGGAATCAGAAAACCAGAGCATGATGATTTAACTTTGGTGGTGCTCAATAGCCTAAACAGTATTGGGGCTGTATTCACACAAAACCGTTTTTGTGCCGCGCCGGTGCAGATTGCCAAACAGCATCTGGCAACGGATGCAGGGGTACGTGCACTGGTTATTAATACCGGTAATGCCAATGCCGGTACTGGCCGGCAGGGGCTGGCAGATGCAGAATTTATTTGTGAAAAGGTAGCACAACAGATTGGCTGTCGTGCCTCGGAAGTGCTGCCATTTTCTACAGGTGTGATTCTTGAACCCTTGCCAGTAGATAAGATTGTGGCAGCCTTGCCCAAGGTTAAGGTTGTGCACTGGCCGCGGGCTGCGGCCGCAATCATGACTACCGATACTGTGCCCAAAATGGCTAGCCGTACCGTATATATTGATGGGCATAAAGTACACTTTACCGGAATTGCCAAGGGTTCAGGCATGATTCATCCGAACATGGCTACCATGCTCGGATTTGTGTTTACTGATGTAGCCATTGCTCAGCCGCTGTTGCAGCAGATGGTAGCTGAGGTAGCGGCCACATCGTTTAATGCGATTAGTGTGGATGGGGATACGTCTACCAATGACAGTTTTGTGGTGGTGGCTACAGGTAAGTCTCAATTAGGGCGGATAGATTCTGTGACCAGCAAAGATTATGCCGCGGTGAAAACAGTGCTGGCTGATTTGGCACTGGAGCTGGCGCAGGCTATCGTGCGTGATGGTGAGGGTGCTACCAAGTTTATTACTATTGATGTACGCAATGCGCTGACAGAGGCTGAGGCACGGCAAGTAGGTTATGCAGTTGCCCGTTCACCGTTGGTAAAAACCGCTTTTTATGCCAGTGATCCGAATCTGGGGCGTATTTTGTGTGCCATTGGCTATGCAGGAATTGCTGATCTTGATGTAGCGGCAATTAAAGTATATCTGGGTGATGTTCTGGTGGCAGAAAAAGGTGGACGGGCCGGCAGCTATACGGAAGAGGCGGGCCAGCAGGTAATGGCACAGGATGAAATAACGGTGACAATTGATCTGGCACGTGCCGAGGCACAGGCGAAGATTTATACCTGTGATTTATCCAAAGAGTATGTGGCGATTAATGCTGATTACCGTAGCTAAATCGTATTCCATTCAAACAATAAACCCGCTGTTATGGCGGGTTTATTGTTTTAACCAGATTATTTCTGTACTGCGGTCAGTTTGATTTCCACTTTCCATTTCGGATTGGCCAATGCAGCCTGAACACAGGCTCTTGCTGGTGCTTTGCCTGGTGTAACCCAGTTGTCCCAGGCCTGATTCATGCCTGCATATTCCTGCATATCGCTCAGGTATATAACTGCTTCGCAGATATGCTGTTTGTCACTGCCGCAGGCAGCAAGGATAGTATCTATCTGTGCCAGAACATCAGCGGTTTGTGCGGTGATGTCGGCATCTTCATTGGTGGGTACCTGTCCGGCGAGAAATATCAGGCCGTTGGCAATGGTGGCTTCTGCAAGGCGGTTACCGCTCTGGTAAAATTCGATACTCATGTACAGGCTCTTGAGGGTAGTAAAACAATGATGTTAGCACAGTTGTCCTTGCCTGAATTGATGAGGTGAAGTGATGAGTAAAAGTAAATTTCCGGTAACACCTGCTATCCGTTTTTTGCGTGCCCACCAGATACCATTTGAACCACAGGAATATGCTTACGTTGAGCATGGCGGAACGGCACAATCGGCATTAGCGCTGGGTGTGGATGAGCATGCGGTGATTAAAACCATTGTGCTGCAAAATGAACACAAGCAGGGCTTGATTGTGCTGATGCATGGTGACCGGCATATTTCCACGCGCCAGCTGGCACGGGAGCTGGGCATGAGGCATATAGAACCAGCCAGCCCGCAGCAGGCCAATAAATGGACGGGTTATCTGGTGGGTGGTACCAGCCCGTTTGGCAATAAGGCTGGACTGCCGGTATATGTAGAAGAAAGTATTTATGCTTTACCGCTGATTTATATTAATGGCGGCAAACGTGGTTTTCTGGTACAGATGCAGCCGCAGTATCTGGCCTGTTTACAGCCAGAATCGGTGCACGTGGCAACGGAGATGGCGTAGTTGAGCGTATTTGGTGCTATACAAATAGGCCAAACTGTTTTCAGTCTGGCTTGTTTGTTTTGCTGAAAAGATAATTTTATTTCAGTTGTCCGCGCTGGTAAGAATTATTGAAAGGCTGATAATCATGGTCATGCAACTGCTTGGCAGCATCAGCTAGCCAATTTATATTGCGTAATAATACCCGTCCTTCCAGAATTAGGTCCGCCTGCTTGGTTTGCAGGATATATTCAGCCAGATCCGGACTATCCAGTAAGCCTACTGTCGCTACCGGAATATTCACGGCTTGTTTCATGGCAGTAGCAAACGGTGTCTGATAACCGCCATGTAGCGGTAAATCGGGGGCATAATCCATAACACCACCGGTTGATACATCAATAACATCAATACCATCACGTTCAAGCCACTGACACACTTGCTGCCAGTCGGCAATGCTGTTTTGCTTACCGCTTTGGTCGTAATCGGATAAAGACAGACGTACCCATAATGAGCCGGAAAACTGTGCGCGGATATCGGTGGCAATTTCGTGCAGTAGACGATATCGATTGGCTAACGAACCGCCATACTCATCGTTGCGCTGATTACTCAGTGGTGATAGAAATTCACTGATTAGATATCCATGTGCACCGTGAATTTCAATAACATCCACGCCAGCCTGTTGGGCACGTTTGCTTGCAGCCACGAAATCTGCCCGGATCTGTTTGATTTCATCCACACTGAGTGCTTGTGGCGTTCTTAAACTGGTGTTGAACGCAATAGCACTGGGTGCTACTGGCTGTTGTGCGTCTACGGCTTTACGTCCGGCATGTGCCAGTTGTACACCAACTTTGCTGCCCAGATAATGTAATGAATCTACCAGCTGGCTAAATTTTTCTGTCTGCTTATCGTTCCACAAACCTAAATCATGTTTGGTAATGCGCCCGTCTGGCTGTACGGCAGTCGCTTCGATGATAATCAGGCCGACATTGGCAATGGCTCGTGCGCCATAATGTGCGAAATGAAACGGCGTAACAATGCCATCTTCCTTCTTTACTTCATACATACACATCGGAGACATAACCACGCGGTTTTTCAGTGACAGGTTGCCAATGGTGATGGGTGATAATAGTAATGACATGTTTTTTTTCCTTTTTATGTATAAGTAATCTCGAAAATTTATTTAATTATCAACATATTTTAAGGATTAGTCACGCCAAATGGAATGTGTACCGATGGAAGTATTTGTGCTACTTTTTCTAAATGAATCATCTGGTCATCGAAAAAAATGTGGGGCCGCATAATTTCTAATACTTTATTTTTTTCTACTCCACCAAGAAAAAAAGCTTCATTAATTTCTATTCCTAGTTCTCTTAAAGTGTTAATAGCTCTTGTATGCGACGGTGCGTTTCTTGCTGTGACGAGCGCTGTTTTAAGAATTGGTCGATATTTAGAATTTTGAGAGAGTTCTAAATGCTCGATTTTCTGAATATGCGCTAGTCTGCGAATAAATTTATTTAACGGCCCTGGATTATGGAGAATATTTCGTTTTAAGTTTTCATTTTCATGAAAACTTTTCAAATCTCTGTTTCGCTGGTAAATTGCTTCAGCCTCATCATCAACGATTACACCATCAAAATCAAAGGCGATTCTTAGCTCATGGTCGTTAATATCGTCTTTTATATTTCCTTTCATTACCATACCAGCAGGATAACCAGCTACTGTCGCTTGACGCACATCAACTTTGTTAGCTGATAGAAATAACTCAATATCGAAAGCGGGTATGTAAGGCAAAGGTGACTTTCCCTGCAAAAAAACAGCTCTGGTAATGTTTAAATTGTAATGCTCTATTGAGTTCATCACTCTCAAGCCAGTATCTGGATCATTCCTTGATAATAATATTACTTCTACAAGAGGTCCATTTTCATTATTTAATGAATTTAATGACAAAAGTCTCTTTATAAAAGGGAATGCAACTCCTTTTTTGAGTGGTTCATTTTCATATGTCCTCTGGTGATTTCGATAACTCTGTTCTCCCTTAGTTCTGAAAATCTGATCTGATTCTTCTAAATCAAATAATGCACTTGAAGCCAATCCTATTACTAGTCTTTTGGTTAGATCATAAGCCATTCTTTTCTATATACTCCTGCTGTTAGAATTGATTGTAGTTTGTAGATAATAAGGGTTTATACTATATGCATATTGTATATTATAAAAATAATTGTTTTTTATATACTTGTAAGTAGAATTTATTTGTAATTAATCTTTCTATAGTTTATGACACAAATCCCCATGCATAAATCCTTGCCAGTCAACATCAATATCTTTGCCAAATGCGATAACTTTAAATAATTCGCCCATTTCATGCGCGTTCAGCAGGGTATGGCAGGCTGAGGCTGCCTGAACGTAGGTTGTATCCTCGGGCTTACCGGTTTGTGCCAGTAATTCGGTTATCCCCAGATTGAGCAGAAATGTTGCCTGATTGGTGTAGCCAATCAAGTCCAGATGATTATCGATCCCGGCGTCGGCAATGCGGGTGAAGTTGACATGGGCGGTTAGGTCAGTCAGGCCGGGATAATAAAAGGGGTCATGAATGGTGTGATGGCAGTAATGCCCGATTAAAGTACCCTGCAGGCGCTGCGGATGATAATACTGTGCTGCATCAAAACCATAATCAATCCAGATCATGGCTCCGCGTTGCAGTTTTTGCGCCAGTGTGGCGACGAAAGCATATTGCTGTGGATGTAGTTCGGATTGATAGGGCTCTGCTGTTGCTGGGAAGGTCTCCAGTATCTGCTGTTGTACAGTCGGATTGCTAATGGGTCGGGATTGCCAGTTTAATCGGCCGTCCAGCCAGCTGACGCCCATTTCTGTTACCTGATTTCCCTGACGCTGATAAATCGGTACTGGCATGGCATCCAGAACTTCGTTGCCCAGCAGTATGCCATCAAATTGTGCCGGTAACTGGGTTAAGTGGATAACTTTGTTTGCCTGAGCAGGGGCATGGGTATGGATGTATTCGCGCTGGCGCTGTGCCAGTTCTGCCGACAGTTCGATAATGTAGTAGTACTGAAGCTGGCCGCTGTGCAGTGCAGGCAGGATAGATGCGGCCAGTTGGCCGGTACCGGCACCAAATTCGTAAATGTTACCTGCAGTTTGCGGTAATAGTGCATTTAACTGCTGTGCTAATGTTTGTCCGAACAGCGGCGTTAGTCCTGGTGCGGTAATAAAGTCACCATCTCTGCCAAATTTTTGCGCGCCTCCGGTGTAATAACCATAACCAGGGGTATAAAGTGCCATCTGCATGTAGTCGGCGAAAGATAGCCAGTTATCCTGTTGCTGGATTTTCTGCTGAATGAGTGCAGTCAATGTCTGTGAACTGGCCAGAGCGGCTTGTTCAGGGCTGGGTAAATTATCCATGGGATAGATGGTGAAAATTGTAAAGGAGAAGTCATTATAAACGTTGATTTTCGCTTGTGTCTGTTCGGATAAAGTATCTCAAATAGTACAAATAAGCTGGTTTGCATTAATTGTAAATTAATGTATTGAAATAGTTATTTTTTTATGCTCTCAGCTGCTTTTTTGCGCAGGTAAAGTTTGCCTGGATTACATTGACCCTGCGTGCAAATTTGCCTTATAGTGTGAATAAGTGTGTAAAGGTGTTGCAAAGTGGGGGATAATCCCGTTACGGTGAACTGGAGCTGAGTCATGTTTGGCGGCGCGTACGAGTTGAGTATAGACAGTAAAGGGCGATTGGCCATCCCGGCCAAATTTCGTGATTTGCTGGCGCGTCATTTCACTCCGGTGCTGGTAGCTACACTGGAAAAGCGCACGCATTTATTGCTGTATCCCGAGTCATCATGGCGCAGTGTGGAAGCGCAGCTGTTACAGCTGCCTGTGGCAGGTAACAGGGTATTGCAGGCATATCAGAATTTACTGTTGCATAACGCCGATACCATGGAGCTGGATAGTGCCGGCAGGGTATTGTTGCCGGCGCACTTGCGCCGTTTGGTGAATTTTGAACGTGAGGTTTATGTGGTGGGTCGTGCCAATCGCATCGAGGTATGGGGTAGGGCACTGTGGGAAGAACAGAATAATGCCGCACTGGATATGGATGAAGACATGCTGGCAGCAGAATTGGGTAAGACTCAACTGCAATTATGAGTGAACAGATGAGTAATGGCGGTCATGTGACCGTTCTTTTAAATGAGGCAGTTGCCGGTTTACAGGTACAGCCTGCTGGTGTGTATGTTGACGGAACTTTTGGTCGTGGTGGTCATTCACGTCTGATTTTGTCACAGCTGGGACATGATGGTCGGCTGGTTGTTTTTGACAAAGACCCACAGGCGATAGCTGTGGCGCAGCAACTGGCACAGCAGGACGGGCGGGTGCAGGTAGTGCATGAAGGTTTTTCTGCACTGACACGCTCACTGGAACAATTGGGTATCAGGCAGATAAATGGTGCGCTGTTTGATCTGGGTATTTCGTCCCCCCAGATTGACGAAGCTGGCCGCGGTTTCAGTTTTCGCTTTGATGCGCCACTGGATATGCGTATGGATACCACACGCGGACAGTCGGCAGCTCAATGGTTGGCGGTAGCTGAAGAGCAGGCTATACATGAGGTGATTAGAAATTATGGTGAAGAGCGGTTTAGTCGCCAGATTGCACGGGCAATTGTGGCACAGCGGGAAGAAATGCCGATTGCCACAACCGGCCAGCTGGCGCGCCTCGTGGCACAAGTCGTCCGTACTCGTGAGCGCGGGCAGGATCCGGCCACGCGTACCTTCCAGGCCATTCGCATCTTTATTAACCGTGAACTGGAAGAAATAACAGGGGTGCTTCCTCAGGTGATGAATTGTCTGGTTACTGGTGGCCGGCTGGCGGTGATTTCGTTTCATTCACTTGAAGACCGTATTGTTAAACGTTTTATGCAGCAGCACAGTCGTCCGGCGCCTTTACCGCGCTGGGCTGTGGTTAAGGAAACAGAGCGTGAGCAGCCGCCCCTGCGTCTGATAGGCAAGGCACAAAAGCCCACTTCTGCCGAAATTGAAGCCAATCCGCGAGCCCGTTCAGCGGTGTTGCGTGTGGCAGAACGCAGTTGTTAGATAAAGATTTATGGTTGGTTTATTATGAATAAAATCAACATTATTTTGCTTTTGTTGGTACTGGCTTCAGCATTTGCTGTGGTAACAGTACAGAATCGTTCGCGCCAGTTTTTTATCGCATTGGATAAGGCGCAAAAAGGGGAAAGTCTTCTGAATGAAGATTTCAGTCGTTTAAAGCTGGCGCAGGCACGGTTATCCAATCATCAGTTGATTCAGGATGCTTCAGCCCGGCAGAGTCTGCATTCGCCATCACTGGCCGAAACGCAGATGCTGGCCGTACCCCGACCAGTTAAATGATGATATGAATGAGCAGAGAATAATGGAATGTTGCTTTCAGGCAGCGATATCCGGCAGTGGAACAAACTACTATGTTAATTAAAAACGATTATAAGCCGCGCATGCTGCCCCGTGAGGTGAAACAGGTCAAACCTGTAACAACTAACGGACGGATAGTGTTGGTGCTGGGCACTCTGGCTGTGGCATTTGCCATGCTAATCGGACGTGGTATTTATCTACAGACTGAAAAACATGAATTTTTGAAAGAGCAGGGTGATCAGCGCTTTGTCCGTACTCTGCCACTGATTGCCACCCGAGGCACAATCTCTGACCGTAATGGTGCGGCACTGGCGATCAGCGCGCCGGCAGATTCTTTATATGCAGTACCTTCGGCCATGGAACAGATGCCTGCTGAAGCTCAGCTGCAACAGTTGTCTGAGCTGATTGATGTACCGGTTGCAACGATTAAAAGCCGTCTCAGTCGTAATAAAGACTTTATTTATCTGAAACGTCAATTGCCGCCAGAGATCGCAGAAAAAGTGGCCGCACTGAATATTAAAGGTCTGGCCTTTCAGCATGAAAGTAAACGCCATTACCCGATGGGGCGGATTTTTTCTCATATTATTGGTTTTACCAATATTGATGGTAAAGGACAGGAAGGTCTGGAGCTGTCACGCGAAAGTATTCTGCATGGGGTTGACGGAGCCAAGGTTGTACTGCGCGACAATAAAGGTAATATTGTTGACAGTCTGGACTCGCCCCGCAACCAGCCACCGAAGAATGGTGCCAATATGGTGCTGTCTATAGATCAGCGTATTCAGTCTATTGCTTATGAATCTTTGAATAAAGCGATGCAGTTTCATACTGCTTCGGCTGGTTCTGTGGTGGTACTGGATGGTAAAACCGGTGAAATTCTTGCATTGGTCAATTCGCCGGGCTATGACCCCAATAATCCGGCATCTGTTGAAAGTGATGCACGCCGCAACCGTGCTGTTACCGATATGATTGAACCGGGTAGTGCAATGAAGCCGTTTACTATTGCCAAGGGGTTGGATAGCGGTAAAATCAGGCCGAGCAGCGGTTTTAATACTTTGCCATATAAAATCGGGCCGGCTACAGTGCGGGATACGCATAATTATCCTTATCTGGATGTGCGCGGCATCATTCAGAAGTCATCTAATGTTGGCACAAGTAAAATTTCTGCCATGTTTACTCCGGAAGAAATGTACAACCTGTATACTTCTATCGGTTTTGGTCACCGGATGCATTCCGGCTTTCCGGGGGAAACGCCGGGAGTGGTACGTGACTGGCACAACTGGCGCCCGATTGAGCAGGCTACTATGTCTTTCGGTTATGGTATTCAGATGAGCCTACTACAGCTGGCAAGGGCATATACTATTTTTACCAATGATGGAAAGTTATTGCCGGTCAGTTTTCTCAAGCTGGACAGGGCGCCGCAGGGTGAACAGGTTATCCAGCCAAAAACAGCACGGGAAGTACGTCATATGATGATTGCTGTGACTCAGCCTGGTGGTACTGGTTTGCAGGGGGCAATTGAAGGATATGATGTTGCCGCCAAAACCGGTACGGCACGAATGCTGGTAAACGGGCATTATTCTGACTCCAAGCATATGGCCACCTTTATTGGTTTTGCACCAGCGGATAATCCGCGTGTTATTGTGGCCGTCAATATCCAGAATCCTACTACTAATGGTTATTATGGTGGCCCGGTTTCTGGTCCGGTATTCCATGATGTCATGGCGGGTACGCTGAATGTACTGGGTGTTTCGCCTACAAGACCGGTGAAGACTGGTTTGCATACTGAAAGGCATTAATCTTTAGACAATCTGTGCTTGCACAGATTGTCTGTCTGTTTATATCTGATGAAAATGTGTGAAACGGCTGTATTATGTTTTCCCTGAAGAATCCTTTGCCTGAATATCGTTTAAGTGCTCAAACGCGTGCACTGGTTGCGGGTCGTACCTTGCGGGTCGACAGCAGACAGGTACAGCCGGGCGATGTATTTGTAGCCTGTCAGGGTGAATATACTGATGGCCGGGATTTTATTCAGGCCGCTATCGATAATGGGGCAGCATTTGTATTCTGGGATGATGATGGTCAGTTCAGATGGCAGGCAGACTGGGTGGTAGCGAATGAGGCGGTAGTAGATTTACGTCAGCGTGCCGGACTGGTGGCTGCTGCCTGCTATGACTATCCGGGCAGGAAGCTGCCCATCTGGGGGGTAACCGGAACCAATGGTAAAACCTCAGTTTCACAATGGCTGGCACAAGCTGCTGATATTCTGGGAAAAAAATGCGCCATTATGGGCACTGTAGGTAATGGTTACTGGCAGCAGTTGCATGAGAGCATGAATACGACCATGGATGCGGTTGCCAATCAGACATGGTTGCACCGGTTTGTGCAAGAGAATGCGGCAGCAGTGGCCATGGAGGTATCCAGCCATGGTCTGGCTCAAAGTCGCGTAGTCGGCGTGCCTTTTACCAGTGCGGTGTTTACCAATCTGACCCGTGACCACCTAGATTATCATCATAGCATGCAACACTATGGGGCGTGTAAAGCTGCGCTGTTTTACTGGTACGGTCTGCAATATGCTATTGTCAATATTGATGATGAATTCGGCTATGAGTTGTGGCAGGATTTACGTCGTGCTCGTTCACATTTAACTATACTGGCTTATGGCTTTCATGCAGAGGCGGATATTCATATTTATCAGTTTCAGGCCTCTGCCAGCGGTATGCAGATACATTTACGCACACCATGGGGCGAAGGTGTAGTGCATACCTATTTGTTGGGGCGCTTCAATGCTCAGAATCTGGCTGCCTGCGTTGGCGTATTATGTGCCAATGGTTTTGCTTTTGATGATGTGCTTGCTGTGTGGCCGCAGATTCGTCCGGCTACTGGGCGTATGGATTGCCTGATGGGGGATAAACAGCCGCTGGTGGTTGTGGATTATGCCCATACACCGGATGCGCTGGAAAAGGCATTGGCTACCTTACAGGAAATCAAGCCCGCCGGTGCACATTTATGGTGTGTTTTTGGCTGTGGCGGCGATCGTGATGCGGGTAAGCGGCCATTAATGGGGGCAGCAGCGGCTGCCGGCGCAGATTATGTGGTGGTAACCAGTGATAATCCACGTACGGAGAATCCGCAGGCAATTATTGCCGATATCTTACCGGCAATTGCTGCGCCGGTACTGGTTGAGGCAGACCGCAGTATTGCGATTAAGTATGCTGTGAATCATGCAGCAATTGGCGATATTGTGCTTATTGCGGGTAAAGGTCATGAAACCTATCAGGATATCGGTGGCCACAAGCAGCATTTTTCTGATTTTGAAGTGGCACAGGCAGCTTTACGTCAACGCACCTGATGTCTATGTAACTATTGGTAGAACATGCCGAATTTAGATCTGGATTTTATTTATCAAACTTTTGGACAGGTGTTGCCTGACAATAATCAGCCGGTAACACGGGTGGTTATTGATAGCCGCCAGATTCAACCGGGTGATGTGTTTGTGGCCATTCAGGGCGAACGCTTTGATGGTCATGATTTTATTGATGAAGTACTGGTACAGGGTGCTCGGCTGTGTATTGTCAGCAGAGCCGACTGCCAAAATAAGGCGCATTGTCTGGTAGTAGCAGATACAGGGAAGGCATTAGGACAGCTGGCACAGGCCTGGCGTATGGTGGTAAATCCGGCATTGCAGGTTTTTGGTATTACCGGTTCGGCCGGTAAAACCACAGTGAAGGAGATGCTGGCTGCAATTTTGCGTCATCATGCCGGTAATGATGCCGTTCTGGCGACTACAGGCAATTTCAACAATCATATTGGTTTACCATTAACGCTGTTGCAGCTAAAGCCACAACACCGCTATGCGGTGATTGAAATGGGTATGAATCATGTCGGTGAGTTGAGTTATTTAACCGGATTGGCCAGCCCGGACTATGCGCTGGTTAATAATGCCTTGCGTGCACATATTGGTTGTGGCTTTGCGGATGTGGCTGATATTGCCCGTGCCAAAAGCGAAATTTATCAGGGTTTGAATGCGGACGGAATTGGCTTTGTTCCTGCTGATGATAGCCAGTCAGCTATTTGCATTGCCGCTTTACGTGGTAAACGTTATATCCGCTTTGGTACTGAGCAGGGTGATGTACATGCCGAAAATATTGTCTTGCAGCCTTTAGGTATCTGTTTTGATTTGCATAGCCCGCAAGGAGTAATTAATTTACAGGTACCGGTTCCGGGATTGCATATGGTGCACAATGCTGTAGCTGCCTGTGCACTGGCGTTGGCAGCCGGTTTGCCTTTAACGGCCTTGCGGGGACTGAATGCGTTTGAAAATGCCAAAGGTCGGTTGCAACGGAAACGCAGTGTCCATGGTGCTCTTGTAATTGATGACACTTATAATGCCAATCCGGATGCATTCAAGGCTGCTATTGATGTGCTGGCAGTGTTTCCGGCACCACGAATTATGGTTATGGGTGCCATCGGTGAACTGGGTAGTAATGCTCCTGCTTTGCATGCCGAAGTCGGTGCCTATATGAGGATGCGTGGCATTGATGCTGCATTTTTTATTGGTGACAATAGTCAGTATGCAGCAGAAGCCTATGGAGCCACAGAGGCGTTTTATCAGGACAGAAACAGGCTGATTGACGATTTACGTGCATGGGACCAGCAGATGGCTACCATTCTGGTGAAAGGCTCACGTTTCATGCATATGGAAGATGTGGTACAGGCATTAACGCAAGAATAAGCTGTAGATAACTATCTTCAAGCTGGATTGAACGACTTAGAATAGCCGTTTTATCCGGTTCAGGCTGCCATGAATGACTGTTTTCATTCAGGCAGCAGTGATTATTTGATTAACCGTCACGGCTCTGGCCGTGACAAGGGAAAACAACCATGCTGTTGTGGTTAGCGGAACTTTTTCATTACTGGATAAATGGTTTCCATTTATTTCAATATACTACTTTTCGTGCAGTGATGGCGGCACTCACGTCCATGGGTCTGAGTCTGGCATTCGGGCCGTGGATGATTCGTAAATTAACCCAGCTCAAGGTGGGGCAGGCGGTACGCGATGATGGTCCTAAAACTCATCTGATAAAAACCGGTACGCCGACTATGGGCGGAACGCTGATTTTATTGGCTATTACTGTTACAACCTTATTATGGGCCAATTTGGCCAATCCTTATATCTGGATACTATTGCTGGTGATGCTGAGTACCGGTGCACTGGGTTTTTATGATGACTGGAAAAAAGTAGTTTATAAAGACCCGCACGGGGTTTCGGCTAAATTTAAAATGGTATGGCAATCTGCTGTGGCATTGATCGCCGGTCTGGTGCTGTTTTATGCCGCGCATTTAAGCTCAACAACTGCTTTTATTGTGCCGTTTTTCAAGGAAATTACTTATCCGCTGGGTGGCATTGGCTTTGTGGTTCTGACTTATTTTGTGATTGTCGGTACTTCTAATGCAGTCAATCTGACTGATGGTCTGGATGGGCTGGCCGCTTTTCCAATAGTATTGGTGGCAGCAGGGCTGTCAATTTTTGCCTATGTTAGTGGCCATGCTGAATTTGCCCATTATTTGCAGTTGCCACATGTGCCCGGTGCCAATGAAGTGATGATTTTCTGTGCTGCAATTTGTGGTTCCTGTCTGGGATTCCTGTGGTTTAACGCCTATCCGGCGCAGGTATTCATGGGCGATGTCGGCGCGCTGGCGCTGGGTGCGGCACTGGGTACAATTGCGGTGATTGTGCGTCAGGAAATTGTACTGGTGATTATGGGCGGATTATTTGTGGTTGAAGCATTGTCTGTCATGCTACAGGTAGGGTCGTACAAATTGCGGCGCAAGCGTATTTTCCTGATGGCGCCGATCCACCATCATTTTGAACAGAAAGGCTGGAAAGAAACACAGGTTGTCGTACGTTTCTGGATTATTACCATGATTCTGGTGCTGGTGGGTTTGTCTTCTCTGAAAATTCGTTAATGGTAGTAAGATAAACAGTATCTGGCCATGATTATGTAATTGAAAAATAAGTGTAGGACTAAGCCATGATTGATTGGCGTAATAAAAAGGTTTTGGTTGCAGGGTTGGGACGCACGGGTGTTTCAATGCTGGCGTTTTTGACACAGGCGGGTGCTAATGTGGCCGCTTATGATGCACAGCCAGACGAAAAAACACGGCAGTCAGTCTCCGAGCGCTATCAGGTTGATGTACATACTGGCGAACTGGCTGCCCTGCTTGATGAGCATCAGTTTGATATTCTGGCTTTAAGTCCCGGAATCAGTCAGCGTCATGCTGCCATCGTTGCCTTTAAACGTGCCGGTGGTGTGGTGCTGGGTGATGTGGCGATTCTGGCTGATTTGCTTTCAGGTAGCGGCAGTAAAATTATTGCTATTACTGGTTCAAATGGTAAAACTACCACTACCAGCCTAGTGGGTTTTTTATGTGTACAGTGTGGACTGGATACGGTAGTGGCTGGCAATATTGGTACGCCGGTACTCGAAGCTTATATGGAGCGCGCAGGAGGTAAAGCAGCCGATGTCTGGGTACTGGAATTGTCGAGCTTTCAGCTGGAAACCACGCCCTTTCTAAATGCAACTGCTGCCACAGTGCTGAATGTGTCAGAAGACCATCTGGATCGCTATGATGACTTGCTGGATTATGCCCATAGTAAAGACCGGATTTTTCGAGGCCAGGCGATTCAGGTATTAAATGCTGATGATGTATTCTGTCGTGCCATGCTGCGACATGGCCGTCCGGTAAAATGGTTTTCTTTACAGCAGGCTACTGATTTCTGGCTAAATAAAGATGTGTTATGTGCGGATAATGAGCCATTACTGACCTATGATGCACTGTCTTTACAGGGTACGCATAATGCGGCCAATGTGCTGGCTGCATTGGCTTTATGCGAGGCTATTGGTTTGCCACGGGCACAATTGCTCCAGTATGTACCTGCATTTAAAGGTTTGCCGCATCGGGTAGAAAAAGTAGCTGAAGTCAATGGTGTAACATTTATTGATGATTCCAAGGGAACAAATGTCGGCGCTACATGTGCCGCTTTGCACGGACTGGATAAACAGATTGTGCTGATTGCCGGCGGACAGGGTAAAGGGCAGGATTTTACCCCTTTACGGGCAGCCTTGCTTGATAAGGCCCGTGCTGTTTTGCTGATTGGAGTAGATAGGCATCAACTGGGAGCCGCTCTGGCAGAGGCTAAGTATCCAGTAGAGTATTGTGAAGATTTGCCTCAGGCCACTCAGCGTGCCTTTACGCTGGCACACCCGGGGGATATTGTACTGCTGAGTCCTGCCTGTGCCAGTTATGATATGTTTAAGGGCTATGCACACCGCAGTGAAGTATTTATTGCCAGTGTTCAGCAGTTGCAGGGCGGCGCAGTATGATTACTGAATCACGCCTGCTGGATCGTAATTTGCTGCGCCGCGGCGATACTTTTGACCAGTCACTGCTGTGGATGGTGGTATTGATGGCGAGTTTCAGCCTGATTATGGTGTACTCGGCTTCAATTGCCTATGCACAGCATGATGGTGGCAGTACCTATTATTACCTGATTCGTCAGGCTGTTTTTCTGGTATGTGGTGGTATGTTTGGCTGTATAGCGGCCCGTATTCCTTTGCGTACCTGGAAGAAGTTAACACCATTGGTGTTGCTGTTCAGTATTATGCTGCTGATTGTGGTACTGGTAATGGGGCGGGAAATTAATGGTGCCAGACGCTGGATTAACGTGGGGATGATTAATATTCAGCCCACAGAAGTTTTCAAGCTGGCCATTATTTTATATTTATCGAGTTTTTTTACTCGGCGTGCTGAAATACTAAAAGAATTCAGGAAGGTCTGGTTTGCCGGTATTCCGATAGGGCTCGGGCTCGGGTTGATTATGCTGGAGCCGGATTTCGGTTCATTTGTGGTTGTTTCCGTTATTGCTGTTGGTCTGCTGTTTCTGGCTGGTTTGCCATTTCGCTGGTTTATGGCTGTAGTGGGATTTGGTTTGCTGGCTATGATTATGTTGGTGTTGTTCGAGCCTTACCGTATGGCTCGTATTGCCGGTTTTCTTGATCCATGGGCAGATCCGCTGGGTAAAGGCTATCAGCTGACGCATTCGTTAATGGCAATCGGGCGTGGTGGCTGGTTTGGTGTAGGATTGGGCGCCAGTCTGGAAAAGCGTTTTTATTTACCTGAGGCACATACGGATTTTATTCTGGCGGTTATCGGGGAAGAATTCGGTTTTGTGGGTATTCTGGTATTAATGTTCTGTTATATTTGGCTGGTGATTCGTGCCTTTTCCATTGGTAAACAGGCGCGTGATCTGGAACTGTTTTATGGTTCTTTTGTGGCAAAAGGCATTGGTATCTGGCTGGGTATTCAAAGCTTTTTTAATATTGGTGTGAATATTGGTCTTTTGCCGACTAAAGGTTTAACTCTGCCTTTACTGTCTTATGGTGGCTCGGCTGTTATGATTATTTTAATCTGTGTGGGTTTGTTGTTACGGGTCGATTATGAAAATCGGCGGGTAATGCGTGGTTTTAAAGTTTGAATAATCACAGAATATTTTTAGCTTGACGGGAAAACGATGAGTGCAAAAACCTTTATGGTCATGGCAGGCGGAACAGGCGGGCATATTTTTCCAGCGCTCGCTGTTGCTCAGGCATTGCAGGAGCAGGGACATCATATTGTCTGGCTGGGGAGTGCTGGTGCGATGGAAACACGTCTGGTACCACAGTACAACATACCGCTGGAAACGCTGGCCATAAAAGGTATCCGTGGTAATGGGCTGAAACGCAAGCTGTTGTTACCGTTTACGCTGCTAAATACTATTGCAGCAGCTCGGCAGATTATTCGCAAGCATCGTGTAGACGCAGTAATTGGTTTTGGTGGTTTTGTCACTTTCCCGGGGGGGATAGCAGCCAAATTATGCGGTTTGCCACTGCTGGTGCATGAACAGAATGCTATTGCCGGTTTATCCAATAAGGTATTGTCGCATTTTGCCAATCAGGTAATGTATGCGTTTCCGCAAGTATTTGCGAATAAGAACGGGCTGGTTGGTAATCCGGTGCGGACCGATATTGCCGCTTTGCCTTTGCCACAGCAACGCTTTGCCGGCAGGCAGGGAGTATTGAATATTCTGGTGGTTGGCGGCAGTCTGGGTGCGGATGTTTTAAATCAGGTTGTACCGCAGGCAGTGGCTTTATTGCCGGCATCACAGCGCCCGCGGCTGATACATCAGTCTGGACGCAATAAACTGGCACAATTGCAGCATAATTATGCCGAGTGTGGTGTAGAAGCTGAATGTGTTGAATTTATCACAGATATGGTTTCCGCCTACCGCGATGCTGATTTGGTGATTTGCCGTGCCGGCGCCTTGACTATTGCCGAGTTAACTGCCGCCGGAGTAGGGGCAATTCTGGTGCCTTATCCGCATGCTGTAGATGACCATCAAACAGCTAATGCGCAGTTTATGGTTAAGGATGGTGCTGCTGTGTTATTGCCGCAGACCAGTCTGAATGCACAGGCGTTAATGACTGTACTGACAGATTTATCGCGTGAACAATGTTTGCAGATGGCGGCTAAGGCGCGTGCATTGGTACAGCCGGATAGTGCGGCTAAGGTAGCTGCGGCAGCCGTGGCCAGTATCCATTAAATTATGATTGAGTCGGCTCGAATGATGTTTGGCCGAGTATCCAGCCGGAAGTCTGGATTAGCAGGAAAAGTTATACAGTATGAAAGAAAATATGAAAGACCGTATCCGCCATATCCATTTTGTGGGTATCGGGGGTACTGGTATGTGTGGTATTGCCGAAGTTTTGCATAATGAAGGTTATCATATCAGCGGCTCTGATCTGGCTGATAATGCAGCAACCCGGCATTTGCAGGCAATCGGTGTGCATATCTGTTCTGGTCACAGTGCAGAGAACATCACTGGTGCTGATGTGGTGGTCACTTCAACGGCAGTTAAAAAAGACAATCCAGAGGTTGTGGCTGCACTGGCACAGAAAATTCCAGTGATTCCGCGCGCTATGATGCTGGCAGAAGTCATGCGTTTTGGCCGTGGCATTGCGATTGCCGGTACTCATGGGAAAACCACGACTACCAGTTTGACGGCTTCAGTACTGGCTGCTGCTGGACTGGATCCGACTTTTGTAATCGGTGGCCGGTTAACTGCTGCCGGAACAAATGCCAAGCTGGGCAAGGGTGAATATATTGTTGCTGAAGCGGATGAATCAGATGCGTCATTTCTCTACCTGACGCCTCTATTTACGGTAGTTACCAATATTGATACCGATCACATGGATACTTATGACCACGATGTAGAAAAACTGCATCAGGCTTTTGTAGACTTTGTGCATCGGATGCCGTTTTATGGCAAGGCCTTTCTGTGCATTGACAGCGAGCATGTGCGCCAGATTTTACCGCAGATTCAGAAACCTTTTGTCACCTATGGGCTTGATGACAGTGCTGATTTGTATGCTACTAATATTGTTGCCTGTGGTGCGCAGATGCACTTTGATGTGCATACCCGCAAAAAAGGCATTGAACCGTTTAGTGTAACGGTTAATATGCCGGGGCAGCATAATGTGCTGAATGCACTGGCGGTGATTGGTGTGGCGCTGGAAGTTGGCGTATCTGTGCCGGCAATACAGCTTGGATTGGAAAGTTTTGCCGGAGTGGGACGCCGTTTTCAGCAATACGGTGAAATTTCATTGCCGGAAGGGGGTAAGGCATTGCTGATTGATGACTATGGTCATCATCCGGTAGAGATGTCTGCAACCATAGCAGCGGCACGGGGTGCCTATCCTGAGCGTCGTCTGGTGGTTGCATTCCAGCCTCATCGCTATACACGTACGCGAGACCTTTTTGAAGATTTTGTACAGGTATTAAGTAAAGCTGATGGCGTGGTGTTGACTGAAGTGTATGCTGCAGGTGAAGACCCGATTGTGGCGGCAGACAGTAAGGCATTAATGCGTGCAATTAGAGTGTTGGGCAAAGTTGAACCGATTTATGTGGCAAACGTGGACGAAATGGCGTCTACTTTATTAAATGTGTTGCAAGATGGTGATGTTTTGCTCAATATGGGTGCCGGCAGTATTAATAAAGTACCAGCCATGCTTACGGGTATGGCTGCTACGGTATAGTGCTGACAGCTTATTTTTTATCTAGACTGTAGTCGCAAAAAGAACAACAGGATTAATTACAGTAATGAATGATTTTGGTAAAGTCGCCGTGCTGATGGGCGGCTTCTCCAGTGAACGCGAGGTTTCACTGGCAAGTGGCGCGGCAATTCTGACGGCACTGAAAAGTCGTGGTATCGATGCACATGTTTTTGACCCGTCTGAGCGGCCATTGTCTGAGCTGGTCAGTGCTGGTTTTAACCGAGCCTTTAATATCCTGCATGGCTCTTATGGTGAAGATGGGGTAGTGCAGGGTGCGCTGGAGGCTTTGGGTATTCCTTATACCGGTTGTGGAGTGGCTGCCAGTGCTCTGGGCATGGACAAGTTTCGCAGCCGTCTGGTCTGGCAGGGAGTTGGTTTGCCTTGTGTACCGTTTATCGTATTACAGGATGACAGTGATTTTGCAGCAGTAGAAGAAAAACTGGGTTTGCCGCTGTTTGTCAAACCAGCAGCAGAGGGCAGTAGTGTTGGTGTGATTAAAATCAGGCAGGCTGGTGAACTGGCACAGGTTTATCAGCAGCTGAAACAGTATCACGGTGAAATTCTGGCAGAACGGGCAATTGAAGGTGGTGAATATACGTGCGGGATTCTTGGTGAACAGGTATTACCGAGTATACGTATTGTACCGGCAACAGAATTTTATGATTATGAAGCCAAGTATCACCGTGATGACACCGAATATTTGTGCCCGGCAGACTTGACTTTGCCAGACGAGCAGTACATGCGTGATTTAACAGCCCGCGCCTTTAAGGCACTGGGCGGGCGTGGCTGGGGGCGGGTAGATTTCCTGCGTGATGTTGATGGCACTATCTATATTCTGGAAGTAAATACTGTGCCCGGCATGACCGCACACAGTCTGGTGCCCAAAGCAGCACGTGAAATTGGCTTGAGTTTTGAAGATTTGTGTGTTGAAATTTTAAGTCATGCGACTTTGGGATAATGCGCAAGCCTTGAAACGGCTCTATCGCTGGTTATATGTGTGTGTATTGTCTTGCCTGCTGGCTGCAGGTGGAACATGGCTGGTGCATTCCCCCTACTTTCCAGTGCGGCAGGTTCAGGTAGTACAGCCGTTGAAGTATTTGCAGCCAGCTGAAATTGAAAAAATCAGCCGTCAGTATTTGCAGGGTAATATTTTTACGGTGAATGTAAGTGCTGCGCAGGCAGAGCTGGCCAAACTGCCATGGGTAGCCAAAGTTCAGGTAAAGCGGATATGGCCAGATACTGTGCAGCTGGATATTAAGGAACGTGTACCGGTAGCGCGCTGGAATGCACAGCAGATGGTGGATATGGACGGGCAGCTATTTAATGCCACAGCGCAGGAACAGCTACCTTTGTTTGTTGGAACCAATGCTTCTGCTCGCTACATGACTGTACATTTGTTAACATTCGAGAGTTTGTTGCAACCGACCGGTCTGCATATTCAAAAATTGCAGTTAAGTGACCGTTCTGCCTGGCAGTTAATATTAACTAACGGTATTACCTTGCGGCTGGGACGGGAAAAAGCAGAGCAGCGTCTGGCTAATTTTGTCTGGGCATGGCAACAGGTATTGCGAAATCAGGCCAGGAATATTGATTATGTAGATCTGCGTTACCCAGATGGTTTTGCATTACGATATAAAAATAGAACTGTTTCAGCCCCTGCTGGCGTTAACGCAACAGATGCTGCCGCAGCGATGGATCAGCATGAAGTACAAGTGAATTGATCCAAACCGACCGATTGATTATTTGAATTTAAAGTGATGACCATGGTTAAAGGTAAAAAATACATCAGTGCACTGGATATCGGCACGTCAAAAGTAATTGCCCTTATTGGTGAGGTACAGGAAGACAACGAAATCCATATTGTTGGTTTGGGACAGGCGCCCTCGCGCGGCTTGAAAGCGGGTATGGTGACCAACATCGAAACCACGGCACAGGCAATCAAACAGGCCATGGAAGAAGCGCAGATGATGGCTGATATACAGGTTGACTGTGTCACAACTGGTATTGCTGGCAATCATATTCGCAGTTTTAATTCACAGGGTGTGGTGAAAATCAAGGATGGTGAAGTCAGTCATGCCGATATCGACCGTGCAATTGAAACTGCCAAGGCTGTAAATATTCCGCCAGATCACGATATCTTGCATACTGTGGTGCAGGAATTTATTATTGATAATCAGCCTGGTGTGCGCGAACCAATTGGTATGAGTGGTGTGCGTCTGGATA
Source organism: Snodgrassella sp. ESL0253 (assembly GCF_013344965.1). Lineage (NCBI taxonomy): Bacteria > Pseudomonadati > Pseudomonadota > Betaproteobacteria > Neisseriales > Neisseriaceae > Snodgrassella > Snodgrassella sp. ESL0253. Next base: position 386,982 of record NZ_JAAEDQ010000001.1, on the reverse strand, counting down.
CGCGCATTCACATTATTACCGGTGCTGTTACTGCCATGCAGAACATTCAGAAATGTGTCAATCGATGCGGTTTGCAAATCAGTAAAATGATTTTACAGCCGCTGGCCAGTGGTCAGGCAGTTTTGACTGAAGATGAAAAAGATCTTGGTGTGTGTGTGATTGACATTGGTGGTGGTACAACAGATATCGCAGTGTATACTAATGGTGCTATCCGGCATACCGCAGTCATTCCTGTAGCCGGTGATTTAATTACCAAAGATCTGGCTCAGGCGTTGCGTACACCCCACAGTGCTGCCGAATACATTAAAATCAATCATGGTGTGGCACTGGCTACTATGGATGGTCTGGATGACATGATTGAAGTACCTAGTGTGGGTGACCGCAATCCACGTCAGATTTCACGCCGTACACTGGCCAGTGTGATTGGTCCGCGTGTGGAAGAAATTCTGGAGTTGACACTGAATGAATTACGTCGTTCAGGTTTCCCGGAAGATGTTCTGACCTCGGGTGTGGTTCTGACCGGGGGCGCATCATTATTACCCGGTATGGTGGAACTGGCGGAGGATGTATTTAATCTGCCCGCGCGTATTGGTGTACCGCAGGAAATGGGTGGTGTATCGGAGCGGATTCGCAATCCGCGTTATGCCACGGCGATTGGTCTGTTACAGGCAGCCTGTGAAGATGAAAATAAAACGGATATGCCGGTAGCTGCTGCTACCGAACCAAAAGAGTCATGGCTAAGAAAATTACAGGACTGGTTTAAGAACAATTTTTAACTTAACTCAAATATTAAATGACAGAATTTTTGCGCATTGTATATAAATGTCTATATAATGATAGTTATACAAAAGTCGATGACGTTTATGCGCAGGTTTTGTCAGGAGACATGAATGCAATTGGTATATGATGTTGTGGAGACAGTAGTCGGTGCTGCAGTTATCAAAGTAATTGGTATCGGTGGTGGTGGCTGTAATGCGATTAACAATATGGTTGAAAATGCGGTCGCCGGTATTGAGTTTATTAGTGCCAATACTGACGCACAGTCTTTACAAAACAGTAAAGCCTCAAAACGCATTCAGCTAGGTAATAATCTGACCCGTGGCCTCGGGGCAGGTGCGGATCCGGAAATTGGCCGTAATGCAGCCATGGAAGACCGTGAAGCATTGTCGGATGCGATCCGCGGTGCCAATATGCTGTTTATCACCACGGGTATGGGTGGTGGTACGGGTACGGGAGCAGCGCCAGTGGTAGCTGAGCTGGCCAAGGAAATGGGCATTTTGACTGTTGCCGTGGTTACCCGTCCTTTTGAATATGAAGGTAAACGCATTCAGGTAGCCAATAACGGGATTGAAATTCTAAAAAACACCGTTGATTCACTGATTGTGATCCCAAATGACAAGCTGATGTCAGCGCTGGGTGAAGATGTGAGTATGCGTGAAGCTTTCCGCGCGGCAGACAATGTATTGCGCAATGCTGTAGCAGGGATTGCGGAAGTCATCACCAATCCGGGTATTATTAATCTGGACTTTGCCGATGTGAAAAATGTGATGAGCATCATGGGCATGGCAATGATGGGCTCCGGCAGTGCGCATGGTGTTGACCGTGCTCGTATTGCTACCGAACAGGCTATTGCCAGCCCACTGCTGGATGACGTTACTCTGGATGGTGCACAAGGTGTTCTGGTTAACATTACTACTGCGCCGGGTTGCCTGAAAATGTCTGAATACAAGGAAATCATGTGCATGATTGATGAATATGCGCATGATGACGCAGCCCTGAAATATGGTACATCTGAAGACGCAAGCATGGAAGAGGGTGAAATCCGGGTAACCATCATTGCTACTGGTTTGCAGGAACAGAAAGTTTTACACCATCAGCAGCCAAGTAGTCTGCGTGTGCTGCAGACTGTACAGTCTACTGGTACTGACGATGCCTATCCGGATATTGGTAGTGTGGTACGTTCTGGCCGCAGTGCGCGAAGCATGAATCTGGCCGCTGCTGATTTTTCTAATCAGTCTGTGCTGGATGATTTTGAAATTCCGGCAGTTATCCGTCGACAGGCTGATTGATATTCCATAGGTATCGGAGCTGTCCAGAATAAATTCTGGACAGCTTTTTTTCATTGTCTGAAAATAAAAAATGTTGTTTAAAGTGATAAATTGTTAAAAAAGAAAAAATCATTCATAAAGCTAATAGGCTGTGCCCGCTATTCAAATGCGAAATCAGACCGTGCGCAGAATCTGTATGGTATGAAAATTACCGGTGGTTTTAACGTATTAATATCTGCTTTTATGCTGCTGATATTCAGCCATTACCTTGTAATCAAATCAAAATCAGGCAGTTTTGGGAATAAGACGGAAATCCCTTACAATAGATAGCCTGAGTAATCTGTTTCAGATAAAAATTTAGTGAAGTCAAAATGATATGAGTGAAGTGATCCAACAATCAGACCGTGGTGACGATTATCTGTTATTGGGGCAGTATGCCGAACGTGCTTACCTTGCCTATGCCATGAGTGTGGTAAAAGGACGGGCGTTGCCTGATGTAGCGGATGGTCAGAAACCAGTGCAACGGCGCATTCTGTATGCCATGAAAGACATGGGGCTGGTACATGGAGCCAAGCCTGTAAAGTCGGCACGTGTGGTGGGTGAAATTCTGGGTAAATATCATCCGCATGGTGACGCATCTGCTTATGATGCGATGGTACGGATGGCTCAGGATTTTACCTTGCGCTACCCCCTGATTGACGGGATTGGTAATTTTGGCTCCCGCGATGGCGATAGTGCTGCGGCCATGCGCTATACCGAAGCACGATTAACACCGATTGCTGAATTATTGTTGTCAGAAATCGATATGGGCACAGTGGATTTTATTCCCAATTATGATGGTGCCTTTGTTGAACCCACAGTATTGCCGGCACGATTGCCAATGATATTGCTCAATGGTGCTTCCGGTATTGCAGTAGGGTTGGCAACTGAAATTCCTTCACATAATCTGCGTGAGGTCAGTGCTGCTGCTGTGGTATTGTTGAAACAGCCAGCTCTGGATACAGCAGCATTAATGCAATATTTGCCTGGTCCTGACTTTGCTGGCGGCGGACAGATTATTACCGCGCCGGAAGATATTCAGACAATTTATGCACAGGGTAAGGGCAGTATCCGGGTACGTGCACGTTATGAAATTGAAAAACTGGCACGCGGGCACTGGCGTGCTATAGTTACCGAATTGCCGCCAGGAACTTCTGCGCAGAAAATTCTGGCAGAGATAGAAGAACAGACTAATCCGAAACCCAAAACTGGCAAAAAAAATCTGACGCAGGAGCAGCAAAATACACGTACCCTGATGTTATCACTGTTGGAAAGGGTACGTGATGAGTCAGATGGGCAAGCTCCAGTGCGCCTGGTGTTTGAACCTAAATCCAGTCGTCTGCAACCGGAAGAGTTTATGAATACTCTGCTGGCACAAACCAGCCTGGAAGGCAATGTGTCAGTTAATCTGGTTATGATGGGACAGAATAATAAACCGGCACAAAAAAATCTATACCAGATTCTGCGTGAATGGCTGGATTTTCGTATTCTGACCGTCACCCGACGCTTGCAATACCGATTGCAGCAGGTGGAAAAACGCATTCATATACTGCAAGGCAGGCAGACAGTTTTTCTGCACATTGATGAAGTTATTCGGGTTATCCGTGAATCAGATGAACCAAAACATGAACTGATTTCTACGTTTGGTTTAAGCGAAATACAGGCAGATGATATTCTGGAAATCCGTTTACGCCAGTTGGCCAGACTGGAATGGATTAAGCTGGAAACTGAACTGAACAAACTGCAACAGGAACGTGAACAGTTAACCACTTTGTTAGAGGACGAAAAAGCCAAGAAACGTCTGGTTATCAAAGAAATAGAGGCAGATACCAAAATTTATGGTGATGAACGGCGCACACTTATTCAACCCGCTGAGCGGGCCACACTTACCCAGACTACTGCTGACGAACCGGTAACACTGGTATTGTCCCAGAAAGGCTGGTTGAAAACGCGGGTAGGGCATAATCTGGATTTAAGCCAGACCACTTTCAAGGAAGGTGATGGTCTGTTGCAGGCGGTGGAAGGGCGTACGGTATGGCCGGTGATATTACTCGACTCAAACGGGCGTGCCTACAGCGTAGATGCAGCCAGTATTCCCGGCGGACGTGGTGATGGTGTACCAGCCGGCTCGCTGGTTGAGCTGGATAAGGGAGCGAGAATAGTGGCTATGCTTAGTGCCTTACCCCAGCAGCACTATGTGCTTGCCAACAGTGGCGGATATGGTTTTGTAGTTGCATTCAAAGATCTGGTTAGCCGTACTAAAAGCGGCAAGGTAATCATGACTGTCAATGGTGATGAAACCTTGTTGCCACCACTGCCAGTACCGGCTGATTGTCTGGCTGTCACTGGTAATACTCAGCTTATTGCCGTTTCCAGCGCCAACCGTCTGCTGGCTTTCCCGCTGCATGAACTAAAAATCATGACTAAAGGCCGTGGCCTGCAAATCATGAGTTTGCCGGCTGATGACAATCTGCATTATCTTGTGCTGACGGATGCAGCAGAATTTACGCTGGAAACACAGGGTAAACGCGGCGGACGTTATCAGGAAATTTTACGCGTGCAGGATATCAGCAACAAGCGTGGACATAAAGGCAAAGAATTAAGCGTTACTGGTGATATTGTTGCTGTATATGGTGATTTAAATAACGGAAATTAAGCTGGTATGAAAAACCGCATAAATGACTGGCCGCAATATCTGGACAGGCTTGCTGCACTGCTCAATATTGCCCGCATGAGCCTGCTGTTTTCTATCATGACGTTTTATGTGCTGACCCAGAGCATGGATGAACTGGGTTCGGCTGTACCGATATTCAATAAAATTGAACTTTATAGCTGGGCAACACTATACGCATTTCTGATATTGTTTTCCATGCTGGTGCCACGCTGGCAGAATCAGCAGGATGCGTTACCAAATGTTAATGCTGCGGTAGACATCACCATGATTGCCTGGCTGATGAGCATGGGTGGCGGTGTAGGCAGTGGTTTTGGTATTTTGCTGTTGCCATTTGTGGGTTCGGCCTGTCTGTTCAGCCGTGGTCGTTATCCGATGATTTATGCAGGCTATGTTACTTTGCTGATCATTATCATGACTTGGTTACAGATAAGTCGCGATGGTTTTGAAAATATCAGTATGCGGATATGTACCATAGCCGTTACGCTAATTGCTGCTGTCTATTTCGTGGCCTGTCTGACCGCCTATGTTGCTACTTCGCTGGCGCGTTCGCAAAACCTGCAATATCAGCAATCGCAAATGCTGGATAGTTACCGTCACTTGCTCGATCGTGCATTCAATTATGTACAGGAAGGTGTGGTAGTACTGGATGAAAGTGGTCTGGTATGGTTAATCAACCGTAAAGCGCAGAATTATTTTCCGATGCTGGTGGCTGATACACGCACAGCACTATTTCGTCAGGTTATGCACTACTGGCACACGGAGCAGAAAAATATTTTTGAAATGAACTGTACGCTGAATGGCTGGCCGATGCGGGTGCATGCACGGCTGCTGCAGGAGGCCAATACCCCTTTATTGATGCTGTCAATGCGCTCACGTACAGAAGTTGATCAGGAGGCTATGGCAATCAAACTGGCTTCATTAGGACAATTAACGGCCAATCTGGCGCATGAAATCCGTAATCCGATGTCGGCAGTGCGTCAGGCCAATGAACTATTACAGGAAGAAGAACACGACCCAGTACGGCTGAAACTATTTCATATTGTGGATAATAATATCGGCCGTATTGATAAAATGCTCGAAGACATCAGCATGCTGAATAAGCGTGATAAAAAAAATAAGCAGGCAATTGATTTACGCGTTTTCTGGTCTGCATTTGTACAGGAATTTGTGTTGATTAAGCCACAGGCTGTAAATTGTATTCGATTGGAAGTCGACAGTGCTCATTTGATTGTCTGGTGTGATTCAGTACATTTACAACAGATTATATGGAATCTGATGAATAATGCCTGGCGCCACAGTTTGCAGGATAGACAGGCTATTCGAGTGGTTATTCAAAAACAGGCGCAGCAGCAAATTTCGATTACAGTAATAGATAATGGTGCAGGTGTAAGTGCTGAAAACCAATTACACCTGTTTGAACCATTTTTTACAACTGAAGCCAGCGGGACGGGACTGGGGCTGTATGTAGCGCGTGAACTTGCTCAGGCCAACCATGGCCAGTTAAATTATCGCCCACAGTTGAATGGATTTGAACTGACATTGCCAAGGATGGTTAATGAATAGTCACATAGATTTAAAAAAGCCGGTATTAGTGATAGACGATGAAGCTGATATCCGTGATTTAATGGAATTAACCCTGATTAAAATGGGTTTATCCGTACAAACTGCTGCGGGCGTGGCTGAAGCCAAAAAGGCTTTACGTAACCATGCCTTTTCATTGGTACTCACGGATATGCGTATGCCGGATGGCTCCGGTCTGGAAATTGTTGATTATATTACCGCCCAGAATCTGGATATTCCGATTGCGGTGATTACAGCCTACGGGAATGCTGCACAGGCTGTAGAGGCACTGAAAAATGGTGCTTTCGACTATTTGCAAAAACCGATTACTCTGGCACAACTGCGTACTCTGGTTAAGTCTGTGATTACAATTAATAATAATGCTGCTGAAACCGAGCCGGGCAGTAAAATGGCAACAGAACCGCAACAGTCTGATAAGAAACTGAAAAATAAACCAGCTTCCGGCAAGGTCAGCGAAACACAAACATCTGCACGTGAGCGCTTACTGGGTAATTCACCGTTAATCGCAGAAGTGCGGCAACTTATCGGTAAACTGGCCAAAAGTAATGTACCAGTATACATCGCAGGAGAATCCGGCAGTGGTAAAGAGCAGGCAGCACGCAGTATTCATGAGCAGTCGGCACGCAGAGATAAGGCGTTTGTTGCGGTAAATTGCGGAGCCATACCAGAAGCGCTGATGGAAAGTGAATTTTTTGGTTATAAAAAAGGCAGCTTTACCGGTGCCGATACTGATAGAGCAGGTTTTTTCCTGCATGCTGATGGCGGTACATTATTTCTGGATGAAGTGGCTGATTTGCCATTATCGATGCAGGTTAAATTGCTGCGTGCCATTCAGGAACGTGCCGTACGCCGGATTGGCGAGATGGAAGAAAAGCAGGTTGATGTGCGCATTATCTGTGCAACACATAAAGATTTGAATGCTCTGGTTGAGTCGGGACAGTTTCGGCAGGACTTATTTTACCGTCTGAATGTGGTATCCATTACTATGCCGCCTTTACGTGAATTACGTGATGATTTGCCGCAGTTGATTCAGGTTTTGTTGCAGCGAATTTTACACGACGAAACCATGACATTGACTGCTGCTGCTGAAAAAGCCCTGTTGCAATACAGCTATCCGGGCAATTTCCGCGAACTGGAAAATATTCTGGAACGGGCTATTGCCTTATCCAAAAATCAGATTATAGAAGTTGACGATTTACAGATTCATAGTCATCAACTGGATACACAGAGTACTGTATCTACCGACAGTAGCAGCAACTTATCGCCAGACAGCCATGCATTGCCTCAGGATTTTCAGTTTGGACATACCCAGATACAGGATTATCTGGACGATGTAGAACGACATATCTTGCAGCAGGCATTGGTACAAACCCGCTATAACCGCACGCAGGCGGCCAAACTGCTGGGTATCAGCTTTCGATCCATGCGTTACCGGATGGAACGGTTGGGTATTGCCTGATGATGCAACCACTGGTTTTGACTGGTCAGATAACAGACCTAACGAATCTGCCCACCCATTTGAAGAATTTGTTCGCCACTGAAAAGTTACATTACCAGCCGCAGCCACCTGCACAAGGATTGTATCTCCTATACGAAGACAGTGGTCTTGCTCTGGCTAAAGCCGGACATAAGGGTGTAGTGCGTGTGGATTTTGTACAGGGTACGGCACGACACCGGCGTCTGTTTGGCGGGGGTGAATTATTGGCACGTGCGGTTCAGGCTAAAAATCAGCCGCTTGTATGGGATGCCACCGGTGGTTTAGGCCGTGATGCGTTTGTAATGGCATCATTGGGTTTAGAAGTTGTGGTGTTTGAACACAACCCCTATGTTTATGCTTTACTGGCAGATGGTTTGCAGCGTGCACTGGCAGATGAGCAGACAACATCGATAGCACAACGGATTAGTCTGTATTATGGCAGTATTATTTTGTTGCAAACGGAGCAAAAGCAGATACCATTACCCGCTGTGGTGTATCTGGATCCGATGTATCCACAAAAGCAGAAATCAGCAGCAGTAAAAAAGGAAATGGCCTATTTTCATGAATTACTTGGCACTGCTGATGCGAATAATGATAAGGCTTTACTGCTGGCCGCACAAAAGTTTGCTCAAAAGCGGGTTGTGGTAAAACGGCCGGCTAATGGTGTGGTTTTGGCAGAAAAAACACCAGCGTTTCAGTATTTAGGCAAAACCACGCGATTTGACGGGTATATGCCTTTATAATTTAAGAAAAACACGTTTTTATTGATCAGGATTATTTAGCTGGCAATATATTTTGTACGGAGGAGGATAACAGATGGCCAGAAAAGTCTGGGCATATGCCAAAGATAAAAATCATCAGTTTATCTATGAAAAGCAATCGGAACAGTTGAAAATTTTTTATATTTGGGATGTTCTGAGATTAAAAGCACGAAATCCGGACGAATATAAAGAACTCAAGTTTTATTCTACTGAGTTTGATGAAATTAATCGCTTGGAATTAACTGCATCCGAACATGGTTTTTTTAAGTACAAATCTGAGCAAATTGATGAAGAGACAAGAGAATCCATTTATCATTCTACAGCGATGCTGGTATTGATGGAAATGCCTCAAATCAATTTCATTATTGATAATGATAATTATCTTTTTACTTTTTCAAAATTTTTAGTTGAGCCCTGCCTGCGTTTCAAACATTTTGACAAAAATGAAGAGAAATACTATCCAGACCTTGTTGGTTATTTTGATGATAATTGTGAGCTATATGATAAATGGCATGGGTGTGTAGCTATTGAAGTTGTTTTTACTAGTAATTGTCACTTTAAAAAAGTAAATTCAATTGAAAAAAATCATATTCCCATCATTGAAGTAAGTATCTCTGAAAAATTAAAGCTACGAACAGAATTCTGTGGCGAAATAAAATTTACCGTGGCAGATGTTGAAAAATATTATCATGCACTGAAAAAAATGTTTGCTAATAAGGTGTTTGGAAAAATCCGTTCTGATCCAGTGTCTAAAAAATTTTATCAAAATGAAATAGATAATCTGCAAAATTCACACCGGCAGAATTTAATTGCATTAGAGAGTAAACAACAATTACATCATGTCGCGAAGCTAACATTAGAAAGACAGTTCAATCTGTTAAATATAGAACATGAAAAAATCAAAGTTGAAATGTCTAACTTACAAAGTTTAATGGAACAAATGCGACAAAGAGAATGGCATTTGAATAACAGATTAAATTACTATACAACAATGGGATTCTGGCAAAAACTTAAATTGTTATTTCAAAATCCTGTTGATTAGATTAAAAAAGCTGCTTACAGATAAAGCAGCTTGGATATTTTTATTTTTCAGATGTGGCTGACCATTTCAGAAAGTGTAACCGGTCTGGACTTCTTCGGCTCCTATCAGCTCGGTTATTAATTGCAGTAATGGGCGCAATTCATGATAACGGCGGCTGGTCTTACGCAAGTATTTCAGGAAACGATGAATTTCACCGCGATATTTGTCTTTACCATCGCGATAATACAAGCGGGCAAAGATACCGGCTACTTTCAGATGGCGCTGCACGCCCATCCATTCAAATTCACGGTAAAACTGATCAAAATCAGTACGCACTGGTAGCCCGGCAGCCCGTGCTTTTTCCCAGTAACGAATGACAATATCAAGGACAAATTCTTCATCCCATTCGATAAAGGCATCACGTAATAACGATACCAGATCATAAGTAATCGGGCCATACAATGCATCCTGAAAATCCAGAATACCGGGGCGGTCATGGGTGAGCATTATATTGCGCACAATGTAATCGCGATGCACATAAACCTGTGGCTGTGCCAGAATAACGGGTAGAATAGCGGTAACGCTTTGCTGCCACAGTTGTTGCTGCTTTTCAGTTAAAGACAGACCAAGCTCTTTCTGAACATACCATTCAGGAAAGAGTTGCATTTCACGCTTTAATACAGCTTCATCATATACCGGAAGCTGATCAGGAAGACTGGCTGTTTGCAGTTTGATGAGTTCATCAATCGCTTCCAGCAATAATATTTTATGTACTTCAGTACGTTTATCCTGTTCCAGTGCAGCCAGATAGGGTGTATTGCCAAAGTCTTCCAGAGCCATAAATCCCAGTTGCTCATCTGCATGATAAATTTCCGGTACGTTGATGGCCTGAAAAAGTTCCTGAACTTTCATATAAGGCTGAATACTCATTTTATCCGGAGGCGCATCCATGCAGATTACTGTGTGGCCATCGTTAAAAGTAGCACGAAAATAGCGCCGGAAATCGGCATCGGCGGCAGCGAAGCTTAGAGCAAAATCCTGTTGTGGATAGCAGGTATGAAACCATTTTTTTAATGCAGATTCTCGTTGCATGACATTTTTCAGGTTAAAATAAACACTATTTTAACTGGCAAAGCCGTTAAGGTGATACTTTGTCCTACTTATTCTCTCCCAAACCATTGGTTCTGGCACTAACAACGGTTTTTTGTGCCTTACCCGGGCTTGCTTTTGCTGCCTCTCCCTTGTCTATGGGTGAGGGCAATGTCTGTACAGCGCCACAGCGGCCGAAAAATTTTGTCAAACCAGTGCAGAGCAGTGGCGAAGCCAACCCCGGTACCGATGTCACACGGGTAGTGGCCGATGATGTCAACGGACAGTCACAGGTTCAGGTACATGCCAAAGGCAATGTCATTATAGAGCGTAATGATGTTACCCTGAATTCAGACTGGGCTGATTATGATCAGCAGACGCAGATTATTAAAGCAGGTGATCACTTCACACTGGATAATGGTCAGGGGCGTGTTACGGGTGAACATGTAACCTACGACATGGCTAAAGGTACGGGTGTAGGTGATGCTGGACGCTTTGAGATGGAAAAGGACAATCGGCGTTTACAAGGTGTTGGTGATGAAATACAGATGGGTGGCAAAAATCGCTACCGTCTGCAAAGTGCCAAATTCAATACCTGTAATCCGGGTGACGACAGCTGGTATATCCGCTCCGGTAGTATTGATCTGGATTACGACAAAAATGTTGGTGTGGCGCGTAATGCAACGCTGGTGTTTGGTGGGGTACCACTGTTTTACACACCATGGATTGATTTCCCGTTAAACGGCAGCCGTAAAAGCGGTTTTCTGGCACCTACTATCAAGGGCGGTTCTGATGGCTTTGAACTAATGACCCCCTATTACCTGAATCTGGCGCCCAACTATGATGCGACTATTCGTCCGCATTTTATCAGCAGCCGTGGTATACAGCTGGGTGGTGATTTTCGCTATCTGCAACCCAAATATCAGGGACAGCTTAGTGCCGACTGGGTACCTAGTGACCAGAAAAGCAGTCACAAAAATCGTGCAGAAATCGATTTTACGCATACCCAGCAACTGGCAAAGGGGTTAACAGGGGGCATTGATTACCATCAGGTTTCAGATGATGATTACCGCCGTGATTTCTGGCATGGTGACAGTGGTAGTGTTAATCTGAACCGGCAGGCATGGCTGAATTACCATCAGGATTTATGGGGTGGTACTTTTGATGGCAATTTAATGGTACAGAAATACCAAACTCTGGCTTCCACCAGTGGTTATAAAGATCAGCCCTATTCACGTTTGCCTCATCTCTCTGCTACCTGGAATCGTTATTTTGGCAATCACTACACGGTTAATGTGTATGCAGAGGCAACCCATTTTGAAGGTCGACAAACTGGGCATAAAGATTGGCTGTATAAATACCCCAACGGCACTCGTCTGGTGTTATTGCCAGCCTTTACGGCTGATTATGCCAACAGCTGGGGTTATGTTCGGCCGAAACTGAGTTTTCATGCCACTCATTATGATATGAGCAGGCAGAATAATCAGGATAGCCGCAGTATGGATCGGGCTGTGCCAATACTCAGTGTAGACTCAGGTGTGACGTTTGAGCGCTTGTGGAAAACCCGCCGTTTGCATAAAGGCTTTATCCAGACGCTGGAACCACGCCTGTTTTATACCTACATTCCGAAACGGAATCAGGATGATATGCCGCTGTTTGATACTGCTGAAAACAGCTTTACTTACGACCAGCTATTCCGTGAAAACCGCTATTCCGGTCAGGACAGAATCAATGCGGCCAATTTTCTGACCACAGCACTACAATCACGCGTATACGACAGCACCAGTGGTATAGAGCGTTTTGCTGCCGGTATTGGTCAGCGTTTTTATTTCAGTGATGATAATGTTAAACTGAATGACAACACTCCAAAAAATAAAGAACGCAAACGTTCAGATATAGTTGCTTTCGGCCGTGCTGCCCTGAGTAATCACATTACGGCTGAATCCAAATGGCATTACAATCAGGATTTGAAAACGTCTGAAAGTTATAATTTTGGCATCCGCTATACACCCAAACCGGGTAAAACAATAAGCGTACGCTATAAATATGGGCGTGACGAAAATTTATATGATGATGTTTATGGCAAAATGCGGGCAATCGATGTCGGCGTACAATGGCCATTAACCCGCAACTACTACCTAGTGGCCAGACAAAACTACGATATTACTCACAGCACTACTCTGAATCAGACAGTAGGTTTTGAATATCAGAGTCCATGTCATTGCTGGAGTGCTGGTTTGGTAGGTACGCGTTATACAGATGACTACCAAAAACGCAAAACCGCCGTATTATTTCAATTACAGCTGCGTGATCTGACTGGAGTAGGTAACGGGCCACTCAATCAGCTTAGTTCGCAAATCCCCGGTTACAGTAATACATATGAGGTAAAACATTAATGAAACGCATACATACCTGGCTGACAGCAACCATGTTGGCTGTTTCCTTACCTTCAGCACTGGCACAGGATATTAAACCAGTCGATAACATTATCGCTATTGTCAATGATGATGTAATTACACGGCAGGAGCTGGATCTGGTTACTGCACAGATGCGTTCACAATTGCCAAATGGTCAGAATATCAGCACTGCAGATTTGCAACAGCAGGCACTGGCGCAGCTGATACGTAAAGATTTACTGGTGCAGGCAGCCAAACGTGCCAATATCCGTCTGAGTGATGCTGATATAAATGAAGCAATTGAACAGTTTGCAGCACAACGGCACATGAGTGTTAATGAATTGATTCAGCGCATTGCTAAAGAAGGTATTAACGAAAAACACTTACGCCGTACCATGACTGAAAACCTGCTGGCACAGAAAATTGAACAGAGCGAAATAATGGGTAAAAGTCAGGTAAGTGATGCGGAGATTGATGACGCTATTGCCCGTGCACAGCAGGAAGGTCGGCAATTACCGCCACCAGTGACTGCCTATTCCTATCATGTACAACATATTCTGCTGAAAAACGATAACGATATTACGCGTAAACTGATTGTGCAGATTGCTCAGCAGGCACGTTCTGGTGCCTCATTTGAGCAGTTGGCACGGCAATATTCTCAGGATGGTAGTGCGCAGAATGGTGGTGATCTGGGCTGGATTATTGATGGAGAAACTGTACCGCCATTTGAAGCTGCCGTGAAATCATTGCAGCCTGGACAGATATCCATGCCAGTACGTACCCAGTTTGGCTGGCATGTGATTCGTCTGGTAGACGTGAGAAGTAATGACAGCCCACAGGAGCGCCAACGTAATGGCATGCGTGCAGTGCTGGTACAGGAAAAACGCGAGATTTTATTACAGAATTTCCTCAAACAGCTGCATGATCAGGCCTATATCAATATCCGTCCTCTGGATTGATGCTTCTAAAGAAGGCTAATCCACACATCTGGCAGCCAGATTAGCAACTGTTCTATGCATTCTGGCTGTATACGATGTTTTATTGACATCCCAGTAGCTAATGCAGACAGAATACTGATATGTATCACATGAATAACCAGCCAGTTATTGCTGTTACCAGTGGTGAACCAGCAGGCATCGGCCCCGACATTTGTCTGGATTTGGCTGTCTGTGCATTACCGGTACGCATAGTGGTATTGGGGGATATACTGCTATTACAGAAGCGGGCGGCACTACTGGGTAAAAATGTAATTATCCAGCCTTATCAGTCTGAGGGTAAATCTGTACCTGGGACACTGGAAGTGTGTCACATTCCAGTTCAGGTACCGGCGCAAGCCAGAATATTAAATGTGCACAATGCCGCTTATGTTTTGCAGTTGCTGGACAGAGCATATATTGGTATTCAGCAGGGTGAATTTGCTGCCATGGTGACTGCTCCGGTGCATAAAGGAATCATCAACGACAGTGGTATCCCTTTTAGTGGTCACACAGAATATCTGGCCGCCAAAAGTGCAACGTCACGGGTAGTAATGATGCTTGCCGGCGGCGGTTTGAAAGTGGCCTTGGCTACTACCCATTTACCGCTGCGAAACGTAGCAGATGCCTTGACAACAGAGCTTTTAACTGAAGTATTAACCATTCTGCATCGCGATTTACAGCAAAAATTTGGCCTGCTACAGCCACGTATTCTGGTTGCAGGGCTCAATCCACATGCTGGTGAAAACGGCCATCTGGGGCATGAGGAAAATAACATTATTATGCCGGTAATCCACCAGCTACAGCAGCAAGGCATGAAAATCACCGGGCCATTTCCGGCAGATACTCTGTTTCAGCCTTTTATGCTCAAGCAGGCTGATGCCGTTCTGGCCATGTATCATGATCAGGGCTTGCCAGTATTAAAGTATGCAAGTTTTGGTGAGGGTGTGAATATTACCTTGGGATTGCCTTTTATCCGTACTTCAGTGGATCATGGCACGGCACTGGATATTGCTGGTACAGGCAAAGCTACCAGTAGCAGCCTGTTTGCTGCAATTGATGCCGCAGTGGGCATGAGCGAGTACTGGAAGCTTAATTAGTATGCCCAGCCGTATTTGATAAATACTGGCAGACATCATAAAATCTAAATTGCTATACGGCATGGGAAATCTTAATATGGCTACGCCGTTTATTGAAATGAAAGATGTGAGCTTCGCTTATGGCGATCGCCCTATTCTGAAAAACATTAATTTTAAACTGGAACAGGGTAGCTTTACCGCTATCATGGGTAGTTCCGGCAGTGGTAAAACCACACTGTTGCGCCTGATGACCGGCCAGATTACCGCACAGCAGGGGCAAGTGCTGATCAATGGTCGCGATATTGCCAAATTTAGTCGTGAAGAGCTGTATCACCACCGCCGCAATATGGGTGTATTGTTTCAGTTTGGCGCCCTGTTTACGGATTTGTCTGTTTTCGATAATGTGGCCTTTCCGATGCGGGAGCACACTCATTTGCCGGAAAGCATGATTCATGATCTGGTAATTATGAAGCTGAATGCAGTTGGTTTGCGCGGTGTAGAGAGCTTAATGCCATCCGAACTTTCCGGCGGCATGTCACGCCGAGTGGCACTGGCACGCACCATTGCACTGGATCCGGCACTATTATTATATGATGAACCATTTACCGGACTGGATCCGATTTCACTTGGCGTGATAGCCAGTCTGGTAAGTAAAATCAACAACGCTTTGCAAACCACCAGTATCATGGTGACACACGATATTCAGCAATCTCTGGATATTGCCAGCCATGTGGTATTTCTGGCACATGGAGAGATTATTTTTTCCGGTTCTCCACAAGAAATGCGTGAACTGGATTCACCATGGATAAATCAGTTTATTCATGGGCAGGCTGACGGGCCGGTAGCATTCCGCTATCCGGTAACCACTACCTTACAACAGGATTTAAACATCGCGTGATGAAAGCAATTGAGCAACTGGGTGCAAAAACCCTGAGTTTTGTCCAGCATCTGGGGCGGGCAACATTATTCCTGTTTGCTGCCTTGTTGCGCAGTGGAACTGTTTTACGCCGCCCGGGTCTGATGATTCGGCAAATGTATTTTTCCGGTGTTCTCTCGATCATCATTATTGCTGTATCCGGGCTGTTTGTCGGTATGGTGCTGGGCTTGCAGGCCTATACACAGCTGGCCAAATTCAAATCAGCCGATATCCTTGGCTATATGGTGGCGGCAGCCATGTTGCGGGAACTGGGGCCTGTACTTGCGGCGATTCTGTTTGCCAGCAGTGCCGGCGGCGCAATGACCAGTGAGATTGGATTGATGAAAACCACTGAGCAACTGGAAGCGATGAATGTCATGGCTATTGATCCGGTGGCACGGGTGGTGGCGCCGCGTTTCTGGGCCGGTGTGCTTTCCATGCCCTTACTGGCCTCTATATTCAATGTGGCTGGCGTATATGGTGCTTATCTGATTGGCGTAAGATATTTTGGTATGGACAGCGGTGTGTTCTGGGGACAAATGCAGAATAATCTGGATTTTCATTATGATGTCGTAAACGGCCTGATTAAATCACTGGTGTTTGGCGTGGTAGTCACTCTGATTGCGGTTTATCAGGGCTTTTATGCAAAGCCTACTTCAGAAGGCATTTTGCGTGCCAATACACGTACCGTAGTATCCAGCTCTCTGACTATTCTGGCTGTGGATTTTATGCTGACGGCTCTGATGTTTACCAAATAAGATACAGATTAACAGGGTAATGATATGAAAAAAAACAGTCTGGAAATGCTGGTTGGCCTATTCGTTTTAATAGGCATAGTGGCAATCCTATTTTTAGCTTTTCGCGTAGCTGGTGGTAATGGCATTGGTTCCTCCCAGCCTACATATACTTTATCGGCTTCATTCAGCGATATTGGCGGGCTGAAAGCACAGGCGCCCGTCAAAGCTGCCGGAGTAGTAGTAGGACGGGTAGACAAAATTGTGCTTGATCCCAAAACTTATTGGGCTAAAGTAACTTTAAAAATTGATAAACAATACCAGTTTAGTAGCGATACGTCTGCGCAGATTCTGACTTCTGGTTTACTCGGCGATCAGTACATCGGGTTGGAGCAGGGCGGAGATCTGGATAGTCTGGCCGATGGTGACACCATTACCATTACCAGTTCTGCTTTGGTACTGGAACAATTGATTGGTAAATTTATGACCAGCTTTGCTGAAGGTAACGCCAAAGGCAATAACAAACAAACAGACAGTACCGCTGCTTCGGCCAGTGAGTAAAAAAGATAGCAGCAGGTAAACACACAATATATTTAATTGAAGGAATATACAATGAAACTGAACAAATCTACGCTACTGGGTATATTAAGCATTGGTATTATGAGCATTAGCATGGCTTTTGCCTCGCCACAGCAGGCAGTAAGCCAGCTAAAGGATAATGCCACTCAGGTATTGAATATTTTGAGCTCAGCTAATGGAAAAAATGACGATCAAGTGCGCCGACAGGCAGAAAACTATGCCATTCCCTATTTTGATTTTGAGCGCATGACTGCACTGGCTGTAGGCGCACCATGGCGTACAGCCAGCCCGGCCCAGCAGCAGGCGCTGACTCAGGAATTTAAAACCCTGTTGATCCGTACTTACTCCGGTACCATGTTGAAATTCAGAAACGCCAAAGCGAACGTTTACAGTAATCCGGTAGTGAATAAAAATGGGCGTGAAATCATTGTGCGTGTAGATATCACCACACCGAACAGCAAACCGGTACGCATGGATTACACCATGTATCAGGCTGGTAGCATATACCGCATTTATAATGTTGCCGTTGAAGGTGCCAGTCTGGTTACCGTATACCGTAACCAGTTTAATCAAACCATCAGCCAGAAAGGTATTGATGGTCTGGTAGCTGATTTACGTGCCAAAAACGGTAAATAACCATGCAAACCACCGTGCAGGGTAAAACTCTGATGATTCATGATAAGGTAACCATGAGTACAGTAGGGGAAAACGATTACAAGCGATTTTGTGACTGTATCCAGAATGCCGGCATTGAAAAAGTGGATGTCAGTGGTGTAACCGAAGCCGATTCAGCATGTGTGGCCTTATTGGTGGCGGCAAAGCGATTGGCGCGTAGACAAAAATTCATGTTGCACATCGCCGGCGTGCCAGCAGGGCTGATTACCCTGATGGCACTTTACGGCGTAGAGGAATCATTACAATGAGTAAAAAAAAGTTGCTGGCAGCTACACTGCTATTATGCCTGAGTCAGGTGAGCTGGGCCGAAGAACAGGCCTATAAAGACCCGTACGAAGGATATAACCGGGTAATGTTCAATATTAACGATCATCTGGATCGTTATATCATGACACCGGTAGCTCGTGGTTACCGTAAAGTAACACCTTCACCTGTACGTACCGGCGTAAATAACTTCTTCAATAATCTGCGTGATGTGGTTAGTTTCGGCAGTAATCTGTTGCGGCTGGATATTGAAAAGGCCAGTACAGATTTTGTCCGCGTTGGCATCAATAGTACTTTTGGTTTAGGCGGTTTATTGAATATTGCTGATGCCGGCCAGATTCCGAATAATAAAAATACACTTGGCGACACTTTTGCCTCATGGGGCTGGAAAAACAGTAATTACTTCGTTTATCCGATTTTTGGCCCGTCAACTGTACGCGATAGTATTGGCAGTACCATCACCGACGTGTTTCCGATAGAAGACGCTATTTTCAAGGATAGTGCTGTACGCTGGGGTACTGCTGGTTTAAATGGTGTTGCCACCCGTGAAGGATTGCTGGATGTAACTGATAGCCTGAATGATGCTGCACTGGATCGCTACACCTATATGCGTGATATGTATATGAAACTGCGTAACAGCCAAGTGGGTGGTACGCTATTTACCGCCGATGAAGATGAGGATGACGATATCGACAGTCTGGTGGCACCAAATAGTAATAACACCAGTGCACAGCCGGCATCGGCAATAGCAGATAAACCTGCTGATACTGGAGAAAAAAATTCAGCATCTGTTAGCAGCAGTACGCCTGCAACAACTGAACCAGTAGCAGCCGAATCTGCGAATACTACACTACCTGCTGCGGCTACCTCAGCAGACCAGCCTTACTGGAATGTGCACTAAGCATGAGTGCAGGCATTGCCGGAATTTAAACCAGTAACTGAAATTCGGGTCATATTACAACAGGAATGCAATCATGTTTGAAGTTAATCGCAGCGTATTTTTGCTTGTTCCTCTTGAACCATTTTGGGCGTGGTTACAAAACCTGCCCGATATTGATCTGGAACAGCTATCATTAGAGATTTTACAGCAGGATGCCAATGCTTATCTGACTTCTGCCTGCGAGGATATTGATGATTTGTGGGCTGAAATTGAACAGCGCTATCAGGATATCTTTGCAGCTGAACTGGCTGACTGGTGTGAAGATGAAAGCTTGTGGCCGACTTTAAGCTTGGATAATTTTAAAGATTGGTTCGGGGTACAGATTTCAACAGTGGTAACCGATCTGGCACAGGAAGAACTGGCGCGTGAAGCATTCGTACCTATTGACCTGAATTAAACCAGTGTTATTGTCTATGTTAAAAAAAGCCAATGTTAAACATCGGCTTTTTTGCATTAAAAGCAGTTGTCTGACATTTATTATTCTGTGCTGAAATCATTCTGTTAAACTGCAAATTGATTGCATAATCTTTAATCTTGCTAACCTGATTTAAAATAATCAATTACAATTGTATACAATCAATTTTTCAAACCAGTTTATATGCTGTACATAACCGGAATTAATTCATATGCAGCGCAGAAGTAAAACTGTATCGCGACGCCAGTTATTACAGGCTGGCAGTGCTGCCATGCTGGGTGTAGCCATGTCACGTATGGCACTGGCAGGCGCACAACGCGAAGAAACGCTTGCTGATGATGTAACTTCCATCATGCGCAATGCAGTCAATAATGCCAACCCACCGCGACTGATTTTTGCATCGCCGGCAGAAGCCAGCCGCTGGTTAAATGCCATGTCGACACGGCTTGCGCCATATGTTCCAGATGATTATGCACGTAAGCGTTTGCTCACCAACATCCAGTATGAAGCGATGCGTGCTGGTCTGGATACACAGGTGATACTGGGCCTGATTGAAGTAGAAAGCCGTTTTCGCCAGTATGCTATTTCTGGCGTAGGGGCACGCGGACTGATGCAGGTAATGCCATTCTGGGTGAAACAGATTGGCCGTCCGGAACATAACTTATTCGATATTCGCACTAACTTACGTTATGGCTGCACCATCCTGCGTTATTATCGAAACCGAGAGAATGGTAATATGGCACGAGCACTGGCGCGTTATAATGGCAGTTTGGGCCGTACTACTTATTCAAATGCTGTTATCAGTGCCTGGCAGCGGCACTGGCAATGGGCGTAACAAGTATTCTGTAACAAAGATAATCTTTTCAACACGGGTTGTCTGGAAAGACCACCTGTATTCATTATTAGGAAACCACCATGTCTGTTAATAAAGTCATCCTGGTTGGCCGTTTGGGTCGAGACCCTGAAACGCGATATATGCCTAGCGGCGATGCAGTAACCAACTTCTCTATCGCTACTGATGAACAATGGCGTGACCGCAATGGTGAGCGCCAGACCCGTACCGAATGGCACAACATTACTCTGTTTGGCAAGCTGGGTGAGATAGCCAGCCAGTATCTGCGTAAAGGTAGTCAGGTGTATATCGAAGGCCGTATTCAAAGCCGTAAATATAGCGGTAAAGATGGTATCGAACGCACAGCTTACGACATCATCGGCAATGAAATGAAAATGCTGGGCAGCCGTAATGATAGCGCCAGTGCTGGCGGCGGCTATGATCAAACGGGTGGCGGTGCTGATTATGCTCAGGGCGGCAACAACTATAGTCAGGGCGGTTATGATGCCGCACCTGCTGCTTCCAGCCCGCCACCGGCAGCACCACGCCGTCAGGCACCACGGCCAGCACCAACACCGGCGCCAGTGGATGATATCGATGACGATATTCCATTTTAATTATCTAAAATTGATTAAGAATCAATTCCTGACTGAATTAGCCGGATAAATTGATTTTTGGTAATCTTTCGCCTTTCAGATGTGTATTTGAAGGGCGTTTTATTTGATGAGGGAAGACATTAATACTCAAATAACCTATTTATTGCAGATTGAGTAAACGAATTGTGATCAATCTGCATAATAGTTGGTTTTAATCTCATTTACTGGTAACTATGCCATATTTTTATACGCTATAACCTATATCTTTATTAGCTTAGTTGTATCTAATATGTAACTACTTTCTAAAATAGTACAGCTCATTTAGGGGAAATGGTTGATTGCTAAAGTAAATTTTAAAACACAGCATTTTTATCCCAGATGAAATGTTCTACAGGAATCCATTTATGGTCTTTTTCTTCAAACCAAACAGTGAGGTTTTCTTCATTACTGCTAGCCCATGTCACTTCCCTAATTTTTATATCTCTGCTCCTTATTTCTTTTTGTGTAAATTGTTTGGATAGCCCTGCTCTAAATTCGGTAATAAAACCGTCTTTTTTACCCAGAATAAAAGTTTTATCCCATAAGGGCGGATATTTTTTTATCAGACTATCTACAGGTGTTTGTTCTATCTGATTAAAATTCATAAATTTTTCCATAGTGTCGCCATCAATTCTATTTAATTCTTTATTAGCTACTATGTGATTTTCATGATTATTTTCTTCTATTACTTTAATTTTATTGCACGAAGACAGTAGTAGAACGAATAATATAATAAATACATATTTCTTCATAACTTGATATTAGATAAAAAGTTGTATTAGGTAACATGGCGTTAGCTGATTTAGAATATCAACTAAATGACGTTTCCGTAATTCATTTTCTACATTCATTACACTGGGTAATCCAGTTTAAAGCCTCCATTAATGCGATTATCATCATGATATTCATCTGAATGTCCAATGATTGGAACATTCCCCACAGTGTACCCAAATTCATGAGCAATAGGAAATTGATAATAATCTTTCAAACCAAAGTAATCCTTATAGTTTGATTTAATATCTTCAGTATCTAAGCTAATTATTCTTCGATCCCAGATTACATAACTTGTTTCAAAATCCCCCGGAGCTATTTTGATTACATTTACTGTCCAGTGAGGATTTGTGAATACCCATTTGATGTCAAAATCTACGGTGAAAATACTATTCTTATGTTTCACAGCAAAGTTAGATAGTCCCCGAATTTTTAACTTAAAATAATTTCCCCAAATTTTGCTAATAAGAACATCAGCAGATTGATGGAATTTTCTTTTTTCTCTTATGGCTCAAGGAGTAGTTCGGGTAAACCGGGTATATTGCCATTTTTCCTGAATAAGAATGGTATTTCTATCTTCTTCTATGAAAATATCCATTCTTGCCGTTCTTTTAATAGTACTCATAATTAGAAGTTTAGTATCATTAAATCAATTTAAATATTTAAATTTGAAAAGAAAAATATATCTAACTTTAGAATTAATACTTATTTTTGAGTGTATGCCATAATTGATATTTTTGTAAAGTAATGAAACTATTAGTATGGTTTAACTGAATTGTTGTCTGACTGGTTTGTTACTGAGCAGCCACAGAGTTGGGCATATTAACCTTTTAACAATACATTTGAGTAGAAAAATGAACATATTTTAATGCTGCTCAGTGCCCAAATTCTGAGCATGCCGCCGCCAATCTGCACACTTAATGAGAATAACAGAGATTGATGTTAAACCTATATGCAGGATATCGAGCATATAGATGCCGCCAAATGTAAGTACTGCCATTTGAGGTACCGTTAGAAAACCGGCGGCCATAACAACCTTCCAGACTACAATACTTTTAAGCGGTGAGGGAATGGTGAGCGTTGATTTGGATATATATTTTGATTCGGCATGTTTAGCGTTGATAAACAATACAACCACAAGGCCAACGCTCAAGCCTGCGATGGCTAACACGGTAAACATCATCAAAACCATATGAATAGGCCAACTAGGGCAGTAATCCTGTACCAATCGCCCTGCCAACCGGGATTGCAGTTTGGCGAACACTTATGGCAAATCCACGCTCACTATCATCAAACCATGACATGACTGTTCTGCCCGATGAGGAGCTAATACTACCGCTGAAAGCCCCAGTTATTGCTAGGGCTGTGCCCAAGTGTAGATACTTGACACCGCCAGACGAAGCCTCTGGTGTAAGTGATATGGCGATTAAGGCATACGCTATGGCTGACGACCATAAGCCTAAAATCAGAACTTTTTTCTCACCCAGTTTATCGGTGAGTAGCCCCCAAATTATTTCTGAAGCTGTAACTCCCAATCCCATTGAACCTAAAACAAAACCAAGCTCGTATCATGAAAAATGATAAGCATCTCGCATTAAAATTCCGGTGATAGGAATGCCAGCAAAACCCATGGTAAATATTGCTTGTGCCAGAACGCCAATTGCTAGCACAAACCCAACGATAATTATTTTTTTATCCATTTCTGTTTTGCATTCTTCCAATACCATACGAAATAGTATGTATTTTTTTATGCTATGCCGTTTTTGTATGTCGGTAAACAAAAGAATCTATTTGTAAACATATAATAAATAATTAGTATATTTTTTATTATCATGTAAATAATATTTGTGTTGCTGTGCCAGTTTGTATGTTTTTTCAATGTAATGGGCAGTCATCATGAATAATGCAGCTATTAATGGTTTTGCCGTGTTAGGCGCAGCTTTATACGTGAATTACAGGACAAACCATACGATATTGACGTTGTTGCAATCATAGGTTAAACACCAAGCCGATGTTGTACTGGAATTTACGGATGTATTTAATGATGGCAAGAAAGTACCAGCCTACCTTAAAGCAGGAGGTATACATGCTTATCTCTGCACCTGTAAAATAAGCATTGCTATTTTATACTGGTCTGATAAAATATCACTTATGGAACAGCGCAAGCCGCCAGAATCGGGCGGCTTGCTTTTTGTTATTAATACGAAATACCGTTGGCGCATTCAGCTGCGGTATCTTGGAGAAATATGATGCAAAAAATTCCGTTGACCGTAATTGGTGCCGATTTGCTGAAGCAGGAGCTGCAAGAACTTAAGAGTGTGGCTCGTCCTGCTGTGATTGAGGCTATTGCTGAGGCACGTTCACATGGCGATCTGTCGGAAAATGCAGAATACGAAGCTGCTAAGGAAAAACAGGGCTTTATTGAAGGCCGGATTGCTGAAATTGAGCACAAGCTCTCATTGGCACACATTATCGACCCGAAAGAAACCAATGCCGATGGTAAAGTGGTATTCGGGGCAACAGTGAAAATGCAGGACCTGGAAACTGAAGAAGTGGTTAGTTATCAGATTGTGGGTGAAGATGAGGCCGATATTAAACAGGCAAAAATTTTTGTTGGTTCACCGATAGCACGCGCGTTGATTGGCAAGGAAGAAGGCGATGTGGCCGAAGTTCAGGCACCAAGTGGTGTGCGTGAATATGAAATTCTTGAGGTTTTTTATATTTAAGCAGGCGGTTTTTAATCAGTTGTCTGTTGCCTTGGGTTAAACCGCTAAAGGCAAAATCATTAAGCGATTCATGAAATGAATCGCTTTTGTTTATTCAGCTGTTTCAGCTTTTCGACGGTATAACACCAGTTGTTTGCCAATGTGCTGTATCAGCTCGGCGCCTGTAGCTGCGCACAATGCTTCAGCAATGGCAATACGTTGTGCACGTTCGTCACCGGCAACCTGTACTTTAATCAGCTCGTGCGCATCGAGATTGCGGTTGGTTTCGGCGATTACTTCGGCTGTTAGCCCGTGCTGCCCGATTAATACGACCGCATGCAGTTGATGCGCGCGTGCTTTTAATGCCATTTTATCTTTACTGCTTAGTTTATCAGTTGCCATTTTGGTTTCCATATTGCTAAAACCTGCCTATCCCGCTGGCGGGTACGCTGGTTGAATTCAGATTGAGCTATTTTAAATGAGGCAGCCAAATTTTTATAGTTAATATCAATCTGATTTTATGTAATACGTATAATATTTGTGTATGGCTGGTTAATTAACTCCGCCAGCATATGCTGTGTTTATAATATTAGGTAGTGAATATATGTGATGAAGTGGTAAGCAGAAGTTTGCCTGTTGGGTATAACCGAGTAGTTGTTTGAAATATGTGTTGATTTTATCTTTTTTTGATAATATATGTTTAAATTATTGAAGTTTCTTCAGGCTGATTGCCATGTATGGACTATTAACTGTTTCTGTTTTGAATATTTTAAACCTTGATTGATGCTGTTTTGAATTAATAATGATGAAATTTCAGCGTATATACAGTGGTACATTGTGGGTGCTGGATACCATTTTTTTCAGACTGTTTGCTTGGTACTGGTTAATGGGATTGTTTATACAGATTCTTTCCTATACTGAAGCGCGGGACAGTATGAGAAAAGAATCTATGTTTCCTTTTGATGTGGCGGTATTTCAGGCTGATGCTTCTTTTGAAGGTATCAGTTATACGGCAGATAGAGATGTCAGGTCTGCAAATACCTCCTATCTGGCTCCTGTGCCTAAGGGGCATAAACAGTATGGTGAATATAGTTCGTTTAGTTATCAAGTGATTGAGCAGCGGCCACAGCAGCAGTTAATCCAGACAGTTTCTAAAGATGATGAGCGCACTACATGGGCAACCTATGTGGCAACCCATGATTCGATTATGCCGTTAACTACCAGAATATATGCTTTTGATTATATGCCGGCTTCTGCCGCTGCGGCTTTTATTGTGGTGCAGTTGTTGAAGTGTTTCATCCGCTATCTGATTTGGAGAAATCAAATCAGGTTGAGCTGTGCTGTTGAGTATTAACGGCTGAATCAATTCTGTATGCTGAGTAGATTATTCATACTTTTATTTTGTTAATCAGTATTTTTGCTTAAAGCGCTGCTGGCAGTATGATGCAAAGAAGATAGATTCAGGTTTGAGGTAGAAGCGGTGAATTCAGACTGTTTTGGTGGCTGGCTAAGGTAATCTGCTGCTGTTTTAGGCTGTTAAATTTATCAGCTTTGCTACTGGTATGCTCTGTATTCCGCTTCGATTTCACGATACAATGTGAAGGTTTTTTCAAGAAATTGCATCATGGGTGTTCGTTCTAAATCTTCCAGTGCATGGCTCAATGAGCATGTTAACGATCATTATGTTCATTTGGCTCAGAAAGAAGGCTATCGTGCACGTGCAGCCTACAAGCTGCTGGAAATCAATGATAAGGATCATCTGATACGGCCGGGTGCGGTGGTGGCAGACCTTGGCAGTGCGCCCGGAAGCTGGTCGCAGGTTGCAGCTAAACTGGCCGGTAAGCAGGGGCAGGTGTTCGCGCTGGATATTTTGCCAATGGAGCCAGTGGCAGGTGTACGCTTTATTCAGGGTGATTTTCGCGAGAATGAAGTACTGGTGCAGTTTGAAACGTTACTGGATGGCTGTGAGCTGGATCTTGTAATTTGTGATATGGCACCCAATATGTCAGGCAATAACATTACTGATCAGGCGCGCAGTTTGTATCTGGCAGAGTTGGGTCTGGAGTTTGCGCAGGCACATCTGAAACAGGGTGGTGATTTCCTGGTGAAGGTGTTTCAGGGCAGTGGTCTGCAAGAGTTTCAGCAGGTGATGAAAGATAGCTTTGCACAGGTATTGATTCGCAAGCCGAAAGCTTCACGTGACCGTTCCAGTGAAATTTATCTGCTCGGTCGCGGTAAAAAATAGTTGTGATGGCCAAGCCTGAGGGTGTTGGCTGTGCTGACTATTCTGAACAACAATTAATTAACCTCCTTAGGAGTTTCTGACAGTGCGGAATACCGTAAAGAATCTTTTTGTCTGGCTGGTGCTGGCGTTAATTTTAATGGCCGCATTCAATGCCATAACTGAGAAAAAAGAGAGTAAACAGAAGATTGAATACTCTCAGTTTATTCAGCAGGTTAACAAGGGTGAGATTGCCAGCGTAAATATTGAAGGTTCGGTAGTTAATGGCTTTCAGCTAAAAGGTTTGCGCAATGATAAATCATCATTTACCACTAATGCTCCTACGCCACTGGAGAATGGTTTAATTAATAACCTGCTGGCTAAGAATGTTCGGGTTAATGTGATTCCGGAAGAAAAGCCAAGTGTTTTAACTAATCTGCTTTACAGTATGTTGCCGATGCTGTTGCTGATTGGGGTGTTCTTTTATTTTATGCGCTCTATGCAGGGCGGCGGCGGTAAGGGCGGTGCTTTCTCTTTTGGTAAAAGCCGTGCCCGTCTTCTGGATAAGGAAGCCAATAAAGTTACTTTTGCCGATGTGGCTGGTTGTGATGAAGCCAAGGAAGAAGTACAGGAAGTTGTGGATTATCTGCGTGCTCCGCAGCGTTATCAGACGCTGGGTGGCCGTATGCCTCGTGGTATTCTGATGTGCGGCAGCCCGGGTACGGGTAAGACTTTGCTGGCCAAGGCTATTGCTGGCGAGGCACAGGTACCGTTTTTCAGTATTTCCGGTTCAGATTTTGTGGAAATGTTTGTTGGTGTAGGTGCTTCACGTGTGCGTGATATGTTTGAGCAGGCGAAGAAGAATGCACCCTGTATTATTTTTATTGATGAAATTGATGCGGTAGGCCGCCAGCGTGGTGCTGGTTTGGGCGGTGGTAATGATGAACGTGAGCAAACTCTGAATCAGCTACTGGTTGAAATGGATGGTTTTGATAGCAATACGACAGTGATTGTGATTGCAGCCACTAACCGCCCCGATGTGCTTGATCCGGCACTGATGCGTCCGGGTCGCTTTGACCGGCAGGTAGTCGTGCCTCTACCGGATATACGTGGTCGTGAACAGATTCTGAAAGTACACGCAACTAAAGTGCCTTTGGATAAGTCTGTGGATTTGCCGGTGCTGGCACGTGGTACTCCTGGTTTCTCTGGTGCCGATTTGGCCAATCTGGTGAATGAAGCTGCACTGTTTGCCGGTCGTCGTAACAAGACCAAAGTTGATATGAGTGACTTTGAAGACGCCAAAGATAAAATTTATATGGGCCCGGAACGTCGTTCTATGGTGATGCATGAGGATGAAAAGAAAGCCACTGCTTACCATGAATCTGGCCATGCGGTTGTTGCTGAGACGCTGGACTTTACTGACCCTGTGCATAAAGTAACGATTATGCCTCGTGGCCGCGCACTGGGGCTGACGTGGCAGTTACCGGAACGTGATCGCATCAGTATGTATGAAGACCAGATGCTCAATAAGATTTCGATTTTGTTTGGTGGCCGTATTGCTGAGCAAATGTTTATTGGCCGTGTTTCTACTGGTGCTTCTAATGACTTTGAACGCGCTACTCAGCTTGCCCGTGACATGGTGACGCGTTATGGTATGTCCAAGAAGATGGGGCCAATGGTGTATGGCGAAAATGAAAACGAAGTATTTCTTGGACGTTCAGTAACTCAGTCGAAAAATATTTCTGAAAAAACCATGCAGGAAGTGGATGCTGAAGTGCGTCGTATTCTTGATGAGCAATATGCTGTTGCTTACAAAATTCTGGATGAAAATCAGGATAAGATGCACGCCATGGCCAAAGCCTTGATTGAGTGGGAAACCATTGATCGTGATCAGGTGCTGGAAATCATGGCTGGCAAAGAGCCTAGTCCACCGAAAGATTTCAGTGAAAATGTGGTTAAGGATGCTGACGCTGAGCAACCTGTTGCTGAAGAAGCCGCTGCAACTGATTCTGAGGCAGAAG
Source organism: Snodgrassella sp. ESL0253 (assembly GCF_013344965.1). NCBI lineage: Bacteria > Pseudomonadati > Pseudomonadota > Betaproteobacteria > Neisseriales > Neisseriaceae > Snodgrassella > Snodgrassella sp. ESL0253. Next base: position 358,135 of record NZ_JAAEDQ010000001.1, on the reverse strand, counting down.
CTGTAAGTGATGCTGAAACTAAAGCGTCAGAACCAGAGCAGAAATCACAGCAATAATGTAATTGAGTTTTCAACGGCAGCTATAGCTGCCGTTTTTTATACCTTTTTTATGATAATGGGCATGTGGTTGTGATGGTTTGGTTGATATATGGCATTCGATAATCTGCATATACGTTTAGTGAAATGGCTTAAGCAGTTAAACAAACATTGAAAAACAGGCTGGCTGAAAGATGATAATTTCGAATCAGCTAGCAATGGAATGCTAAAGCAATATGATTGTTAGCAATCTGGATAAAACCAGATAGTCCAGTTATGGTGATGAATTAATAATTTTATTTAATTTTTTTTGGATTCATGCTGCGATTCGGTTTGATTGAATATAAGCAGGTTTTATGGATAAAAGCACTTGGACAATAAATTCTGGTACTGGTTAACAATAAATAATATTGGCCTGTTTATATTTATCATTTCAATTAATCTTTTGTTGATGGTGATGATTTTTTTGATATCGCGCTATGTATATTGGCCTGATATAAAATATTGATATAAGTATATGAATCTGTAAATTTAATATTGTTTCTGATATTAGGTATGATGTCGGGGCGATTATTACACTCAGGCCATGATTTCTTTTTAATCCTGTATCCGCGGTGTTTGCGCAAGTAATCTGCAAGTAAATAATGGCGTTGGCAAAGGTAGTGGCTATTAGATAATAGTAGTTTAAATCAATATTGTTGCAGGATTATTCTGATACTATGCTGTTTGTATAGGCAGGATTCTGGTTGGTATGAAGTAAAAGACGGAGAATCTTTGATGTCAGGCGAGTGTTGCTTGCTATGTCAAAGCATAGGGCTGGTGTTTGGGTTTGCATATATGACTTTGGGCGTTTTCTAAATGATTGCCACGCTGATGCAATTGGCGCTATGTGATATTTAGCTGGGTATGGTTAGTGAAGATTATGTATTTGTTTAACTGATAACGGATTCGATATTGAGAAATGCCACAGGCTGGTTTGAGGTACTTAGCAGCTGATGTCACTACTATCAGCAGTGAGTACAGGTAAATGCAGCTGTATTGGCTATTGTTGAAAGATAATGATTGATTATGGATAGTTCAATGCAAACCTACTGGCAGTGTGGCCGGTTTCAGGTTGATCTGGCTCAGCCGAAAATTATGGGGATTGTCAATTTAACGCCGGATTCATTTTCTGATGGTGGCCGTTACAATACTTCGCTGACGGTGGCGTTAAATCATGCCGAGCAGTTGCTGAAAGATGGGGCTGATATTCTGGATATTGGCGGGGAAAGTTCACGTCCGGGCTCGGCTTTTGTATCGCCGCAGGAGGAGTGGGCACGGATTGAGCCGGTATTACGTGAATTGATCACCTGGAATGTGCCGTTAACGGTGGATACACGACGTGCATGGGTAATGCGCCAGTTACTCGAACAGCAGCTTGCAGACGGGATTAATGATATTCAGGCACTGGAAGATGCTGATGCAGTGGCTTTGCTGGCGCAGCAGCAGGATGTGGGGGTGTGTCTGATGCATATGCAGGGGCAGCCGGAGAATATGCAGCATAATCCTGTCTATGAGGATGTGGTGCTAGAGGTTGGTCGGTATTTGCAGCAGCGGGTGCGGGTATGTGAGCAGGCTGGTATTAGCCGCAGACGCCTGACGGTAGACCCGGGTTTTGGTTTTGGTAAAACCCTTGAGCATAATATTGCTTTGATGCAGGATTTTGCAGCATGGCAGACGCTTGCCGGCTGTCCGGCGCTGATTGGTGTGTCGCGTAAAACGATGATTGGTTTGCTCACGGCTGAAACAGATCCGCAGCAGCGGGTTGCAGGCAGTGTAGTGGCGGCAGTGGCAGCAGTGGCACGCGGTGCTGCGATTGTACGGGTACATGATGTGCGTGAAACCCGACAAGGTTTGCAAGTATGGGCTGCTTTGGGTGTTCGTGTGTCGTGAAAGAATATGTGCTTTATCTGTGTCAGTTGCTTTTATGATTTTGTCATTGTGGCAATATTCGGATAATAGATAAAGGTAGCTATAAGATATGTATTGGCGATAGGCATGTGATTAAGTGTCTGGGTTCATGCTTTAGCGGGAAATAGTATGCTGTATTGGGGGATATGAGTTGAATGAATCCTTAAATACCATTTTATTTACTGACTGAACGGCTATGCCTGTTCTACAATAACAGTCTTGTTTTAAATGCTTGGAGCTGGTAATGGCAAAGAAATATTTCGGTACTGACGGGATACGTGGTGAAGTAGGCAAGTTTCCGATTACGCCTGAATTTGTACTGAAATTGGCTTATGCCGCCGGTCATGTTTTAGTGCAGCATGGAACTGATCATCAGCCTACTGTGCTGATTGGTAAGGATACGCGTATTTCCGGCTATATGCTGGAAGCGGCGATGGAGGCCGGTTTTACTGCGGCAGGCGTGAATGTGCTGCTTACTGGGCCGTTGCCTACGCCGGGTGTGGCGTATTTAACCCGTGCGCTGCGTCTGGATTGCGGGGTGATGATTTCTGCTTCACATAATGCTTATCACGATAACGGGATTAAATTTTTTGCTGAGGGTGGGGTGAAGTTGAGTGACCATCTGGAGCTAGAAATTGAAGCAGAACTGGAAAAACCGGTGCAGACTGTGCCTTCCAGCCAGCTCGGCCGCGCCCGGCGTATTAATGGTGCGGTTGACCGTTATATTGAATTTTGCAAGTCTACTTTTCCCAGTCATTTGAATTTGCGTGGTTTAAAGCTGGTGGTAGATACCGCCAATGGTGCAGCCTATGCTGTGGCGCCCAAGGTTTTCCATGAACTGGGTGCGGATGTGGTATGCATTGGTGATAAACCTGATGGCTATAATATCAATCAGAAAATCGGTGCTACCTATACTAAATCATTGCAGGCAGCAGTATTACAGAATGAGGCTGACTACGGTATTGCGCTGGATGGTGACGGCGACCGGCTGATGATGGTGGACAAGGTTGGCAAAGTTTATGATGGTGATGCGCTGATTTATGTTATTGCCAAGGCACGTGCTGCATCTGGTTGTCTGCATGGCGGTGTGGTTGGCACGGTTATGACCAATCTGGCGATGGAACAGGCATTTAAACAGCAGGGCATTGATTTTGTCCGCGCCAAGGTAGGTGACCGTTATGTGCTGGAACAGTTGCATCAGCACCGATGGTCGCTGGGAGGTGAGGCCTCTGGCCATATTGTTTGTCTGGATAAACATAATACTGGTGATGGGATTATCGCAGCTTTACAGGTCTTTGCAGCCTTGCAGGATTTACAGCAGGATTTGGCCAGTATACTTACTGATTGGCAGCCTTTTCCGCAAACCATGATTAATGTCCATATTGAGCCGGATCAGGACTGGCAGAGTATTGCCACACCGGTGGCAGACGAGGTAACAGCACAACTTGGAGAAAATGGACGCGTAGTACTTCGTCCATCAGGAACAGAACCGGTGGTGCGGGTGATGGTGGAAGCACGCCAAACTGAAGTTGCGCGGCAGGCAGCTGAAAAAATTGCAGATGCGATTGTGGCGGGTTTGGCGGATTAAATCTGTCCGGCCAGAATGAGAGAAGAACGGGCATTTTATGTTTGCATTGCTGGAAGCTTTTTTTACTGAATATGGCTATGCAGCTGTATTTCTGGTATTGGTGGCCTGTGGCTTTGGCGTGCCAATACCCGAAGATGTAACGCTGGTTACTGGTGGTGTGATTGCCGGTCTGGGGCACGCGAATGTGCATACGATGTTTGTAGTAGGCATGGCTGGTGTGCTGGTAGGTGATGGCCTGATGTTTACTGCCGGGCGGGTATTCGGTCATCGTATTCTGAAATTCCGTTTTGTGCAGCGGGTAATGACGCCAAAGCGTTATGCTCAGGTGCAGGATAAATTTGATAAGTATGGCAGCCGGGTGCTGTTTATCGCCCGTTTTCTGCCGGGATTGCGTACGCCGATTTATATTACGGCAGGTATCAGTGGTAAGGTTTCCATTCTGAAATTTTTGCTGATGGATGGTCTGGCTGCGATGATTTCGGTACCTGTCTGGGTATATTTGGGTGAATATGGTGCGGAAAACATCGACTGGCTGATGCATAAGGTGCATCAGTTTCAGGCAGTTGTGTATATTGTCATTGGTATTGGTCTGCTGGCTTTATTGTATTACTGGTGGAAAAAGCGTCAGCGTGTGCAGTTTTTTAAACGCAAGATTGCTGAAATTCGTCAGCGTCGGCGTAATCGCAAGCAGCAAAAGCAAAATTTGAAATAAATCCCGGAATTTTCGTATTAATAAAAAAGACAGTTGTGATAACTGTCTTTTTTATTGGCTGTTGCAGTGTGCTTTATTTGCTTTCGCCGATTTTGCTTTCACGCCCGCTGAACAGATTTTTAATATTGCTTTTGTGCCGGTACAGCACGAGTAAATCAATCACAATAACGGCAAATACCCAGCTTGTTTGTGGCATAAACCACCAGGCGATAAACGGGCTGATCAGTGTGGCAATTAATGCGGCCAATGAGGATACTTTGAAGCCAAAGGCGATGACAAGCCAGACAGCAGCGCAAATCAGTGCAGTTGGCCATGATAAGGCCAGTAGCACGCCCAATGCAGTAGCTACGCCTTTGCCTCCTTTAAATTTGAAAAATACCGGCCACATGTGGCCGATAAGCACCGCTACCGCCACGATGGCAATGATGCTGTTATCTAATTGCCATGTAGCCTGATAGTGCTCTGCCAGCCAGACGGCCAGCCAGCCTTTGAATGCATCGCCAAGCAGGGTAAGGGCGGCAGCGCTTTTTCTGCCGCTACGCAGGACATTGGTGGCACCGGGGTTGCCAGAACCATAGCTGTGCGGGTCGGGCATGCCCATGCAGCGCGAAACAATAACGGCAAAAGACAGTGAACCCAACAAATAGGCACCGATAATTGCAAAGTAGTTAGCCATAAAGCGGTTTCTTTAGTCTACAATCTAAGGGTTTGCATTTTAGCCCAGTGAGTTGGACATGGATACTATCTTTTTACATGGCATGAGTGTGCAGACGCTGATTGGCGTGTATCAGTGGGAACGGCAGCAGCAACAGACTTTGCTGCTGGATTTGGATATTGGTACCGATTTTCAGCAGGCTGCGCAAAGCGATAATATTGACGATACGATTCATTACGCTAGAGTCGCTGAGAATTTGCGCGAGGCATTAGCTGAACAGGAATTTCTGTTGCTGGAAGCACTGGCTGAATATGTGGCGCAATTTATTCTCACTCGTTACGGGGCATTGTGGGTGCGGGTGAAGGTTGTGAAGCCGGGCATTCTGGCCGGTGTCAAAGAGGTGGGTGTGCTGATTGAGCGCCAATGTACCTAAACGTGATCATTGCCTACCTTGCTCGGAAAAGGAAGCGATATGCATACGCCGGTATGGACTGTAATGCAGATGAAGGCATGGGAAGATGAGCAGAATAAGGCTGGTTTGAGCTATGCCAGAATGATGGAACATGCGGGTAGCCGCGCCGCAGAGGATTTGATGCGGCGTTTTCCAGCTCCTCAGCATACACTGGTGCTTTGTGGTAAGGGTAATAATGCTGGTGATGGTTTGGTGCTGGCACGGAGATTGGTGTGGCAGCACTGGCCGGTAACCATTATGTGGTTACAGGAGCAGCAGTTATCCGTTCTGGCCGCGGCCAATCGGGCAAGCTTACCTGCTACGGTAGTGTGTGCGGATATCGCGCAGTTGGACACATTACTGCCATCCATGCAGGTAGTGGTGGACGCGGTGTATGGCATTGGTTTTCATGGGGAGCTGCCACAGATTGTCAGGCAATGCTTTGCTGCGGTGGCTCAGGCTGATGTATTCCGGGTAGCGTTGGATATGCCCAGTGGTGTGGCCGGTGATGGAGATGCGGTGGCCAGTGGCAGTTTTCAGGCACAGCTTACCTATGCTTTTCAGGCATTGAAACCCGCACATTGTCTGGCACAGGTTCGACAGCTGTGTGGTGAAGTGCTGTGTATTAATTTACAGGACTGATGTCATTTGTCGATACCATGCCTGATAGCATTGTGCCATATGCAGTAACATGCAGGCGGTGGCACCCCAGATATGCCAGTGCTGGTAATGTAAATGGTAAATGGGAAGCCGGCGTTGCTGATAACGCATGATGCTTTGCTGGTATTGGCTGCTATTCAGAACGATGGACAGGGGAATGGCAAATATTTCGCTGACTTCAGCACGGTTGGGCTGCCATTGCAGATGTGCATTGCTCCAGGCCAGAACTGGGACGACTTTAAAGCCGCTGGGAAGATAGCATGGTGGCAGGGTACCGGCCAGATGCCATTGGTGACGAATCAGGCCGGCTTCCTCTGCGCTTTCGCGAAATGCAGCAGTAATGCTGTTTTCATTATCTTCCAGTTTGCCGCCCGGAAAGGCGATTTGTCCGCTGTGCTGACGTAGCTGCTTACTGCGTTGACTTAGCCAGATTTGTGTGGCGCCATGATTCCAGTCGAAGGGCATGAGTACCGCAGCACGCCGAAAGGTAACAGGCAGTTGTTGCAGCAATTGTTGGCGCTGATTGAGTATCGCCGGGATAGTGGTGGTACTGGCATAATGCAAAAACTGGTTCAGGCTATCGGGTGAAGTAAACATATTCATATACTAAGAATATTGGCCGTTTGATGTATTTATATATTGATTAGGCCTAAAGAATGATCTATAGGGATAGGGAATTGTGTCTGAAAAGATGCCGGAAGTAAATTGGACTAATCAGCAGCGGTGTCATAAAAATTAAAACCAGTTCATAAACGGCGGGACTTGCCATGGGAACTGATTTAGCTTTTAAGCGTCAAGGTGATTTGTTGTTAAATAAACAGCATAATAGCAGTTTATGCCGTTTATTAGTTTGCACCATGATTTGGTGCAGTTAAACAGGTAGTAGTTAGTGTTATTTAATCGTTATAGTGTGCGCGAATACTGGGCTTCTGTGCGTTTCTGACGTAAATGATAGTCAAATACCATAGCGATATTGCGAATCAGCAGACGCCCTTTCGGGGTAACCTGTAATTGCTGATCGGTAAGGCTGAGTAAACCAAGCTGTGCCAGTTGCTGTAAATCGGCCTGTTCAGTCGCGAAATAGGTTTGAAAAGGCTGTTGTATGGCCGCACTATAGTCGTGATAGTTGAGCTGGAAGCGACACATTAAATCCTGTATCACTTGTCGGCGCAGTAAATCATCTGCGTTAAGCTGGTAGCCACGCATAACTGGCAGACGATTTTCATCCAGTGCCTGATAATAGGCGTTCAGTTCTTTTTCATTCTGACTGTAGATATTGGCTATTTTGCCAATACTGGATACGCCAATGGCAATTAAATCGCAGTCGGCATGGGTTGAATAACCCTGAAAATTGCGTTGCAGACGTCCTTCTGACAGGGCAATAGCCAGTTCGTCATCCGGTTTGGCAAAGTGATCCATGCCAATAAAAATATATCCTTGCTGTAACAGGTATTGTACGGTATTTTGCAGGATATCCAGTTTGACACTACTGTCTGGTACAGCTGCGGTATCAATCCGCCGCTGGGGTTTGAACAGGTGCGGCAGGTGGGCATAGTGATACATGGCAATGCGGTCTGGCTGTAATTGCAGTACATGATCCAGTGTGCAGCGCATGGAAGCTTCTGTCTGGTGTGGTAAGCCATAAATTAAATCTACGCTGACTGACTGAAAGCCATTATTGCGTGCAGCTTCAATTACGGCACGGGTTTCAGCTTCACTCTGAATGCGGTTGACTGCCTGCTGTACGGCGGGATTGAAATCCTGAATGCCGACACTCATGCGGTTAAAGCCAAGTTTGCCCAGATGAGCAACTGAGCTGGCGGTAACTTTGCGTGGGTCAATTTCAATGGAGTATTCACCCTGGCTGGTTAGGGTAAAGTAGCGGCTGATGCTGGCAAAGATGTGGCTTAGCTGGTCGTCGTTAAGAAAGGTGGGTGTGCCGCCGCCGAAATGCAGTTGCGCCAAGAGGGGCTTGCCTTGCCAGTTTTGCGCCAGAAGTGCCAGCTCTTTGTCCAGATACTGGATATAGAGGTCTGCGCGGCTGGTATCTTTGGTAATGATTTTATTACAGCCGCAATAATAGCAGATGGTATTGCAAAAAGGTACGTGTACGTACAGGGATACGGGCTGGCTGCCGATATGCTGCTGCAGGGCAGCCTGTAACTGTACAGCCGTGAAGGTGGTATTAAAGCGGTCAGCAGTAGGGTAGGATGTGTAGCGCGGGCCCGAAGCGGGTAAGGATGCAATAAGAGTGCGGTCAAATTCTATGTTGATGCGTGGTGTGTTCATTGGGTAATAATGATTATTCTTGTTGAATGGCTTGGTGAAATAGATAAGGATGATAACTATTTATGGTAGAATAAGCACATGCAGCAGTAAAGTAAAGCAGTGACTATATAATAAGCCCATTCTATATTAGAGCAGGGTCTGATAGAAAATTCAATTCACACTATCAATAATGTGTAGGGTTGTTTAGAAAAATTTTGATTTATATCAATGTATTGGTTGGGTGATGTTCGTTGGCAAAGTGTAACAGGTAATTATTAATATATTATGATTAGATTGCATAAACAGGGTGAAATAGTACAGAAGTTATGTGAGAAATGTTCTCTGTATGTTCTTTGTATGCCGGTAATGCTAAGGGAACGGGAATTAACTGATTTAGGTGCTATTATTCGTCAGAGTCGTCGCCTGAAAAAAGGTGAGTACCTGTTTCGTGCTGGAGAACCTTTTAGTGCAATATTTGCAGTGCGCACCGGTTTTTTCAAAACCATGGTGAATAGTCAGGACGGGCGTGATCAGGTGACCGGATTTTTTATGTCTGGTGAGCTGCTGGGGCTGGATGGTATCTGTAATAGTATGCATGGCTGTGATGCTGTGGCTCTGGAAGACAGTGAAGTTTGTGAGTTGCCGTTTGATAATCTGGAAGATGCCAGTAATCTGTTACCTTCATTACAAACACATTTTTATCGTCTGCTGAGTCAGGAAATCCTGCGCACACAGGAGCTGATGCTGATGCTGGGTAATATGCGTGCCGAAGAACGTCTGGCGGCATTTCTGGTTAATCTGTCTCATCGTCTGAGCTTCCGTGGTTTTGCAGCCAATGATTTTATTCTGCGCATGTCACGTGAGGAAATTGGCAGTTATCTGGGGCTGAAACTTGAAACAGTGAGCCGCACTCTGTCCAAATTCCAGCATGAGGGCTGGATTAAGGTTGAGCACAAGCATATACAGTTATTACAGCCGTGGATGTTGCAGGAAATGGTGATGCAGTGCCAGAAGGCGGCAGTAAGTTAAAGCTTGTCTGTATCTGAAATAAGGCTGTAGCACACAATTGTTGTGCTACAGCCTTTATGTTTTGGATAATTGCTGGCTATGTCTGAATGCAACCGCATTATCATCAGTTTAGTGATATGCGGTTATATCAGGCATAACTGGCCATGGCTGCCAGCTTGAGGGTGTCTTTGCCATAAAATCTGGCGGTGAAATAGCGCATCCAGCGGATTTTACGCAAACTGTTGACCACAATAGTGTGAACTTCTTGAGGCTGATTATGCAGCATACTGTCCCACAAGGCTTTGGCCTGACTGGCCACGCTATATTCCTGCATCAGGCGTGCGCCTGAGTGCAAGTAACACAGCCAGTCGCGGGCATGGCAGTGGGGTAAGGTCATAACTGACAGCGGGTCGTCTTCAAAATCAATAAAACCTATGCTGTGCTGATTCACGTAAATCATGTTACGGGCAAAGGTTTCACTCAGGTATTGCTTGCGTTTGTGTACCTCCGCAATAGCGTTAAGACCAAGCTGCCAGCGTTGCAGCAGGATTTCTGGCTGGTGCTTGTGTTGTTTCCATTCATTTTCTAGATTGTGTTCGCCAATGTGGCTAATCATCAGTGCATTCGGCTGCTGTGCCAGAATGGCCGGTACCTGAACGCCTGCTGTGGCCAGAGCCTGCAAACGGGCTGCTTCGGTTTGCAGGGAAGGAATGCCGCCCAGATTGGGTACAGGCTGAAGCATGTGAATACCGCTGATTTGCTGGGCTATTCTTAACAGACGATAACGCCAGATACTGTTGCGCGCGCCTGCCTGTCGTACCCATACTTTTTCTCCATTTGCCAGTGTGTGGCTTTGCATCAGGTTGGTTTGTATAAGCAGGCACTGCTGTAAGGCATGTTGATAAAAGGCAGTCGAATCGGAAACAGTCATGTAGCTTGTTGCTGAAAATTCAAAACAGGACATTGATTGTACTATAGTTGTGTTTAGTACTCTTAAATTTAAGGTAATAAATCTTTCAGGCGGTAATAACCGACACCAAGCCATTGTGCCGGCAGGCGTAACAGCTTGCCACCCGGAAAATTGTGATGAGTTATTTTTTCAAACAGACGCAGGCGACTGTCATCACCGCCGATGGCTTCGGCAATAATCTGTCCGCCTAGTCCGGTAGCAACCACACCATGCCCGGAAAATCCCTGTAAAAAGTATAGCTGCGGATTAAGACGACCGAAATGGGGAATACGGTTCATGCTGATGTCAACCTGTCCGCCCCATGCATAGTCAATGTGCACGTCTGCCAGTTGCGGAAAAACTTTTAACATATCACGGCGCATGCCCTGAATTAATTGCTGCTGGCCGGGCTCACGGCCAGAGTAGTTAACTTTGCCACCAAATAACAGGCGCTTGTCTGCGCTGAGGCGATAATAATCAAGTACAAAACGCGTGTCACATACGGCCATGTTGTTTAGTATGAGTTGTTGAGCGCGCTCACCTAATGGTTCTGTAGCAATCATATAAGTGCCTACTGGCAGAATTTTGGCTGCCAGTGACTGGATGGGCGCGTGTTGCAGGCTGCGGGTAAAGGCGTTAACGGCGATAACAATGTTTTTGGCCATAATACAGCCGTTCGGCGTGGTAATCCGGTAGCCATGCTGCCATGGTTCAAGGGCAAGCATGGGGGATTGTTCGAATAGCAATGCGCCGGCTGCTGCCGCAGCACGTGCCAGCCCCAGCGTGTAGTTGAGTGGATGCAAATGGCCGGCCTGATGGTCAAATATCGCGCCTGCATAGCGTTCACTGGCCAGTTGTTGTTGTAGCTGGTGTTGATTCCATATCTGGTAATCGTGAAAGTGATAATGTGTGGCGGCTTCTTTCACCCATTCAGTTAGGGCATGCAGATGTCGTGGCCGAATGGCAACATGGGCATAGCCACGGTGCCAGTCGCAGTCTATCCGGTAAGTTTGTATCTGTTGTTCTACCAGAGCAACGGCTTGGCGACTCCACTGCCATAGAGTCTGGGCATTTTTCAGGCCAATCATGCTGGCTATGCTGCTCATTTCGGCAGCGTAGCCATAAATCACCTGACCACCATTACGGCCAGAAGCGCCGTAACCAATCTGTGCTGCTTCGATAAGCGCCACGCTGCGCTGCTGCTGTGCCAGTGGCAATGCTGTGCCGATACCACTCAGGCCACCACCGATAACACACGTTTCAACTTCTATCGTGCCCTGTACACTGGGGTAGTGAGTGTGGTCATTGCGGCTGGCAGTATAATAGCTGTGAATGGGTTCTGTATGCGTGAATGATGTAGACATGGGCGCTGGGTGAAACAGGGCTGAAAGATAAAAAAATTGGCAGTTATCTTGAATCAGATAACTGCCATTGTAAACGGATATTATTTATTAGTCTCAAGTAATTGGCTCTGGCGGTAGGCTTCAGCCATTTCCCGTTCGCGTCTGGTATTTTGTCGCATCATGCAGTAGTTGATACCGATAGCCAAGGTGCCTACCAGTGCGATGATGATGGTAGCCAGTACATTCATTTGCGGATCCAGTCCCAGTTTGATTTTGGAGAAAATAATCATGGGCAGGGTGGATGAACCCGGGCCGGACAGGAACGAGGTAATCACCAGATCATCCAGTGATAGGGTAATGGATAACAGGAAGCCAGAAGCAATTGCCGGTGCAATAGAGGGCAGGGTAATCAGGAAAAATACTTTTAATGGACGTGCTCCAAGGTCTTTGGCCGCTTCTTCCAGCGACTGGTTCAGCTCAGACAGGCGCGAGCGGATAATAACAGTCACGTAAGCCATGCACAGGGTGGTATGACCCAGCCAGATGGTAAAGAAGCCGCGTTCAAAATACAGGAAGCTGAAAGCACTGTTTTGCAGCAGCATTTGCACCTGAATAATCAGCAGCAGCATGGACAGGCCGGTGATGATATCCGGCATAACCATCGGTGCTGATACCATGCCGGCAAACAGGGTATTGCCGCGAAAGCGCTTGATACGTGCCAGTGCATAACCGGCCAGTGTACCCAGAATAACGGCTGCTGCGGCTGAACACAGGGCAATGCGTACGGATAACCATGCTGCATCCAGTATCTGTTCGTTCTGTAGCAGCTTGCCATACCATTGGGTTGAAAAGCCGCCCCAGACAGTAACCAGACGCGAGCTATTAAACGAGTAAATAATCAGAATCACCAGCGGCATGTACAGAAAGGCCAGTCCCAGAATCAGCATGCCTCTGAGAAACCAGGATGATTTTTGGTTATGCATGGCCGGCTCCTTCTTCAATTTCGCGGGTTTCATAGCGATGGAACAGGGTAATCGGAATCACCAGTAACAGCACCATGATTACGGCTACGGCTGAAGCCAGTGGCCAGTTGTTCTGGTCGAAGAAGGCTTGCCATAATACTTTCCCAATCATCAGATTTTCTGGCCCGCCTACCAGTTCGGGAATCACGAATTCGCCTACTGCTGGAATGAATACCAGCATTGAACCAGAAATAATACCGGCCTTGGACAAGGGCAGGGTAATGGAAACAAAAGCCTTAATCGGGCCCGCCCCCAGATCAGCTGCTGCTTCCAGCAAATGGTTATCCAGCTTCACCAGCTGGGTGTATAACGGCAGAATCATAAAGGGCAAATAGGCGTAAACCATCACCAGATTTAGGGAGAATGAGTTGTAGAACATATCCAGCGGATGGTTGATAAGCCCCCACTTCAGCAGATAGGTATTGATGATGCCGTTATGGCCGAGCAGGCTCATCCATGCATACACACGCAACAGAAAGGAAGTCCAGAAAGGCAGCATGATGGCGAGTAACAGACCATTGCGGATTTTTTCTGGTGCCCGGGCAATGGCATAGGCTATCGGATAGCCCGCCAGAAGGCAGATTAGTGTGGTGGTAAAGGCGGTTTTAATCGACAGCCAGTAAGTCAGCAGGTAGATGTTGTCACCACGATTACCAATAAGCATTTGCCCGAGGGATTGCCAGAAATCGTTGAAAATATCGGCGTAATTCTGGTAACTGACCAGAATATTCACTCGCCCTAGATCGCCATCAACATGATATAGCGGAGTATAAGGTGGAATGGCGATATCCTGCTCAGCAAAGCTGATTTTGAGTACAATAAAAAACGGTACCAGAAACAGTACCAGCAGCCAGATGTAGGGGATGCCAACTACTAGCCCCTGAGTGGGGCGCAAGCCTTTCAGGCGGTTAAACCAGTTCATGTTTAAGCTCCCACGGCTGTTAATGAGTCAAGGGGCTGGCCTGATTGTCTGGCCAGCTAATGTAAACTTTTTCTTCCCAGGTGGGCATGGGAATGTTGGATTGTTCCCAATATGAGGATAAAACCTGGCTTTTGATGATTTTGCCGGAAGGGAGCTGGATATGAAAAATACCAAAGCTGCCCAGATAGGCAATTTCTTTGACGATGCCTGCTGACCAGTTGTATTCCTGCTGTGGCTGTTCGCGATAGATATTGATGTCTTCCGGACGAATGGACAGCCAGATATTCTGGTCTTCCGGTCCGCTGATGCCATGACCAAGATAGACTTGCTGTTGCAGGTCAGGACACTGAATAATGGTGTGATCGGAACCATCTTCTGTAACTTTACCGGCCAGAATATTGGTTTCACCCATAAATTCAGCGGTAAAGCGGCTGTTAGGATAATCGTAAATGTCAGAAGGCGTACCTACCTGTTGCAACTGTCCGTCAGACATGATGGCTATGCGCGAGGCCATGGTCATGGCTTCCTCCTGATCATGAGTAACCATGATGCAGGTGGCACCTACTTTTTCCAGTGTATTAACCAGTTCGAGCTGGGTTTGTTGCCGCAGTTTTTTATCCAGTGCACCCAGTGGTTCGTCCAGTAGCAGCAGTTTCGGCCGTTTGGCCAGACTGCGCGCCAGTGCAACACGCTGCTGCTGCCCGCCGGAAAGCTGATGTGGTTTACGCTTGGCGTATTTGGTCATTTGTACCAGACGCAGCATTTCTTCGACACGGGCGCTGATTTCGCCTTTAGGAAGTTTGTCCTGTTTCAGGCCGAAAGCAATATTCTGTTCGACACTCATATGAGGAAACAGGGCATAACTCTGAAACATCATATTGATGGGACGGTCGTAGGGTTGCAGTTTGGTGATGTCTTCACCATCGAGGATAATTTGCCCCTGAGTCGGTGTTTCCATACCGGCCAGCATGCGTAACAGGGTTGATTTACCGCTACCGGAGCTGCCAAGCAAGGCGAAAATTTCATTTTTTTTAATAGTGAGATTGACATGGTCAACGGCGTAGTTGTCGCCATAGGTTTTGACGATGTCTTTAATCTGTAAGTAATGTGCGGGATCGGCACCTAGCTTGGTGGTTGCGTTTTCGCTCATGATAAAGGTTACTCCAGAAAAATCGTTCCAGCCAATGCTCGGCATATGGATGTTTACTGTAATGTGTAAAGAACGGTGCAAAAACGATTCTGCTCCTGCTTTAGGGGGGGCATTGTATGCAAGCATTTTGCGTGGGGCAATGAAATTTAACTGTTAATACATTTAAATTCTCCACTTTGTGTATAACTTTGCATGTAAACAGGTATTTAGTACTGCTTTCTAACTTGAATTAATTTTTGTTAGGATCACGCTAAGGTACGGGTTTTAAAGTATGGCCTGTCTGGCGAACTAAGTAATGCCTAGTGTATCATGTAATAATTGTCTGTTATATTCGTTCAGGTCTGGCTTTGTCTGATAACTGAACCATATTACTTATATGTATGAATGTCTATTTACCAATATAAATGGATTATGCAAAAAATTTTCCATTTAATCAAAAAGTTTTCTTCATTTTACTGAGTTGGTAAAGTGAATTTGATGTGATTGTCTGCTGTAAGCTGATTTTGGCTATAGGTGGTATAGGTAATGAAAAAAAAGGTATTGCTGGGTATTTGTGGTGGTATTGCTGCATATAAAAGCTGTGAGCTGGTGCGGCTGCTGAAAAAGGCAGGGCATCAGGTAAATGTGGTAATGACTCAGGCAGCTACTGATTTTATCAGCCCAACTACTTTTCAGGCTCTGAGTGGGGAACCGGTATTGCTGGATACACACGATGGATCTGGTGGTAATGGCATGGCACATATCAATTTAAGCCGTCAGGCAGATGTGATGCTGATTGCGCCTGCTTCTGCCAATACGCTGGCAAAAATAGCTCAAGGCATGGCAGATAATCTGCTCACTACATTGGCAGCTGCCCGTAGCTGTCCGCTTGCTGTTGCACCAGCGATGAATGTGCAGATGTGGAATAATCCGGCTAATCAGCGCAATCTGGCCTTATTGCAGCAGGATCAGATAAAAATACTGGGGCCGGCTGTTGGCGAACAGGCCTGCGGTGAAGTCGGCAGCGGGCGTATGCTGGAAGCGGCAGAGCTGGCTGATTTGCTGGTTGATGTCTGGACACCACCTGTACTGGCGGGCAAAAGAGTATTAATTACTACCGGAGCCACTTTTGAAGCCATTGACCCGGTACGCGGTATTACCAATATTTCCAGCGGGCAGATGGGGATGACGCTGGCGCGTGCCTGTCGCGCTGCCGGAGCTAATGTGTCTCTGGTGTATGGGCAGGTACAGACGGCACTGGCCGCCGGGCTGGCTTATACTGAACAGGCTGTCAGTGCGGATGCGATGCTGGCGGCGGTGCAACGCTTATTGCCTGAGCAGGATGTGTTTATATCGGTAGCTGCGGTGGCTGATTATAAGGTTAGAAACCGCAGTGAACAGAAACTGAAAAAACAGGCCGGTCAATCCGTACCTGTGATAGAGCTTGCTGAGAATGCTGATATTCTGGCTACTGTGGCTGCCCGGGCTGATGCGCCGTTCTGTGTGGGTTTTGCCGCAGAAAGTGAGCATGTGTTGGAGCATGCACGTGCCAAACGGCTGAAAAAAGGCGTGCCGTTACTGGTGGCCAATGAGGTGAGTCAGGCAATGGGTAAATCCACCAATCAGGTGATACTGCTTGATGACGAGCAGGAAACTGCCTTGCCGCAGATGAGTAAAGATGATACAGCTACTGCAATTGTTGCCCGGCTGGCGCAACTGCTGGCGCAGCAGTAAGTAAGACTGTATTTATGTATCGGGGAGCTTGCTGCCCCGATATTTGTTAACTATAAATTATATAAAGACTGGTTGGTTTATGAGTGCTTCTGAGTTATCTGTACAAATTAAGGTATTGCATCCGTTAATGGCGGAACAGTTACCACAATATGCAACTATTGGTTCGGCTGGTCTGGATTTACGTGCCTGTATTGAAGCACCGGTTACTTTACAGCCGGGAGAAAGCTTTCTGTTGCCAACCGGTCTGGCCGTATATCTGGCCGATCCAGGCTATGCAGCCTTAATCTTACCGCGCTCCGGTCTGGGGCATAAGCACGGTATTGTGCTGGGTAATCTGGTGGGACTGATTGACTCTGATTATCAGGGTGAATTAAAAGTATCGCTGTGGAATCGCAGTCAGGAAGCATATGTAATTGAACCATTGGCACGGATTGCGCAGATGATTATTGTGCCAGTGATGCAGGCGGCTTTTACCGTTGTGGATGAATTTGCGCAAAGCAGCCGAGGAGAAGGTGGCTTTGGCAGTACTGGCCACCAGTAGTTTTGGGCGTTAAATAAACGAAAAGCAAGGTATCCGGATGGATTACCTTGCTTTTTTTGCCATGGCACTGGCTAAACTGCTTACTGCAAATTTATTTCAGCATTCTGACCGGCCAGATTGATTGTTGGTAACCGCATTATTGTTGGCGATAACGTTCAATCAGCATATTCTGCATATTAGATACAGACTCATTGTCTGCCGCTTTAACTCGCTGGTACCGGCCATCAGGCTGCATCACCCATGCACACTGATTATCAGCTAAGGCGAGCATCAGCGTTTCCTTGATTATACGTTGTTTTAGCTCAGGTGTTTCAATTGGTGTACAAATTTCTACACGGCGGAACAGATTGCGCCCCATCCAGTCGGCACTGGATATCCATACTTTAGTGTCGCCGCCATTTTCAAAATAAAATACTCGTGCATGTTCCAGCAGACGGCCGACAATGGAACGAACCCGAATATTTTCCGATAGTCCCTTAACGCCCGGGCGCAGTACGCACATACCGCGCACAATCAGCTCTATCTGTACGCCAGCCTGACTGGCTGCATACAGGGCATCCACCATAGTAGGTTCGACCAGAGCGTTCATTTTGGCAATAATACGCGCTGTTTTGCCGGCTTTTGCCTGTTCGATTTCAGCATTAATGCTGTCGAGCAGCATTTTGTGCAGTGTGAACGGGCTCTGGGCTATTTTATTCAGGTGATTGGGTTGCCCCAGCCCAGTAATTTCCATAAACACAGTATTGACATCAACACTGATGTCCGGATTGCAAGTCATGAGTCCCAAGTCGGTATAGATGCGGCTGGTACCTTGATGGTAGTTGCCAGTGCTGACATGGGCATAGCGTTTCAGTTTGCCGTCTTCGCGGCGCACAATCAGCGCCATTTTGGCATGGACTTTGTAGCCGAATACGCCATACACCACGTGGGCGCCAGCAGTTTCAAGCTGGCTGGCCCAGTTCAGATTGGTTTCTTCGTCAAAACGTGCCATCAGTTCAACCACTACTGTGACCTGTTTACCGGCCAGTGCCGCTTTCATCAGCGCTTTCACCAGATCAGAATTACTACCGGTACGGTAGATAGTCATTTTAATGGCAATAACCTGAGGGTCATCCGCTGCCTCCTGAATCAGGCGCACTGTTGGTTCAAAAGACTGATAGGGGTGATAGAGCAGAATATCGCGCTGGCTGATAATACTGAACAGGTCGCGATTTTTATTCAGCATGGCCGGCGTACCGGGAATAAATGGCGGGAATTTTAAATCATTGCGTTCAACCATATCCGGTACGGCCATCAGGCGTACCAGATTGACCGGACCATTCACCCGATACAGTTCATCGCGTCCCAGATGAAAATGGCTGAGCAGGAAATCGTAAACATGTGCCGGACAGTTGTCTGCTACTTCCAAACGCACACCATCCCCATACTGACGTCCCTGTAGTTCACCGGCAATGGCGGTGCGCAGGTTTTCTAAATCCTCTTCGTCAACGCTTAAATCGCTGTCGCGGGTAATGCGGAACTGGTAGCAGCCTTTGACAGTCATACCTGTGAACAGGGTATGTACATGGGCATGCAGAATTGAAGACAGAAAAACAAAACCATCGTGTCCATTACATAATTCTTTGGGCATTTTTAATACCCGTGGCAGAATACGCGGCGCCTGAACAATTGCCATGCCTCCAGTCCGGCCGAAAGCATCTTTACCTTCCAGCTCTACGGCAAAATTCAGCGATTTATTGAGTAAACGTGGAAAGGGGTGAGATGGATCCAGTCCGATGGGTGTAAGAATGGGTAACAGTTCATGCTGGAAATAGTCAGCCACCCACTGGCGCTGCGCCTCACTCCATGCACTGCGCGGATAAAACGATATGCCTTCACTGCGCAAGGCCGGAATCAGCTCGTCATTAAACAGGCGGTATTGCTCGGCAATGATGGCATGTGCCTGTTTGGTGACGTTGGTGATGACAGTATCCGGCAGTTCGCCATTGGCCAGCGGAATATGAGGTGAGAGCTCACGGGTACGGCGCAGCCATGCCATCCGAACTTCAAAAAATTCATCCAGATTAGAAGAAACAATGCATAAAAAACGTAAACGTTCGAGCAGGGGTACCTGTGTATCCTGTGCCTGTGCCAGTACTCGACGATTGAATGCCAGCAGGCTAAGTTCACGGCAAAGTAAGTGTGGCTGAATTTTGGACATGGGACATACCTGTGGCTGTCATTATGAGTAAGGGGGTGTCAGTTTGGTGTTATTTTACTAACCTTGGCACTGTTTTACGAATAGGTCAAGGGTCATGTTGCTTTATTGGTGGCCAGCGATTGTGAATAAACTGGCCAGGATTCTGAAAATTTAACACCTTGGCGTAATTACCCGCAGCAGTTGCATTTGCCGGGATATTTTTGGTGACAACACTGCCGGCACCAATGGTGGCATTGTCACCAATGCAGACATTTTCAATCAGATTACAATTGGGGCCGATATAGACATTATTACCAATAGTGGCCGCTGGCCCGTTGTTGGCGCCAATTACGGTATAGGGGGAAAGATTGACATTATTACCCAGCCGGGCACTGCTATTAATAATCAGCGGCCCACCATGGCCGATATACAGCCCGTAGCCAATAGGCGTGCGCGGGCTGATGATGATTCCACTGCGGCGCTTTTGCCATACATACATCGGGTAGGCCAGTTTGCGCCAGACTCCCGGTGCAGCAGCCAATCTTAGCCAGCAGGAAAAGCGAAAGCCCCGGTTACAAAAGTAGTGGCGTATGAGTGTGCGCCAGTCAGTACGGCCGCTGTAACGAAATAAATCACTTTTAATGAGCTGTATAACCATAAAAGCTGTAGCAAGGTGTTGGACAAATAAAAAAAGCTGTTCATCTGCATACAGTCGAACAGCCATTAGATTTTATTCCTGTGGCGGAGTATAGCCGCTGATGTGGTCGGCACCATCGCCGAAGAAGTAATTTTCCATTTGTTGGGTAATGTACTGGCGGGCACGTGGGTCGGCCAAACTGAGGCGGTTTTCATTAATAATCATGGTCTGATATCGTAACCAGCCGTCCCATGCTTCTTGCGATACATTATCGTAAATGCGTTTACCCAGTTCATTGGGAAATGGCGGAAATTTCAAGCCGGGTGCTTCTTTGCCCAGTTTGACGCAATGCACTGTATGACTCATGTGTCTTCCTTAGTGGCAATCAGAGAAAAGGGTAGATTGTAAAAGATTTTTGCTGGTCGCGTTCAAAGTTGGCGGCGAAATATTTTCGAACGGCGTTTATTGCTGGTGTACTGTTGCTGCCGCTCTGCCGGTAATTGCGCCAGTGTGGCACTGCTGAAGCCACGTTCGACAAACCAGTCGCCGGTATGGGTGCTCAGGGCAAACAGTGCTTGTAGCTGTAACTCTTGTGCCTGTTTGATGACATGTGCCAGCAGCAGCTCGCCGTAGCCGCGCGCACGCGCATCCGGGGAAACAATCAGGCAGGCCAGCTCACCAGCATTTTCCTCGGGATAAACATGCAGAGCTACGCAGCCATAAACGTAGCAATCCTGTTCCAGCACGGAAAATTCATGGATATGGTTTTCCATGTACTCACTGTCGCGCGGCAGTAGAATACCGGCAGCTTCCAATGGAGCAATCAGTTGCAGAATTTCACCGATGTCCTTGTTTTCAGCCGGGCGGATACGCATGAACGGCGCTTTGGCCATGGCGGTGCCACTGCCTTCGCGGGTAAATAATTCCTGTAGCAGACTGCCGTCCTGCAGGCCGGAAAGAACGTGCACGCGTTGCACGCCATGTTCGAGTACATGTGCCGCAGTCTGCAACAGTTCAGTCTGGCGTTTATCGGTGATGTTTTTAGCCAGAAGCTGACGGATTTCAATACAATTCAGTTCACTGATGGTTTGCTGCTGTTCATCCAGCAAGCCTTGTTGTGTGCCCAGAAAAATCAGTTTTTCTGCGCTAATCGCTTCGGCGACAGCCTGGGCAACTTCATTTACCTGTAAACGGTAAGACTGGCCGCTGAGTGAGTGGCCAATCGGGCTGATTAATACCAGCTGATTGTGTGCCAGACGCTCCTCAATGGCGGCCGCATCCACTTTGCGTACACAGCCGCTGTAGCACATATCAATACCATTAATCACGCCTAGTGGTTTGGCGCGCAGAAAATTGCCACCGGCAATGCGTACATTGGGTGCACTGTGTTCCATTACCTGTGTCGGTATCATCGACAATGCTGCTTCCAGATTGAAACGTGCTATGCCACTGGCCTGTTTGACCAGCTCGAGAACAGCCTCATCGGTAACAGGATTTTCATCAATGCTAACGGCCGTGCTGCGACCGGCTATGGCCTGAATATATTGGCTGCAACCATGAATGATGACCACACGCATGCCAAGACTGGTGAGTAATAGTATATCGGCTGCCAATGCCGCCAGTTTGTCACTTACCAGAACATGACTGCTGATGGCCAGCACCAGAGTCTTGCCGTTAAGGTGGTGAATATAGGGAGAAGCCTGACGAAAATCGTGAATAAAGCGGTTATTGTGAAAAAATTCTCGATTACCTACAGGCATACTCATTTTACTGCCATTAAATAAAATAACTGCATCATCAGTACCGTTAACGCAACAATTGTGGCCAGAGTCCAGTTAAATTCTTTGGATAATTTGTCCTGCTGGTGGTGCAGGAATTCTGTTTTAGCATGGATGGCATCGGTTTTTTCGATAGCATCATTGAGCAGCAATGGTACATCTGCCTGATTTGGGTTGTCATTAGGCAGTAAGGTAAAAACAAGATTATTCAGGTTATTCACATTACTGTTCATGGATATATTGGTGGTGTTTTCCTCCGGTACAGGTACCGGTGTATTGGTAGTGGCCAGTGTTTCTTTTGCCGGAACCTGTGTAAGAGCAGGATTACGCAGCAATTCACTGCTGGCCAATTGCGGCTGCGGCGTAGATAACTGTTCTGGTTCCGGTTCGGCTACTGCCGGCTGGCGGATTTCAACTTTATTGGCTACCTGATTTAACAGTGTATTCAGATTCGGCCGCTTATCGATGACTGCGGTATTTTTGGGCGTGGGTGCACTGGTATAGATTTGCGTTTGCGCGCGTTTTTGGATGGTGGTCTGATTCAGTGCGTTGCTCAGCATATCCATGACTTCCTCGGCACTCAATACCTGCTGGCCAGAAGCAGAATTATCGTTTTTGCCGGATGCAGGCTGCGGGGTAACATTTTTACTGTTCCGGATTTTGGATACAACAGTAAATTTGTACTGACACTCACGACACACAACACGTCCTCCATCGCGTGGCGGTGTCATTACGGTGTTTTCTGCATGGCATTTGGGACAAATAACAGTAATTGTTTTAGACATGATTATTTCAGCAAACCAAAATAGTTAAAAAAGGAGGAAATTCAGTACTGTCAAAAGCGGATAGCCGTTAAATCGCATTAGCGTGTCGTATCAGTGCTGTTAGACAAATGGCTGTGCCGGGTGATTATGCTCTTTTACGACCACTAATGCATACCCAGCCATCCAGTGTTATGGGTGGATTCAAATCAAACCACTGGCGATAAATTTCACTCAGCTCTTCCGTCTGTTCAGCCAGAATACCTGATAGAACAATCTCGCCACCGGTGCGGGTACGTTCAGCCAGCATTTGCGCCAGCAGACGCAGTGGATTAGCCAGAATATTGGCGATAACAATATCGAACTGCTGTTCGGCAGGCAGGTCGTCTGGCAGGAAAAAATCGGCCTCTACCTGATTCTGTAGCGCATTGTCCTGACTGGCGCGTATGGCCTGCGGGTCGATGTCTACACCACAGGCTCGGCCAACTCCCAGTTTCAGTGCTGCGATTGCCAGAATGCCCGAACCACAGCCGTAGTCAAGCAGGGTTTCACCACCACGCACATGTTTATCCAGCCATTGCAGACACAAGTGGGTAGTGGGGTGGCTACCCGTACCAAATGCCAGTCCGGGGTCTAGTTGCAGATTAATCACACCCGGCTCAGTTGGCTGGTTATGCCACGATGGCGTTATCCACAAGCGGGAAGAAATCTGAATGGGGTCGAACTGTGATTGCGTCAGTCGTACCCAGTCCTGCTCAGGAATGGTTTCCAGATAGTAATGCGGCATGTCAATGGCGCAATCCCGTGCAGCAGCAGACACGATGGCTTCAATATCGGCATTTTCATCAAATAGTGCCACAATATTGCTTTGCAGCCATACCTGCTCGGTGGGCATATCTGGTTCGCCAAAAATAGGCTGCTCATTATCATTACCGGCATTGGCGTCTTCGATAGCGGTGCTCAATGCGCCATTTTCAATCAGTGCATCGGAGAGCTTATCAACCTGACCCTGTGTAACTGTGATAACAACTTGTTGGTAGTGCATGGCTTTTTACCGTATGTGGATGTTCTATAAAACTTCAGGCAGCCACTGCGGCTGCCTGCAAACAAAAGCGCAATGTACGCATATTGTAAATTATTTTTGTGCTTCTTTGTGTTTTTGTAACCATTGCTCAAGATAGTGAATACTTTCACCACCCTGAATAAAGCCCGGGTCAGCAAAAATGTCGCGATGCAGGTTAGTATTGGTTTTTATGCCTGTAATGGCCAGTTCCCGCAGGGCTACACGCATTTTGGCGATGGCTTCTTCGCGGTTACGGCCGAGAGTACAGACTTTACCAATCATACTGTCATAGTAGGGCGGTACGGTATAGCCCTGATAAATGTGGCTGTCGATACGCACGCCATTACCGCCGGGCTGGTGGCAACTGGTAATCAGGCCGGGGCTGGGGACAAAGGTGTACGGATCTTCGGCATTAATCCGGCACTCAAAAGCATGTCCCTGCAAGCGGATATCAGCCTGGGTATAGGATAATGGCAGGCCGGAGGCAACACGGATTTGCTCCTGCACAATATCCACACCGGTAATCAGCTCAGTAATGGCATGCTCTACCTGTACACGGGTATTCATTTCAATGAAGAAAAATTCGCCGTCTTCATACAGGAATTCGAAAGTACCTGCACCACGGTAGCCGATGCGCTTACAGGCAGCCACACAGGCCGTACCGATACGTTCCCGTTCTTCTGGTGTGATAAACGGCGCTGGTGCTTCCTCAATTACTTTCTGATGGCGCCGCTGCATAGAGCAGTCACGTTCACCCAGATAGATGGCATTGCCATGCTCATCACACAATATCTGGATTTCAATATGGCGCGGTTTTTGCAGATAGCGTTCCATATACACGGCTGGATTGCCAAAAGCTGCGCCAGCTTCGGTGCGGGTCATTTCTACCGCAGCCAGCAGGTCTTCAGCTTTTTCCACCACACGCATACCGCGACCGCCACCACCACCGGAAGCTTTAATAATCACCGGATAGCCAACTTGCGCACCGATTTTTTCAATTTCATGTGGGTCTTCCGGCAAAGCACCGTCTGAACCGGGCACACACGGCACACCAGCAGCCTGCATGGCCTTTTTGGCAGAAACCTTGTCTCCCATATGGCGGATGGTTTCTGGACGTGGACCGATAAATATAAAACCTGACTGTTCCACCTGTTCGGCAAAACCATCATTTTCAGCCAGAAAACCATAGCCGGGATGAATAGCATCCGCATCGGTAACTTCAGCTGCAGAAATCAGGGCAGGAATATTCAGATAACTCTGGGCAGAGCTGGCCGGGCCAATGCACACAGATTCATCTGCCAGCTTCACATGTAAGGCATCACTGTCGGCTTCCGAATGCACAGCTACAGTTGCAATACCTAGCTCGTGGCAGGCGCGCAGAATGCGCAGCGCAATTTCGCCACGATTGGCAATAAGAACTTTTTTTAACATAAGGCAATACCTTGTAAGAAACGGGAAATATTACTGATATTGAGAATTACTCAATAATAAACAGCGGTTCACCGAATTCAACAGGCTGTCCATTAGCTATAAGAATTTCTTTCACCACGCCACTGTGATCAGCTTCGATTTCATTCATCAGTTTCATGGCTTCAATGATACACAGGGTATCACCAGCATTAACCGTCTGGCCCACTTCAACAAACGGTGCGGAATTGGGGCTGGCTGCCCGGTAAAAAGTGCCCACCATCGGTGATTTTACCGCCTTGCTCAGGTCGGGGGCGGCAGCTTCCGGTGCAGATGCAGTTGCTGTTGTTTCTGTGGCTGCTGCCGCAGGAGCTGCCATCATAGCAGGCTGTTGCTGCATCGGCGCCGCATATATTGGCTGGGTTGCCGCAGTAGTACGGGTAATGCGTACCTTTTCCTCACCTTCGGTAACCTCGATTTCGGCAATACCGGATTCTTCTACCAAATCAATGAGTTTTTTCAGTTTACGTAAATCCATATTATGAACCCTTGTGTGTTTCGACTTGGCCGCAATAGGTATTAGTGTTGGCGGCTGGTCTCTTGAATGTATTCAATTGCCCGATGTAATGCCGCTTCGTAACCATATACGCCCAGACCACAGATTACGCCCATGGCAATATCGGACAGATAGGAATGGCGCCGGAAAGCTTCGCGGGCATGTACATTGGAAATGTGTACCTCAATAAATGGTTTGCCGGCAGCAGCAAAAGCATCACGGATGGCCACACTGGTATGTGTAAACGCGCCCGGATTAATGATAATAAACTGGGTATCATCAGTTAAAGCGGCCTGAATGCGTTCGGTCAGAACATGTTCAGCATTACTTTGCAGTGTTTCCAGTGTCATACCGGCTGCCTGTGCCTGTACCCGCAGTTTCTGGTTGATGTCTGCCAGTGTGGCATGACCATATATATGCGGTTCACGCACACCCAAAAGATTAAGATTGGGGCCGTTTAAAACCAGAATAGAGGCACTCATAGATTTATTGGTTTTAGCAAAATTGCGTCATTTTTGCCGAAAATGCGCGCAGATGTCCAGTGTTTTCGTATTTATTTCACTGTATAAATGATGTCCTTCTGTACTGTTTATAGTCTGGCAGCCTTATTTTGCGTGCACACTACTTAAATTTTTGTCTGAAATGATGACAGGAATTGAGAGAGTAGAAATATAAATGTCAGGCAAGCTGATAAATGCACAATAATCGAATTTTCTTTTATCAAATAATAATTTCATCATTTATGATTTGGTCATAGTGATAAACAAAACCTTCTTCAATATTCTTAACTGCTAACTCATCCTCAGTTAGAATTTTTCCGTCTCAGATATAATCAGGTTTGTCTTTTAGTGTAACTTTACCAACAGGATTATTGTGAAAATAAAAATATCCATTATTAATAATTAATGCTTTTATCATTATTAAAATACATCAAACCTTTAGAGCATGAACATGTAACAGGCTGATAACTTGCCAGGCTTTTTCTGCCTTCACCCCAGATAATGTTTGTAATTTCATCATAACCAAGCTTTATAAAATAATATATGAGCAATTTTAAAGTAGAGAGCTGATGCATAAAACAATGATTAAATATAATATTTTGGTTTTTTGTTTACTGTTCAGGTAGCTTATTGGGTTAGTTTGAATTTCGTCTTTCCATAGTTGCATACTTACTAGCGGTATTAAATGGATGAATAACAGAATTAAACCATAGTGTTACTTTAAACACTTATCGTTTTTTTGTGATGATTATTTAAAAATAATTAATGTTTGGTGGTCTGTTATAGTGCTAATTAAGATAGGATAAAGGTATGATTTGAAATAAAATTTCAATATTACATACAGAATTAATTATAAAAATACTTAAGATAACATTGATTTCTGGGAAACCGGCTAATTAGCCTCTGGCCAGTATGCTATTGCTTCGCAGCTTACCGCAGCAGGCATATAATACGTCTTTTGCCGTTTTCAGGCACTAGTACATGCATATTAATGATTTTGACTTTGATTTGCCGCCAGAACTGATTGCGCAGCATCCGCCAGCCGAGCGTGGTAGCAGCCGTTTACTGGTTGCTCTGCCCGGACAACAGCCGGCAGACAGCGAATTTACCCGGCTGGCTGACCATATTGCAGCCGGTGACGTATTGGTATTTAACAATACCCGTGTAATGAAAGCCCGCCTGTTTGGCCACAAGGCCAGTGGT
Organism: Snodgrassella sp. ESL0253; assembly: GCF_013344965.1. Classification (NCBI taxonomy): domain Bacteria; kingdom Pseudomonadati; phylum Pseudomonadota; class Betaproteobacteria; order Neisseriales; family Neisseriaceae; genus Snodgrassella; species Snodgrassella sp. ESL0253. The sequence goes on along the minus strand of NZ_JAAEDQ010000001.1, from coordinate 331,084 downwards.
GGGCAGATTGAGGCGTTGATTGAGCGCGTGCTGGACGCGCATACCGCGCTGGCACATGTGCGTTCATCCAAATCACCCAAACCGGGTACAGAACTGATTTTTGAAGGTGGCCTGCATGCACAGATGCAGGCACGTCAGGGTGAGCTGTTTGTGCTGCACTTTGCTGGCAGCCAGACAGTATGGGAGTTGCTGGCCGCTCACGGGCATCTGCCTTTACCGCCATACATTACCCGTTCGGCCGATAATGACGACGATGAACGTTACCAGACAGTATATGCCAAACATGAAGGTGCGGTGGCAGCACCGACTGCCGGTTTGCATTTTACTGATACCCTTTTGCAACAATTGCGTGACAAAGGCGTGCATCTGGCCGAAGTAACCTTACATGTCGGTGCTGGTACTTTTCAGCCGGTGCGGGTAGAGAATATCGCCGAGCATCATATGCACAGTGAATGGTATGATGTGAGTGAAACGGTAGTGGCAGAAATAGAAGCTGCGCATGCCCGTGGTAATAAAGTCTGGGCAGTGGGCACCACCGCAGTACGCGCACTGGAATCTGCCGCGCGCAGTGGAAAATTGCAGGCCGGGCAGGGAGATACCAGTATATTTATTACCCCCGGTTATCAGTTTAAGGTTATCGACCGCATGATTACCAACTTTCACCTGCCCAAATCAACGTTACTGATGCTGGTGAGTGCTTTTAGCGGTTATGATGAAATCCGTGCCATTTACCAGCACGCCATAGCAGCACAATACCGTTTTTTCAGTTATGGCGATGCCATGCTGCTGGGTAATCTGGCGCAAACAAAAACAGAATAAAGGAACAAATCATGAGAATGTTGCATACTATGCTGCGCGTAGGCGATCTGGATAAATCACTGGCGTTTTATCAGGATGTGTTAGGCATGAAACTGCTGCGACGCGAAGATTTTCCCGGCGGCCGTTTTACTCTGGCCTTTGTCGGCTATGGTGAAGAATCCAATAGTACCGTGCTGGAATTAACCTATAACTGGGATACCCATGCCTATGAGCTGGGTAGCGGATACGGCCATATTGCTATTGAGGTAGATGATGCTTATGCTGCCTGCGATGCTGTGCGCGCTAAGGGCTGTCGGGTAACACGTGAAGCCGGACCCATGCAGCATGGCACGACAGTAATAGCGTTTGTGGAAGACCCGGATGGCTATAAAATTGAATTTATACAGAAAAATAAACCTGTATGATTAGTCGGTGGTGCTTTAAGCCCTAACGTGCCACCAACTGCCAGGATCACGCCAGATGGCCGCGATGCCGTCTGTTGCTGCATCATCATGGTTTCTCAGTGCTTGACGCTGGCTTTGTCTGCCTACTATGATGCGGTTATTCACATGCTTATGCATCCGGTCTGGGACGACCCGGCCGGTAAATTCTCATGCAGGACGGCCTGCATTAGCCTGTACAGGAACAATCATGGCTTGGCTGTCATTATTACTGGCCGGATTACTGGAAGTAGTCTGGGCCATTGGTCTTAAATATTCACAGAATTTCACTAAACTGACGCCCAGCATTATTACGTTGGTGGCTTTGGTTGGCAGTTTTCTGCTACTGGCACAGTCGATGCGCTCCTTGCCGGTAGGGACAGCCTATGCGGTATGGACCGGAATTGGTGCAGTGGGTGCAACCATTGTAGGTATTATCGTTTTCAGGGAACCGGCCGGTGCCATACGCCTGATTAGTCTGGCACTAATTATTATCGGTATCATTGGTCTGAAATTTGGTGCCCACTAAAGCATCGCCGTGTTTGGCCGGTTGCCAGTTTCTGCTGAAAATCATCTGTTTACAGCTTACAGCCATTAATGGCAACCGACAGACTGGACTTTTGCCTTAATATAAATAATAATTATTATCATTATTTAACGCAAAAAGGTAATTTGTCATGAAGAAAATTCTGGCGATGGCTGTGTTATCTGCATTAGCTCTGGGGCTGAGTGCCTGTCAAAGTACAGCACCGGTTAAGGTAGCGCAGACAGGTGAAGAATTGAAGCTGCCGGCAGCACCACAAAAAATTGTAGTGATGGATTTTGGTGCACTGGATACTCTGGATGCACTTCGTGCCGGTAACCGAGTAGTTGCCGTGCCAGAGCAGAGTATACCCAGTTATCTACACCAGTATCAGAACGATCAGGTACAGAATGCAGGCCAGATGAAAGAGCCGGATATTGCCGCTATTCAGGCACTTAGCCCAGACCTGATTATCATCAGCGGACGTCAGGAAGCTTTCTATAAAGATTTAAGTGCCATTGCTCCTACCCTGAATTATTCAGTTAATGCCGCAGATGGGCATTATTATGAAGATGTGAAAAAGCAAATCCGCCGGTTGGGGAAAATTGCCGGCAAGGAAGTATTGGCGCAGCAGCAATTAAAAGCATTAGATTTGAAAATGAGCGCAGCCCGCGAGCTGGCACAGCATTCAGGCCAGAAAGCCATCGTGGTGCTGCATAATGACGGCCATGTCATGCTGATGAATCAGGGCACTTATCCGGCATTGATTTTTGATGAACTGAAGATTAAACGTGCTGTGGCTGCGGATGCGCTGCCTACACCTGTTATCGGTGATAATGGCAGACCTGTGCCTGTAATGGTGGATAGCCAGTTTATCAACCAATACCATCCAGATATTGTCTATGTTGTTGACCGCAGCAAAGCCATCGGCAAAACACCAATGCGTAATGACTATTTTGATGACAAAGTATTGCAGCGCGCCGGTACCAAAGTAGTTTATCTCAGTGCCGATTTATGGTATCTGTCTGGTAACGGGCTGGAAAGTCTGAACCAGCAGATTGATGAAGTTGTGAAACCCTTGAATGACGTTAAATAACATCACTTAATACTAAGCCAAAGCCAGCCATTACTTCTGATGGCTGGCTTTTTTGTATCACGTACTTGTCTATTCTTCCTGAAGCAGATATTTGACTTTTATCTGTGTCAATTTGATGTTATTGTTAAATTTTTTAAATCAGACAGCAATAACGCCATCATTGCGGTTTTATCGCCCTGTTTTCGATACTATAGCGGTTGTAAAAGCAGCATAGAATATTGCTGTTCTGGCCTGCCAGTGGCCTGATGGCATATCACTTACTGTCAAAAAATTGATTTTTACGGCACCTTCCTCGGAAAGGAATAAGAATGAAGATAGGTATTCCACGCGAATCTCTTGCCGGTGAAACCAGAGTAGCGGCTACGCCGAAAACCGTTACCCAGCTGATTAAATTGGGGCATGAAGTTATTATTGAACATGATGCCGGCAAAGCGGCCAGCCTGTCTGACGGGCTGTATCATGAAGCCGGTGCAACCGTGGCTGATGCTGCAACCGTCTGGCAGTGCCCGCTGATATTTAAGGTAAACGCGCCCAATACTGACGAAATTGCGGCCATGAATGAAGGTACGATTCTGGTTAGCTTTATTATGCCGGCACAGCAGCCAGAACTGCTTGAACAGTTGCAGGCGAAAAAAATCACCGTGCTGGCTATGGATATGGTTCCGCGCATTTCGCGCGCGCAGGCGATGGATGCACTGTCTTCAATGGCCAATATCAGTGGCTATCGCGCCGTTATCGAAGCTGCGGAAAACTTTGGCCGTTTTTTTACCGGTCAGATTACTGCTGCCGGTAAAGTACCACCGGCTGAAGTACTGGTCATTGGTGCCGGTGTGGCTGGTTTGGCCGCCATTGGAACTGCGCGCCAGCTTGGTGCCGTAGTCAATGCTTTTGATACCCGACCAGAAGTAGCCGATCAGATTGAGTCCATGGGCGGTAATTTCCTGCATCTGGACTATCAGGAAGAAGAAAGCAGCAGTGGTGACGGCTACGCCAAAACCATGAGTGCTGCCTACATTGAAGCAGAAATGAAACTGTTTGCCGAGCAGGCCAGACAGGTTGATATTATCATTACTACTGCTGCGATTCCGGGCAAACCAGCCCCAAAACTGATTACCCGCGACATGGTAGACAGTATGCGCGAAGGTTCGGTAATCGTTGATCTGGCTGCTGCAACTGGCGGTAACTGCGAATATACCGAGCCCGGTAAAATCATTACCACAGCCAATGGCGTGAAAATAATCGGCTATACCGATATGGCCAACCGGCTGGCTGGCCAGTCTTCACAATTATATGGCACCAATCTGGTGAATCTGGCTAAATTACTCACGCCTAATAACGATGGCGAATTAGTGCTGAACTTTGAAGACGTGATTATCCGTAACATGACTGTGACCCATGAAGGCAACAGCATGTATCCGCCACCACCAATCCAGGTGTCCGCCGCACCCAAAGCGGCACCAAAGGCCGTAGCGCCCACCACTGCTGCGCCGGCAGTACAGACGAATACGGCAAAGAAAAAAATGATTTGGGCGGCTATTGCCGTTATGCTGGTGTTATGGGTTGGCGCCGTAGCTCCGGTGGCCTTTCTCAACCACTTTATGGTGTTTGTACTGTCCTGCGTCGTGGGCTACTTTGTTGTGTGGAATGTGAATCATTCCCTGCATACGCCGTTAATGTCGGTAACCAATGCCATTTCCGGCATTATTGTACTGGGTGCATTGCTGCAAATCGGGCAGGGACACGGTTTTGTGTCGTTGTTAGCCTTTATTGCGGTGGCCATTGTCAGTGTCAATATCTTCGGCGGCTTTGCTGTTACCCGTCGTATGCTCAATATGTTTCGTAAGTAAGGGAGAAACAGGATGTCTCAAGGTATCGTAACTGCCGCCTACATCGTTGCTGCCGTATTGTTTATTCTGAGTCTGGCCGGGCTGTCGCAGCAAGAAAGTGCCAGACGCGGCTGCTATATGGGGATAGCCGGCATGGCCATCGCCCTGATTGCTACTGTTTTCAGCCAAGATGCGCACGGATTGGGCTGGGTGATTATTGCCATGGTAATAGGTGGCGCAGTTGGACTGCAACAGGCTAAAAAAGTAGAGATGACCCAGATGCCGGAGCTGATTGCCATGCTGCACAGCTTTGTTGGTCTGGCCGCTGTACTGGTAGGCTTTAATAGCTACATCGACCCGCACGATGTAGATTCGGATATGTTCACCATTCACCTGATTGAAGTTTTTCTGGGTGTATTTATCGGTGCGGTCACATTTAGCGGCTCTCTGGTGGCGTGGGGTAAACTGAATGGCAAAATTGCCAGCAGCCCCTTGCAACTGCCACATCGCCATCTGCTTAATCTGGCTGCCCTGATATTGTCTTTCGTGCTGATGCTGTGGTTTGTGGGTGTGGATGGTTCCGGCTTTGCGCTGATTGTAATGACCCTGATTGCACTGGCCTTTGGTTACCATCTGGTAGCTTCAATTGGCGGGGCGGATATGCCAGTAGTGATTTCCATGCTCAACTCCTATTCAGGCTGGGCTGCTGCCGCTGCCGGTTTTATGCTCGACAATGATTTACTGATTGTTACCGGTGCACTGGTGGGTTCTTCTGGTGCCATCCTGTCGTATATTATGTGTCAGGCCATGAACCGCAAGTTTCTGGCAGTGATTGGCGGTGGCTTTGGTGCAGCACCCGTAGCTGCTGGTGGCGACAATACTCCTGCCGGTGAAGTGCAGGAAACCAAGCCGGAACAAGTAGCCGAAGCATTGAAAAATGCGCATAGTGTTATCATTACCCCAGGCTATGGCATGGCTGTGGCACATGCTCAGAATGCAGTGGCCAGTATCACGGCCAAATTGCGCCAGCAGGGGGTGAATGTGCGCTTCGGCATTCATCCGGTAGCCGGCCGCCTGCCCGGGCACATGAATGTACTGTTGGCAGAAGCCAAAGTCCCCTATGATGTGGTACTGGAAATGGACGAAATCAATGATGATTTCAGTGATACCGATGTGGTATTGGTGATTGGTGCCAATGATACCGTTAATCCGGCAGCGGTTACCGATCCGGGCAGCCCCATTGCCGGTATGCCGGTACTACATGTCTGGGAAGCCAAAAATGTAATTGTCTTCAAGCGTTCCATGCAGTCTGGCTATGCAGGTGTAGATAATCCGCTGTTTTATGAAGAAAATGTCAGAATGTGTTTTGGTGATGCCAAAGCAACATTGGACGAAGTGGATAAAAATATCTAAGAAGTATTAAAAAAACAGTCTGGAAACTATCCAGACTGTTTTTTTATTGCTAAAAAGATTATCCGCAGCGGCTACAGTACAATCACAGCTTTAGCAGCCAACATGACCACTGTGCGACTGTAACTACTTTATGTTAAGTCAGCTACACCGCTCCCGTAACAAACCAAAAGGTGCTTACACATACGCAACAATCTGCCACCATACCATTAGTTTTGGCACTTTTGGTACTACTATGCCGTATTCAAGCGACAGGTTAAGCAAATTTTCAACATACTTGATGACATGCACTCGCTGGTGTGTGGCCAAAGCCAGAATAAGCAGTCAATCATCTTCTATAATGCGCTAATACACCAGAAAACGTTAGATTGTTAATTGAAAATCAGTTTTTAGCAGCTTTCAAAAGCTCAGAATCAGCGCTTGGGCAACACCACCGGGCAGAAATCCGCATCAGTTTGAATCAACGGGCCGCCAACGGCATCCACCGCAATCGGTATCGAAGCAAAAATCCCCGGAATTAGCGTTTTACCGTGCTCATCCTTTACCCCGCCCAGCGTTTCGGCAATGGCAGATGGTTTACCGGGTAAATTCAGAATCAGACTATTTCCACGCAATACGCCTACCTGACGCGACAGAATAGCTGTGGGCGTAAAGTGTAAACTGATTTGCCGCATCAGTTCGCCAAAGCCGGGAATTACCCGGTCGGCCACTGCCAGCGTTGCTTCCGGTGTCACATCGCGCAGATAGGGGCCGGTGCCACCAGTAGTAAGAATCAGCGGGCAAGCATCCTTGTCCGCTAGCTGCGTCAGCGTACTTTCAATCAGAGCCTGCTCATCCGGTATCAGGTGTTCGACCAGTTCCAGCGGATTCAATACAGCCCGCTGCAACCATTTTTTCAATTCCGGCAAACCCTGATCGGCATAGACACCAGTAGATGCCCGGTCACTAATAGAAACCAGACCGATTTTTAATAAAGGTAGTGTACTCATATCAAACCATCCCCAGCAGCAAAAAGGCAATTATTGTAATATAGACCTTTTAGCCTGTCAGTGAAGCAAGATGAATTCAGACGAGTTAACTCATTTCAACAGCCGTGGCGAAGCCCATATGGTAGACGTAGGCGGCAAGCCACACAGTAAGCGTATTGCCATTGCAAGCGGTACGATTAGTGTCAACAACAATGCTTATAGCAAAATACTTAGCGGTGACAGCAAAAAAGGTGATGTGCTGGGTGTTGCCCGGATTGCTGCCATACAGGCGGCCAAACAAACCAGTAATCTAATTCCCCTGTGTCATCCCATCGCCCTGACCCGGGTGAATGTGGATTTCAGCCTTGATGACGAAAAGCGCAGTATAACCATCTGCGTACAAACCGAAAACACGGGGCAGACTGGTGTGGAAATGGAAGCCTTAACCGCAGCCAGCATCGGCCTGCTGACCATATATGATATGCTCAAGGCAGTAGACCGCAGTATGACCATCAGTGACATTTGCCTGCAACATAAAGAAGGTGGCCAGTCAGGCAGTTGGCAGCGTCAGCCCTAAAATAATGATCAGCATTTGCAGTTAGTGAATATCACTGGCTGCATCTGGCGGTAACCATTTAGCCTGTAACGATAATTTATTGAGCTTAAAATATTCTGTAACCGGAAAAGCCCTTTAATCTTTCAAACTTTTGTTAATAAAATATCCAGATAATCCAGAAGCTGTCTATTCATCCGAGTATTGATTACAGAGCATCCAATAGCTAACAAGTTTTATATATTTCATATTGTTACGCAGCGCGCTATTTTTAACTTTGAAGTAACATTTCTTTTAATATCTGTATAAAAAAAGATAATTAAAACTGAAATGAAGATTGAATAATATTTCAATCGCATTAAAATAATGATAAATCTTGATAATAAATTAATGATATAATCAAATGTATTTACAAATTAACTTGTATAAATAAATTTAAGTTTTTTGTTGTACAAATTGAGTTTATATTTAGAATATCGCAAGTTTTATGAACTGAAAGGATAGTAAGCAGTAAGATAAACCAGAAAAATCAGTTTTAAATAAATAATTATTCAAGTTTAATTATAGAATAACTTATGTTTATTTTATGAAAAAAAGGCTATAAAATTAACACAAGTTCACATATAATAGTTTATAGCTCGCCCCTTATATAAAGCAAACTTTACCAATGGTTGTAATATTACGTGTTAACTTACAATTGCCTGATTGTATATACAGTGATTTAGGCGCAAATTAACTCATGTCCAAGCATTTTCTTGTACATGACGACATGGTATCATCAACGCTTACCCGATAGAGATATCATATTAAGCAGTTATAGTGCAGTACAAGTAATTGATGCTACACCAGTAAGCTTAAATAGCAACTTTGGCTTAAATTTATAATGTTAGTTTGGAATATATTTAATGTGTTGAATTGCTACTCCTAATATATACACATGCTAAATTATATCGCAAAAGTTATTTTTAGCAAGGTTTAATTTAATTTTATATAGCTGAATGTTGTATTTAATTAAACTTTAAATTGTAAATGATTGTTTAATAATAAATTTTAAATTAAACCTTACATTGTTTTTATTTGAAGGTAATTCAAATATGGAAAATTTTAATGTTGGCTTTGCCTCCAGAATGCAGGAAGTAGTGGATATTCTCGGCAGTGTATCTGAGTTGTCCAGAAGAGTAGAGGTAGCGTACCCAACAGCATCAAAATGGGTTAGAGACGGAGCAGAACCCAGTACTACCAATCTGATAAAAATAGCTCGTGTTGCACAGGTAGAAATAAAATGGCTGGCAACAGGCATAGGGCCAAAATTTGACCAGAAAAATGCAAAGTATTACGCAGAACTGCCTAATCCACTGGCAAAGAATACGCCTATCGGTGAAACCGATTGTGGTTATGGCAACCATCCTCATGCAGTCTGTGCCAGCGATTATGCATTTATTCCAGTATGTTCAACCGAAAACCCGGATAATATTGAAGCCACAGAAGGCAAAGCAATGTGTACCATTGCCTTTAACCGTAACTGGCTGGAAAATTATCTGAATGTAGATCCGCAAAAACTCAGTACCCTGATTGTCAAGGATGACAGCATGACCGGTGTGCTAAACGATGGCGATCATGTGCTGATTAATCACAGTAAAAAAGCTGGAGGCGATGGCCTGTATGTGTTACGCATAGGAAAGAATATTCTGGTAAAACGTACACAACTCAAACCAAATAATCAATTGCTGGTAACATCAGCCAATAATGCTTATGAACCATTCACTATCGATTTGGCTAATAGCGAACAGGATTTTGAAATTATCGGCAAAGTAGAGTGGTTTGGTCGCAAAATCTAAACCGCTGAAGTATGCTATATCTGGCTGTATGCATTGTAGCTGGTAAACCAGAAACCACTAATTAAACCCGAATAAAGCCTGTTTATCGGTTATAGTGATTTTTATACAATTAGAAAGACAGCATAGCGCTTGCCTGCAACGAAAAGCAGATGCATGCAGATATGTGCTACTAAAAGCATGTTCAATAATGTGTGCAGATCAGGCCGGTGGTGTGTCAATCATCCATATTGCTGTTAGTGGTAACGGATAGAACCAATACACTTAATGGCATAGTTAGTTATGATTATCAAACCGATTTTCTATCGGGCTGATTTACTGCTTTCAGCATATCAGACTAATTGTGCCAAACAAGTTTTTCAACTTCAGATACAGAAATAATACCTGTACATCAGCAGTGGGCTTAAAACTTCATACTGACTTCAAGCACTAAATTTCAGGCCATTACCATCACTTTTTCCAATAAATATTTATCATTTAAATAGAAATTGTGTGAATCTTTGCACAGTGCAGGCCATTCGATCTGTGCCTGATAGCCCAATTCAATCAGCCTAGCGTAGCTGACTGTCCTTACTGCCACGCCGGTTATATAAACTGAATGTTTTCTGTATTTCCTTATCACGTTCGGTTTGACAGCCAACACAAAAGCGCACGCCCTGAATTACCTGACGGCGTGCTAATGGAATAGCTTCACCACATTCTTCACAAAATTCTGCACTTTCTGTTGCCTGTTCCATCTGCTGACGTACATGATTGAGGGCATCTGCTATTGTGCTCTCTATCTGCTGGTTTACAGCATCATCTGAAGCCCATCCACTAGCCATAATAAATTCCTTTAAATATCAGGGTATTGAAATGGGGTTGTTCATTTGATTTTCAATATACTGCTGATTAATATCGTTATTGTCAGACTGGATGGTTAGATAAAATCATTGCCGCAGCCATCAAGAAAAAACACAAGATAAACGGACAATGCCGGCTGCGAGTAATGATTGGTCTGAAATGATTAAAATGAGCGCCGAGAAACGATGATTGTTATAGTTGAAAGCGATTGTGACCCATTTATCCGCGCGGCAGTTATAGTGTTGTGTACAAATTTTATTAAATAAAATTTGATATACAATGGGTTACATCATATTTTGTATCGATTGTCATATTGCTGTGTTACTTTGTAGTGAAACAGCGCCTGTTAATTATTCAATCCATTTGCTCACAGGGCAGGCTTGAAAGACAAATAATTGTATATTTAGAAAATAATCATTCAAACCATCAATTTTAAAATCATTCCTGAATTTTCCACTGGCCAGTTTACAGTAACAGGCAGTTGATATTGTGTAATTGGCATATATTGATTATTTGCTAGTAAAAGTTAAATAAACATATCTAAATCATATATTTATTTACTTCTGGCTGGATTGCAATATGCGCTATGGTTTTATAGACTGATTTTGATTTCTCTTGTTAAATCAAAATATTGTTGAAAAGGATGCGAATCATGGATGCGCTGAAATTTAAGGAATGTGTAGAAGCATGTAACTGTTGTATAGCCTTGTGCCAGTATTGCTCAACAGCCTGTCTACAGGAAGATGATGTCAAAATGATGGCTAAATGTATCAGTCTGGATCTGCAATGTGCTGAAATGTGTGCCCTTGCGGTTAATTTTATGTGTAAGAACAGCGCTTTTGTTCCACAGGTATGCCAGCTATGTGCTCAACTATGCCGCGCTTGTGCGCAGGAATGCGGGCGGTTTGATATGGGGCACTGCCAGCGCTGTGCCGAAGCCTGCAATGCCTGTGCAGACAAATGCATGGCTATGGCGGCCTGATTCATTTACTAATTATCCGGCCATTGTTGCAGACAATGGCTTTTAATATGTGCTATATAAAATTGTCGCCTGAAAATACATCAGCCGGCGAGCTTAATCGACTAAATTCCAATGATAGCGCCTTGTCTGCATTACAAATGCATACAAGGTTAGCCAGATTAATAGCTAACCTTGTAGTAAAGATGCTCCTGCTATGCTTATTTCAGGCCAAGCACATCCTGCATATCAAATAATCCCTGCTGATGCTGGCGCAGCCATACTGCTGCACGGACAGCACCATTGGCAAAGGTAGCGCGGCTGGAAGCTTTGTGACTGATTTCCACACGTTCGCCATCGGTAGCAAACAGGGCCGTGTGGTCACCAACAATATCACCAGCACGAATAGTGGAAAAGCCGATGGTTTGTGGGTCGCGAGCTCCTGTGTGTCCTTCGCGGCCATAAACCGCGCAGGTTTTCAGGTCACGGCCAAGGGCATCGGCAATCACTTCGCCCATGCGCAGCGCAGTGCCAGAAGGGGCATCTACTTTGTGACGATGATGCGCTTCTATAATTTCAATATCGTAGCCTTCGTTTAACACGCGTGCTGCGGTATTAAGCAGGGCAAAGGTCAGGTTTACGCCCACGCTGAAATTGGGCGCAAACACAATAGCCGTTTTTTCAGCAGCATCAGCAATGCGCTGTTTGCCAGCCTCATCAAAGCCGGTGGTGCCGATCACGTCCTTAACACCGAGGCGTTCGCAAATAGCCAGATTGCTCAGTGTGGATTCCGGTTTGCTGAAATCAATCAGTACATCGGTATTGTCCAGTACTTTTTCGGGGTCGTGACAAATGCTCACGCCAAGTTCCAGCCCGATGGCAAAGCCGGCATCCAGTCCGATAGCCGGTGAGGCATTGTGTTCCAGTGCACCACTTAATACACAATCGTGCCGCTGGCTGATACTTTGAATAAGGGCTCTGCCCATGCGGCCGTTGGCACCGGCAACAGCCACTCTCAAGCGAGATGTAGACATAAGTTACTCCGTTTTTTCAGGCACAGCAGTGGTTATTGGCTGCGGTTGTGCAGTGATGACATCACCTTCGGCATGAATCAGTTTGCCATTAGCATCAAAATAAAGAGTCAGTTTTCTTTCTTCCTGAATCTCGCTGGCGCGGGTAATTACATACAGATAATCCCAGCGGTTGGCATGAAACGGGTCGCGCAGTAATGGTGTGCCAAGCAGCATTTGTACCTGCTCACGGCTCATGCCGGGCTGTAATGAATTCACCACATTCTGGTCAAGTAATTCATTACCCTGAATGATTTTGAGTTTGTACGACGGGATTTGTGCCAGTTTGGTTGTAGAGCAGGCACTCAGGCCGAGAGCGGCCACTGCCAGCAGGCAGTATATTTTTTTCATGCTGATACCTCGGAGCTGGGACGAAACAGTTAGCAATGGCGATGGCGACATTGTATGACACCCAGTGGGCAATTGCCTTAAAAGTGCGTATTATAGCGAGTATTATCATCTAGTGGTGAATTAAGCATCATGAATAACAATGTAGCTCAACTGAAAGATAACGGTTTAAAGGTGACAGGGCCCAGACTGAAGATTCTGGAGCTATTTGAAGCTCAGCCCGAAGAGCACCTGAGTGCAGAAGATGTATACCGGCGCCTGCTGGATGAAGGGGTTGAAATCGGCGTAGCCACCATTTACCGTGTACTTACCCAGTTTGAACAGGCCAATATTTTGTTGCGCCACCATTTTGAAACCGGCAAGGCAGTTTATGAACTGAATCGTGGCGGCCATCATGACCATCTGGTTTGTATTAAATGTGGCAAAGTAACTGAGTTTTGCAGTGAAGAAATTGAAACACTGCAAAAGAAAATTGCCGACGATAACGGCTACCGTATTGTTGACCATGCGTTGTATATGTATGGTGTGTGTGGCGAATGTCAGCAGTTTGAGAGTAAACACTTCTGAACTGAATAAGGGCAGGATGTGCGTGTATGAATCAGCCTGAATACCGGCCATGTATTCCGGTGCTGTGTAGTGAAAATCTGGATTTTCCTGATATAGAGCCTGCGCAGCGCCAGCGTGATGGTCTGGTAGCCATCGGCGGTGATTTAAGCCCGGCACGAATACTGGCTGCTTACCGGCGAGGTATTTTTCCGTGGTATGCGCCAGATGAACCAATCATGTGGTGGGCTTTTGCGCAGCGGATGGTATTGCTTCCGGCTGAATTGAAAATCAGTCGTTCGCTAGCGAAAAATCTGCGTAATAAACCCTATGCGGTAACGATGAATTATGCTTTCCGGCAGGTTATTACCAACTGCGCGCAAACGCCACGTAATGGCCAGAACGGCACATGGCTAGTGCCGGAAATGCAACAGGCGTATTACACGCTGCATCAACAGCAGCATGCCTGTTCATTTGAATGCTGGTATCAGAACGCGCAGGGGCAGGCCTTTCTGGCAGGCGGTTTATACGGCGTGCTGCTTGGGCAGATATTTTATGGGGAATCCATGTTTGCCCATGCTGGTGACGCTTCCAAAATTGCCTTTGTCCATGCTGTACATTATTTGCAGCAGCAGGGTGTACCGCTGATTGACTGTCAGGTTTATACCGATTATTTGGCCAGCTTCGGTGCGCGGGAAATTCCGTTTACTGATTTTGCCGCCTGTCTGCATCAGTTTAATGCACAGCCACTGCCACAGCCTGTTAAGCCACAGGTACTGGCCGACAATGGTGTTATCCCCTTACCCGGCGATAGTCCTTACCTGAATCATTGATTATAGGAATACTTTATGTCTTTACAACAAGTGATTGAAACTGCTTTTGAAAATCGTGCCGAAATTACCCCTTCTTCTGTAACTGCGGAAGTAAAAGAAGCGGTAGCAGAAACTTTGCAGCAACTGGATAGCGGCTGCCTGCGTGTGGCTGAAAAACAGGGCAATCAGTGGCAGGTTAATGAATGGGCGAAAAAAGCAGTATTACTGTCATTCCGAATCAGTGACAATGTCATTGCCGATGATGCGGTAAACCGCTATTTTGACAAAGTGCCCACCAAGTTTGCCGGCTGGAGCGCGGCTGATTTTCAGCAGGCTGGTTTTCGTGCTGTGCCGGGCGCAGTGGTGCGTGCTGGCAGCCATATCGGTAAAAATGTGGTGCTGATGCCTTCATTTGTGAATATCGGTGCGTTTGTTGATGAGGGCACCATGGTAGACACATGGGCAACTGTAGGTTCATGCGCCCAGATTGGTAAACATGTTCACCTCAGTGGGGGCGTGGGAATTGGCGGCGTACTGGAACCTTTGCAGGCTGCACCAACCATTATTGAAGATAACTGCTTTATCGGTGCCCGTTCTGAAATTGTTGAAGGGGTGATTGTTGAAGAGGGCAGCGTGATTTCCATGGGCGTGTTTATTGGCCAGTCCACTAAAATCTACGACCGTGAAAGTGGTGAAATCACTTATGGCCGAGTGCCAGCCGGTTCTGTAGTCGTGTCTGGCAGCCTGCCGGCCAAAGATGGCAGCCATAACCTGTACTGTGCTGTGATTGTGAAAAAAGTGGATGCCAAAACCCGTGCCAAAACCAGCGTGAATGAATTATTGCGTGGTATTTAAGCTTAAATCTGTTTGCAATAAATAAAAGCCTCTTACGACCAGTAAGAGGCTTTTATATTGGGATGAGCAGATTATATATCTGGCAAAATCCATCGTATTGATTTTATCAATCTAAGACCGGCGGATGGACCGATTGATTTTGCTGGCCATCAGCGAGGCAACAGTCAATAACGCACCTACCAGTATCTTGTTACGCCAGCGTTTGGGTTTATTGGCCAGTTTCAGTGCCAAACCACCAGCCGGAATTTTATCCACGATATTCAGTGAACGCTGCCACAGGTTTGATTTAGTGGCATGATGACCATTTTTAAGCTGTTCGGCCAATAGTTTTAATCGCGCACCTTGTGCCTGTAGGTTAAGCAGCTCACGTTGCTGTGCTATATTCAGCTTACCGAATTTACTCATATTCAGTGTTCTCCATTAGCCTTGGCATTGCTTGTGTGTTTGAGATAGCTTATATCTTTATTTATGGCTGCGAATGTTTCAGTCATAAACTGACTTTGTTTGCGCAGTAATTTAACAATCAGAATAGTCAGAAGCAGGATTAAAAGTAAAAACAGAATGGCAATGCCAAAAAACACCCATACTTTGGCCTGTGGTGTGAGTAGGGTATTCAGACCGAATAACAGACTGATAAAGCCCAGAAAAAACACCACCCCAGCCAGCACCACAAGCACCATCAGTACAATAATACTTTGTAGCTGGGCAATGGCATCCAGCCGCAGCATACGTGCACGAATCCACAATAACTCGCTACCGTATGTCAGCCAGATTTTTAGCTTGCGCAAATCGCGGCCAAGATTACCTATACTCATGCCATGGTATCCGTTTAAGAGTGAATCATATTCAGGCAATTGGTGTTTACCGTATTGCCTGAATGTAGCCTGTGCTGGCAGTGTTCAGCGTTTGCAGCGTCCCAGCATAACACCGGCAATAAAGCCAGCCGCGGCGGCGATGCCCATGGCGTAATATGGCTGTTCACGTACCAGCTCATCGGTGCGTTCGGCTGTGGCACGGGCTTTTTCGGCCAGTGTGCTTTCCAGATCGCTCAATTTGGATTTGGTATTACCCAGTTTTTTGCGTAGCTGGTCTTTCAGCTCCTTGGCCTGATCAGAACCATTGTCACTGGCGTTGTCATATAAATCTTCAACTTCATCCAGCACAGAGCGTACTTCTTTCATTAAATCTTCTTTTTGGGAATCAAAATCAGCCATGATCATTCTCCTAACAAGTGGCGTCAAAATACTGACAATATCAAAATCAACAGCCAGCTTAACCTGTGTCGTGCAGCAAACAGACTGCCAGTTTTGTTGCAATATCGGTTAAAATAATTATTGGCTGCTAACATCTGTTACACAAGAACTACCTTAGCACAAGGATATGTTTTTGCACAGATATTGATCTGTTAGCAATTGATCGTTTTAATGGGGATGGATAATGAGCGAGCTGGTGTTAGAGAAAATATATTCGGGTAAAGTACGGGATTTGTATGCAATTGACGGGCAGCACATGCTGATGGTCGCCACTGATCGCTTATCCGCTTTTGATGTAATTTTACCTGAACCTATAACAGGAAAAGGCGAAATTCTTACCCAGATATCCAATTTCTGGTTTAAAAAACTGCAACATATCATGCCAAACCATTTTACTGGTGCAACAGTTTATGATGTGCTGCCACGCGAGCAGGCGGATAAAATTGCCAAACGAGCAGTCGTAGTGAAAAAGCTGACTCCGCTGAAAATCGAAGCCATTGTCCGCGGTTATCTTTCCGGCAGTGGCTGGCGCGATTATCAGCAGACAGGTGCTGTTTGCGGCATTCAGTTACCGGCGGGATTGCGCGAAGCCGAACAGTTGCCGGAAGTGATTTTTACCCCATCCAGCAAAGCTGCTGTAGGCGACCATGATGAAAACATCAGTCTGGCACAATGCACCACCTTGCTGGGGGAAGAACTGACCAGACAGGTAAGCACCAAAGCGATTGAGCTGTATACCGAAGCAGCCACTTATGCCCGTAGCAAAGGCATTATCATTGCTGACACAAAATTCGAATTCGGTTTGGATGAGAATGGTACATTAACTTTAATGGATGAAGTGCTTACTCCTGATTCCAGCCGTTTCTGGTCGGTAGATAACTATCAGGTTGGTACCAATCCACCTTCATTTGACAAACAGTTTATCCGAGACTGGCTGGAGGCATCCGGCTGGAATAAACAGCCGCCAGCACCGCAAGTACCGGCCGACATTATTGCCAAAACACTGGCTAAATATCAGGAAGCACTGCATTTACTCGCAGAAGTGTAAGTATTTATTCAGAGTGGCAGATAAAACAGCCCGGCCAGTAACTGTTTGTGATGTGATAAATAGCTGACAGGAATATTCCGGCTGGAATATAACATGCCAGTACGTGAAAATAGCAAACACAGTATTGGCTGGGCGAAGAGTGAATTAATTGCTGCTATTCATGATTAAAGAAATAAGTGGTTGGCCATGCAGGCCAGCCATCATCACTGATTCCTTTTAAGGAAATTCTGCTTTAACCAGACAGGTATTATCCGTATGCTTACTAGGATTTAACATTTACCCAGTGTTAAAAGCAAAACTTAGCCTTAGCAGGAAGCATTTGTTTTAAACAACACCCGTATTAGCCGGCCACGTGCCGGTTTTTTTATCTGCATTCCGGCAGATTGAATTTATTAATATTTACTTAATATATGTGGGGTAGTGCGTTCTTTTGAACTTTTTTGCACTATACATAAAAAGGCTGAAATAAAGGAAACACGGGCATTCTGGGAGGGTGAAAAGACAAAAATCTGAAAATCAGCTTTTGTACCATTTTAGGCAAAAATTGCGCAATTTTTGAAACCTTTTAAGCAGATCATAAATAAGATTTGAGCAATGTTTAAACTGTTGTTAAAAGTCAATTCTATAGTTTTTGATAATGTGGTTTTTATGTGTTTTGGGCGTAATAGTTTTCTACCTTAAGTTTTACGTTGCCGTAAAGCTTAAATTAAGCGTAAAAGTTAAATAAATATTTTAAGAAACATAATACTACACATTATTTTTGTATAACTGTATAGCTTCTAACTTTTTCGAAGATTCTACAACTCATGTGAGTGACTGGCGTTGTGACTTTTTCTTTATTGCTGTTTACAATAAAGAAATTATATATACTTGGCTAAGCGCAAATTATCATTTAGCACATCAAGTTCATTTGCTTATATTAAATGTACGAATAGGCAAATGGATATGTAAATGCTTGCATTCATTTGAAAATTTATTTTTTATTAAAAAAATCAATTTGTTATTTAAAATATACAATTTGAGGCTATTAATGAATATGCAAGAGATAGCGTTATCCATGTATGCAAATCCTCTTATTTAGAAAATAGCAACTAAACAAAAGATTAAACAAAATGGACAATTTTTTGTTTAGTCTTTTGTTTAATTAAATTAATTGGTTGTATAAAATTATGAATTAGCATGCTTACCGACTAAACAAAAAAAACATTTGTTTAGTCGATAGTAAAAAATTTGCTTAAATTTAGGAAACGTAAGCAAAATCTAAAGCAAAAAATTGATGTAGTGCTTTTTACTTTCAAATTAGTAAACTGATCTATTTATTTAAATAAGTTGCGGCTTTTTCGCAGTCCTTTAATTCTACTGGTCTAAAACTATATTGTATTGCAATATGCATTTAGATTTTGCTAAACTGAACTAGCAGTTCTGTTTTTTCACTACTTTATCAGTTTCAACGACTTACAGGATATCAAGATATACTTGATTTTGCAGATACCGAAGAAAAATGAGCAGAGGCAAAAAAAGGGGATTGCTTGCCTGAAGAAAGTACCGGGCAGCTCTACTGAGGTATCAGCAAGGTTTAATTTCTGAATTGCCGAGCACACAGGAAGAGTAACAAAAAAGTACAAAAACATGCGCCAGTGAAATTGCTGGCGTGGTACAAAAGAATTAGCAAAAAGGTGTCAAAGTATTCGCTATCCTATATAAGTCATGATTAAAGAAAAAGAGTAAAGAATATTTCCACAACAAAAGAATTACGGTTACAACCTTGCATCGTGCGCAATTTCAAAGACCAGCACTTACAAACGAGCAATATATACGCGCATCTGCATCAGATTTTTTACAGCAATGTACAATTATCTGCGTTACCGATTTGCCATTGCGTGACCAGATTCATACTGTTTGGCAGCAGGAGGGAGCACAACGGTGACTTACCGGCTTTTGTGTGTTTGACCCGTATCGCAAGCATCACATCTGTACCCAGCTTGGTTTGGCCGATGATGGCTCAATCAGTACAGATATTTTTATTCTGGGCATAGAAAATACCATGATTGCGGCACTGAGCATGACTATCGCCGCTGAATGCATGGAATTGCGTAGCGTATATCTGGCTAGTATTCAAAAAGATATCCGCCAGATTATCCAGATGACCCATCTGCCCAAACAGGCTTTTACAATGGCCATGCCGATAAGCGTTGCCACTCATCTGTTCTGAACACAAACACCGTATGGCACTGGCAATGCATTCATTTCAAAATCATAATCAGGACATATTTAATCTGGCCGATTTTGCTGCATACAATGAAATTGTGCAGATCTATAAAGATGTGTGCGGCAGTGAATAGCGCATTGATGTATATACTACGCAAATAGCCAGCAAGTTAGCATGTAAACATTATAAATGTAGTGATATATTATCCGTCCTTCACAAACAGGGTTTTTGCGCTCTTTAAATAAAACATAAATCCTGCCATACATATATAATACGCCTGCACAGACCTCACTGTGTGTACGGTTAAACCGGTCTGCTCAGTGAGCTTGTATTTTTGCCAGCAGCTCCTTACAGTGCAGTGCTGGCTTACTTATCCACAATACCAGTTTACTTAGCAGATTCCTGATACTCTGCTGATTAACGCTGGCGTGAACAAATATACGTAGCCGGCGCTTATCCAGTTACCAAACAGGCGCCCACCAACCCATGTTATCTGATGATGGAAACTACCATGCCACAACATCCTTATCGCCGTTTACGTCCTGCACGCCATGAATTACCGGAAGTAGGCATATCCGAATCAGGTAACATCCGTTCCTTGCATCTGGGTACGCCTACCATTCAAAGCTCAATGAATGTAGATAATCCGGCCGAGCTGGTACTGTCATACAGTCGTGCCATGATGGCCTGGCTGCTGTTTGTCGATGATATGCCGCAGCATATTACCCAGATTGGGCTGGGCGGTGGCTCATTTGCGCGCTGGATTGATGCCTATCTGCCTGATACCAGCCAAACTGCTGTTGATATCAATCCGCAGGTCATCAGCATTGCGCGCAGTATGTTTGAATTGCCGTTTGAAGGTGAAAAATTCGAAATTATCGAAGACGATGGTGCCGAATACATCAAAGTATTACGAGGCAATACCGACATCATTCTGGTAGATGGCTTCGATGGCGAGCAGATTATAGACAGTCTGGTAGCTGAACCATTTTTTGCTGATTGCCGTCAGGCACTCAGCGAACATGGCATCTTTGTCACCAACTGGTGGCAGGGTGACAAACGTTTTCAAACCTTTGTACGCCGCCTGCGCGAAGTATTTGACAACCGTGTGCTAATGGTGCCGGCAGAAACCCATGGCAATATTGCCGTACTGGCCTTTCAGCAGCCACCAACACTGCGCGACTGGGATAAGCTGAAAAAACGTGCCGGGCAGCGCGCCAGCCAGTTTAATCTGGATTTACCCGCCATGCTGGCTGCCATAAAAGCCCAGCAGGTACACGGCAATCGTCCGCTGTCATTTAATGATTAAATAACCTCACGCTGGCGCACCAACTCGCACTGCCAGCGTAAACAGGCAGAAAGAATAAAGGAAAACCCGTGAGTTATTATGCCAAACATCTGTTTGTCTGCACCAATCGCCGTGATAACCCGTGCCGCCAGAGCTGCGGTGACGATAACGTCGGTGCCGATGCAGTTGATTACCTTAAAGGCCATGCTAAAGCAATGGGGCTGATGGGCGTGGGTAAACTGCGCATCAGCAGTGCCGGCTGCCTCGGACGCTGTGATGAAGGGCCAGTTATGGTACTGTATCCGCAGGGGCGCTGGTATACCTATGTAGACGAAAGTGATTTACAGGAAATTCTCGATGAAGAACTGGCTAACGACCGTGTCGTTACCCGTTTATTAATGGATAAACCCGAAAGTAGCGAGTAAACCCGATGCTAAAGCAACAACCCAACATCTGGATTAACGGGCCGGCAGGACGGCTGGAAACCATCTATCTCCCGGCACAGGGCACCGCCCGTGGTGTAGCCGTGATTAATCATCCTAACCCATTACAGGGCGGGCTGAATACCAACAAAGTCGTACAGACTGCTGCCAAAGCACTTACCGGACTGGGCTTTCACTGCTATCTGCCCAATCTGCGCGGTGTGGGCAACAGCGACGGCGAGCATGATTATGGCCGCGGTGAAGTAGCAGACTGCCTTGCTGTAGTTGATTTTGCCCGTTCCCAGCATCCAGAAGCGAACAAACTGGTGTTGTCCGGCTTTTCCTTTGGCGGCTATGTTGCCTTATTCAGCGCCTTAACTGCCCGTCCGGATGCCTTACTGCTGATGGGGCCTGCGATTGGCATGTATCCTGTTGATGCACCCAATGCCTACAATCCAGCCACCACCTTGCTGATTCATGGTGAAAAAGACGAAGTAGTACCATTGCAAAACAGCATGAACTGGGCAGAGGCACAGGATTTACCTGTACTGGTCGTGCCGGGCTCCGGCCATTTTTTCCATGGCAAACTGATTTTGCTGCGCCAGTGGATTGAGCGGCTGTTTCCAGCGTTACTGGTTGAATAATAAAAATATTACTACCCTGAATGCTTAAATAAAATATAAGTAATTAAATATCAATACACTGATTTTAAAAGAGTTGTTCAGGGTAAATCAGAATTTACCTGCTCAGAATCTTATATTGGCAAGCACACCTATTAAACAATATAGCCAACAGCTGAAAATAGGCAAGCCAATATAAAATTAATAAAGCACGCTATCAGTTGATTACAGAATGTGCAGTACGCATCAATTCCTGATTTAAAATCACATCTGCACAAAATTGACGATTAGATAGATAAACGGCTATTAATGATTTTATGCATTAGCGTTACCAATAGCGTCAACTATATCATATATATATCTCTTTTCTCGTTCAAAATCATGCCCCTCAACACCAAAAACCGATGCGTAGGCAATCATACCTTCAAGTATTAACATAATCAGGCAAGCCGCCTGCTCACATGCTGCGGTTCCGCCCAGCCATTGAGCAATTGAAGCCTGCATCCATTGTTTGTGTTCTCTAACAATAGAGCATATTTCTTCACTCCTATTGCCATATTCAGCCTGAGCACGCACAAACATGCAACCGCGATAGTCGTCATCATTAAACCACCTGATATGCCATGAAATAAGCGCATTAATTTTATCTTTTTTCTCCGAAAATACCGCTATCACATCTGTAAGTGACTTTTTAAAAAAAGCATTCCTCCTAAGTAATACTTTACTCACCAGCCCATTTTTGTCACCGAAATATTTATATAACGTTCGTTTCGATACTCCTGCACGTTCTGCAACGAGCTCCAGACTAACAGCGCAGTAACCAAATTCATTAAACAATGATTCAGCAGCAGCAAGTATCTTATCAATAATTTCAGATTTCATTATTTTGACGTTTTTAGCATATTTTTTAATTTTATCACAATAACACCATTTTGGTTAATTATAAATATTATTTGACCATTTATGGTTTTAAAAATACAATAAGTAAACGTAATCGTGTACTTATTGTATTTATTTGAACAATAATGTTTACTTATTCATTACAGGAGGAACTCATGTTAGTAAAAATTAAAGGGGGAGAGGCCATGCAGCCCCGACCTAATATAGTAGCGATATTGAGAGGTTTTACTGGTGGCACTTTGGGAATTTTCGTGTTACTCCTGATAACTTACTGGAGCGGTACTTTAGCAATCATGGCTCCATTTGGTGCAACATGTGTATTATTATTTGCCGTACCTAAAGCACCATTAGCCCAGCCAAGAAGTGTTATCGGGGGGCATTTTATCTCGGCTTTAGTAGGGATTTTGTTCATCAATTTATTTGGTAATGGAATACTATCCATAGCATTAGCGGTTGGCATATCCATTGCTTTAATGCAATTTTTACGTGTAGTCCATGCCCCTGCGGGTGCAAATCCCATTCTTATCATGATGTCAGGAATCACTGACTATTCATTCTTGTTGACACCCGTACTGATAGGTTCAGTTCTGTTAGTTCTTGTCGCTTTAATAGTCAATAATATCGGAGCCGGAACCCATTGGCCCTGTTATTGGTTGGGCTATCGTTCAGGTATGGATAACAAACATATAAAATCAAAAGGGGATTAGCGTGCCTGTATGGTTTGGCAGAGTGGTTAATAATTCTCAGTACCTAAAGACCTCATCAGGTACTAACAAATATCACGCCAATACAATATACAACACTGAAACAGACTGCTTAATTTTCTGGATAAGTTTTGTACTAGATATAGGGTATTTACATTAAAAATTTTACTATTGTACTTCATCTAGTTAATAAAAAAGGCATAACCATGATTATGCCTTTTTTAATTTATACCTTACAAATACGCTTGGAAGCGCTGAGACTTCCATCTTGCAAACAGGTTTTATACCCGCACAATAAGAAATACCGCTTTTTTTCCAGAGCAGGGCAAACAGCCTTTGACTTGTGCAATGCTAACCATGAAAGTAGCTGCGGTTATAATTAATAGCCATTTTTGCATCACTACTCCTGTTATTTTAATTGATAATTAACGTTATTATAAATAAAATAAAATATGGATATGCTTGTTAATATTATGTTTTTATCCAAATATAGCTTATTGATACATTATCTTTTATGTTAAAAGCATTTTTATTTTGTCTAAATAAAGCACTTGTTGGACAAAGCCTATAACAATACCGGCTAAATAATAAGTGATTTGGCTTAAGATTAATCAACAAAAAAGTTGTTGTAAATGACCATGTGCTATAGTCAGCACATTAAACATCTAAATGTTAAATTAGAGGATAAATATGAAAATTTTGAGAGAAGATTGTCTGCGTGAAATCTTACTACAAAATTATAATAAAAAAATTACTATTGTTTCTGCTTTTATAAGTGGAATTGAATCTGATATAAAACAATTACTTGATCAACATAATCAGGTTGAACTTATTATAGGGACAATCAATGCCTTTTCTTCTATCGATTTGATAGATTTTTGCATTGAAGAGGCTGAGGAGAATAATAATTTTAAATTTTATATTGATTTCAGATATGACGATAGCGTTCATTGGAAGCTCTATATGATTGAGCCAGATATTACTATTATAGGAAGCGCCAATTTTACCCAAAAAGGGCTGAAGCTTGTTCGAGATACATGCCTTTACATACATAATAAAAAGTTGTATTTAGACTACTTAAAAGAAATTGCTGAAGTAAAAGTATTAGATAAAGTATTAGATTGTAAGGATAAAAATTTTAATGATGAACTAGAAAAATATAGAAAAAAGCATTTAAAATCTAGAGTTTGGTTAAATTCAAATAGTACAGATTCAAGTTTGGAAGATTATTTAAAAAAAGAAATTCCACCTGAATTACCAATTTTAATTTGGGATAGATATATGGATGAGGAGGAAATGAAATATATTGAAGCTAAAGTTGGAAAAGAAAATTCTTGTGAGCAACTAAATTTTGATAAGCATGAATGCTTTAAGATTGATCGTGAGTATGAAAAAGACTATAGAGAAAATGAGATTATTTTATGTATGAATAAACGGGGGAATAAAATCAAGTTTTTTTGTTGCCAGAAAATTGTCGTTGATAAATCAAAAGGTAATATGTATCTTATTGATTTTTTAAAGAAGAGGTCTGAGGGGCCATTTAAATTAACCAAAGAAATTAAAAGTAGGCTTAAGGAAAAAGCTCTAGAATGGAGCAAAGATGAAACAGATAAAGTTAAATTAAGCTATGCAGATTTAAAGGAATTGTTACAGAATCAATGATTTAAATTTTTTAGTGTCATGTGTTTGGGTTATTTATTATGATAGCTGTAAGAAATTATCTATTCTTTGATATTGTATCCTTGTTTGCACAGGATTGATTAGTTTATTTAGGCACCATTCTGATTTATCTGAATCATTTAATAATACTTGAAGTGTTAATAAAGAAGTAAGATTTTGTATAACTTGTCTGTGGAAAGCTTCCTAAGGAGAACAGTTTTACTTGCGATAGACGAAAGTGCTTTTCACTACAAAGTTAATTAGTTATCAGTATTATTTGACCAAATCAATTTGAAAAAAGCCCAGAAATTAGCGCAAGCTGATACTGGGCTTTTGATTTATATTCTGTAGATGTAATTTTTTCAGCCTATTTGCGTCTGATGTTCATCACCCTGACGTGTACGAATGGTACCAATCTGGTAAACAGTTTCGCCCTGCTGTTGTAGAAAGTGCTGTACAGCAACAGCGTCTGCGGCGTCTACAATCACTACCATGCCGATACCACAATTAAAGGTACGGTACATTTCCTGTATATCTACTTGTCCGGCCTGCTGTAACCACTGGAAGAGTTTTGGCAGTGGCCAAGACTGGGCGTCAATTGCGGCAACAGTGTTGTCTGGCAGGATACGGGGTACGTTTTCGCTGATGCCACCACCGGTAATGTGTGCCATACCCTTGATGGTAAACTGTTTTAATGCAGCCAGAATGGGCTTAACGTATAAACGGGTAGGGGTGATGATGGCCTGCCGCAGGGTTTTGCCATTTTCAAATTCGGCGTCCAATTCTGGTTGGGCACGCTCAATAATTTTGCGCACTAATGAATAGCCGTTGGAATGAATACCATTAGAGGCCAGTCCCAGTACAATATCACCGGCCACAATACTGCGCCCATTGATGACTTGTTCTTTTTCAACCACGCCTACAGCAAAGCCAGCCAAATCATATTCGCCATCTGGGTACATGCCGGGCATTTCGGCAGTTTCACCGCCAATCAGGGCACATCCTGATTGTTCACAACCGGCGGCAATACCTTTAATCACTGCTGCTGCACGTTCAACATCCAGTTTACCACAGGCAAAGTAGTCCAGAAAAAACAGTGGTTCTGCTCCCTGTACCAGAATATCATTGACACTCATGGCCACCAGATCGATACCGACGGTATCGTGTTGATCCCATTCAAAAGCCAGTTTTAGTTTGGTGCCTACGCCATCGGTACCGGATACCAGTACTGGCTGGCGGTATTTATGGCTGATTTCTACAAGTGCGCCGAAGCCGCCCAAATCGCCTAATACTTCAGGGCGCATGGTACGTTTGGCAAATGGTTTAATCTTTTCGACCAGCGAATCGCCAGCGTCAATATCAACACCGGCATCGCGATAACTCAGGGACTGGCTCATTAGTGTGCTTCCTTTGGACAAGAACAAAGCTGATTGAGATGGAATAGACAAAAAACTGGGCAATTTTAACATTTTTCATCTTTTTACGGTGTTGAAATTGGTACAGTTGATTAGCGGGCATATTCTGGCTTATATCTTTCTGACGGCTATGAGCAGGATAAATAGCTGGCCAATCGTAGCATTAATATCTGATAAAGGAGAGCGGAAAAGATATTGAAAATGGCTGGCTGGACTACTTGGATGTTTATTGCTGTTGGCCTTGACAGGATTGTGGCAGACGAAAATTCTATGTAATTTAGCACAGCAATCAAAGAAAAAGGCCGAATTGATAAATTCGGCCTCAGGATTAGTCTGCTATATGCAGCTAATGTATGCTGCTTAGGCTTTGCGAGCCGGCAGTTTTTCACGAATACGGGCAGCTTTACCGGTTAAGCCACGCAGGTAATACAGTTTGGCACGGCGTACATCACCACGGCGTTTAACTTCGATTTTTTCAACGGCTGGAGAATATAACTGGAATGTACGTTCTACACCTTCACCGCTGGAAATTTTGCGAACGATGAAGTTGCTGTTCAGGCCACGGTTGCGACGGGCGATTACAATGCCTTCATAGGCTTGCAAACGGGTACGGCTACCTTCGGTAACGCGTACAGATACTACCACGGTATCACCTGGCGCGAAGGCCGGGATTTCTTTATTCAGACGAGCGATTTCTTCCTGCTCTAATTGTTGAATCAAGTTCATGTTAAGCTTCCTGTTATAATGGGATGTCCCGTTCCTCTTGTCTGATATGCTGCAAGAGTCTGGATTCCTCTGGGGTTAATTCACGGTCGGCCAGTAAATCCGGACGACGTGTCAGTGTGCGCCTGAGCGCCTGAGTTAATCGCCATTGTGCGATTAAAGCATGATTACCGCTACGCAATACGTCGGGAACTGTCTGCTGACGAAATTCTACCGGACGGGTGTAATGCGGGCAATCAAGTAAACCATTGGCAAATGAGTCTTCTACTGCTGAGCGCGCATCACCAAGTGTGCCGGGTAACAGGCGGATTACAGCGTCCATTAACATCATGGCCGGTAATTCTCCACCGGAAACCACAAAGTCGCCGATACTGATTTCGGTTACTTCGTTGCTGGTGAGAATACGTTCATCAATACCCTCATAACGACCACACATTACAATCAGTGCTGGTTCTCTGGCCAGACTGGCTGCCCGTGCATGATTCAGCGGTTTGCCCTGCGGGCTCATGTAAATCAATCGTCCCTGCGGGCTGCTTTGTCTGGCCGCATCTATGGCTGCCTGCAAGGGCGGAGCCATCATAATCATTCCCGGGCCACCGCCAAACGGGCGGTCATCAATATGCCCCAGTGGATTATCGGCAAATTGCCGCGGGTTGATTGCTGCAAACTGCCAGATGCCCTGTTGTAAGGCACGTCCGGTTACGCCACTGTCGGTAAGGGCAGTAAACATTTCCGGAAACAGGGTAATGGCTTGAATATGCATCAGTAGTCGCTGCCCCAGTCGACACAAATCTGCTGTTGTGGCAGGTTTACTTCGTCAATGTACTGGGAGACAAAAGGAATCAGTTTACGGCCAAAAGCACCATCTACTACCAGTACGTCATGCGCACCGGTTTGCATTAATGAACTGACAGTGCCCAGATTTTCCTGTGTACGGTTAAGTACGTTCAGGCCAATCAGGTCTGCCCAATAATACTCATCGTCATCGGTTTCGGCAAAGCTGGCACGGTCTATTTCGATAGTAAAGCCGCGCAGTAGTGCTGCGCTGTCACGATCGTGTATTCCGTCAAACCTCACCTGTAATTCATCACCGCTGATTTTGCTTTCGGCAATGCTCACAGTTCTGGTTTGGCCATCTTTACTCAGCTGCCATTGCGGATAGTCAAGCAGGCTGTCGGTATATTCAGTATCGGAATGGACTTTCACCCAGCCCTTTACGCCGAATACGCCTTTAATATAGCCCATTGCTACCCATTGTGGCTGTGTACTATTCATCTGCTTTACTGCTGAATCAGGCCGCAGCCTTTTGCTCTTTAACCAGTTTGGCAACGGCTTCGCTTAATTGCGCGCCCTGACCAATCCAGTGGTTCAGACGGTCTGCGCTCAGGCGTACGCGTTCCTGTTTTTCATTGGCAACAGGGTTGTAAAAGCCAACGCGTTCGATAAAGCGGCCGTCACGACGGTTGTGAGAGTCTGCTACGACGATGTTATAGAAAGGACGGTGTTTAGAACCACCGCGAGCCAAACGGATAACTACCATAGTGTATTCCTTAGTGAAAAAATCGAAGTAATTTTATTCTGTCAAGATAACAGAAAATCGCTAATTTTAGTGGGTAATTCCCAGTCTTGGCAAGCTGTTAATGCATATTTGTTGCATATATATTGCTGTGGGTTTGTTTGTTACCGGATATTTATTTTTCTGACATCTGCACTGGTGCTGTTAGGGTAAATTATTGCTGTATATGGTTAAAATCCGATGGGGTGTGATGATGTCTGCCAGATATGCTGCTGGCGATTTGGGTATTTTTTTATAATTATTCTTGTGAAAATCATGTACTTATATTTATTTTTTCGATATGTGTATTAGGTTTTTGCTATTTGGGGCTGCGTAGCTTCATTTCTTCGCGTATCATAGCTGCCACATGTTTTTGCGGATATCTTAACAATGAAACAGATTTTTTTGGATTTTGAACAACCTATAGCCGAGCTGGTACAAAAAATTGATGAGCTGCGCTTTGTGCAGGATGAATCGGCTGTGGATATTTCCGAAGAAATCGCACGCCTGAAAAAGAAAAGCGATGATTTAACCAAAAATCTTTTTGCCAAGCTGACTCCGGTGCAGATTTCGCAGGTATCCCGTCATGCCCAGCGTCCTTATACATTAGATTATATTGATGCGCTGTGTACGGATTTTGAGGAATTGCACGGTGATCGTGCATTTGCTGATGATGCCGCTATTGTAGGTGGCCTGGCACGCTTTAATGGTGAAAGTGTTATGGTAATCGGCCATCAGAAAGGCCGTGATACCAAGGAAAAAATTCGCCGTAACTTTGGTATGCCTAAGCCAGAGGGTTACCGCAAGGCCTTGCGTCTGATGAAACTGGCAGAAAAATTTCAAATTCCCTTACTGACTTTTATTGATACACCGGGAGCCTATCCCGGTATCGGGGCGGAAGAGCGTGGCCAATCTGAGGCTATTGGCCGTAATCTGTATGAACTGGCGCGGCTGCGAGTACCGGTGATTTGTACGGTAATTGGTGAAGGTGGCTCTGGCGGGGCACTGGCTATTGCGGTGGGTGATTATGTCAATATGCTGCAATTTTCTACCTATTCAGTCATTTCACCGGAAGGCTGTGCCTCTATTCTGTGGAAAACGGCTGAAAAAGCACCGGAAGCTGCTCAAGCGCTGGGTATTACGGCTAAGCGTCTGCACGATTTGAAGCTGATTGATACTGTGATAGAGGAGCCTTTGGGCGGAGCGCATCGTAATTATCCGGAAATCATGCAGCGGGTAAAATCTGTACTTACCCGCCAGTTACATGAAGCTAAAGGTAAACAGTTGTCTACTTTGTTGACGCGTCGCTTTGATCGTTTGATGAATTATGGTCAATTCAACGGTAAATAAAATTTGTATCAGTTTATGTGATGATATTGCGCAACAATGGTCAGCCACTATGGCTGACCGTTGTGTTTTAGCCGTAGGTCTTAGTGGCGGGCTTGATTCGGTGGTGCTGTTGCATGCTTTGACTCTTTTACGCAACAGATTGCCGCTTGAGGTGTCTGCTCTTCATGTGCATCATGGATTAAGTCGGTATGCAGATGAATGGGCAGCTTTCTGCCAGCAGTTATGTGCATCTTGGTCGGTGCCATTAAAGATAGTTAAGGTGAATGTGTGTGCTGCTGGCGAGGGCGTGGAAGCAGCGGCACGTAAGGCGCGCTATCAGGCTTATGCTAATAGTGAAGCGGATGCAGTGGTGCTGGCGCATCATCGGGATGACCAGATAGAAACCTTTTTTTTGGGTGCATTGCGTGGTGGTGGTTTACGTTCACTTTCGGCTATGCCTCTGGTGCGGCAATTGACTGAACGTACAGCTCTGTGGCGGCCATTATTGCATTTTTCACGACAGCAGCTACAGGCTTATGCTGATGCGATGCGGCTGGTGCACATTGAGGATGACAGTAACACTAATTGTACCTATTTGCGCAACTGGCTGCGTTTGAGTGGTTTGCCGCACTGGCGCGAGCATCAGCCGCATCTGGATACGCAGATTGAAGCAGCGGTAGGGCGGTTACAGGATGAGCTGGCCTTACTGGATGAAGTGGCTGAAGCTGACTGGACTATGTTGCATGCACAACAGCAGGGATTTCAGATACCTTTGTGGCGCACTTTGAGTGCGGCACGGCGCCGGCAACAATTACGCCTGTTTGCGCATAAAAATTGTCTGGGGATGTCAACTGCGGCCGCGCTCACGGAATTTGCACGACAGTTGATGGAAAGTAAAAACGGTGCACAATGGTCTTTGCCCCACGCTTGTGTAATTTATTATGATTCCAGATTATGGATAAATAAGCATGAGGTAAACCGGCAATGGCTCTGGTTTGAGTTGCTGCCAGTAACCTGCCGCCAGTTAATCGCTGCTGGCTATCTGCAATGGAAGCGGCATACCTTTGGTTTGGCAGAAATTGCCGCTGAGTGGACGGTGCGTCAGGTGCATGCTCAGGATACAATTGTTTTGCGAGGAGGAAGAAAAAAGGTTAAGAAGTTATTACAGGAACGGAAAATCCCGCCTTTTATGCGTGCTGTCTGGCCGGTTTTGTGTGATTCGAATAATCAGTGTGTTACTGTGATTAATGTGGCTGTGGCCACTGATATTGGTGTAGTCAATGGCTGGATGCCGCTTATGGAGGATTTACCTATCAGGCTATAAAGTTGGAAGATTAGTACTATATTTATCGCAGATTCAGCTGCTGATTGATGCAATAACAATAACTAGAGGATGACAGTATGCATGATAACCGTACCCAACAGGTTGAAGAACAGATGTTGGTGCGTAAGGCTCAGCAGGGTGATGCGCAGATTTTTAATTTGCTGGTTAATAAATATCAACGTCGCTTGAATCATTTCCTGCATCGTTTTACCCATGATGAGCAAATAACGCTGGATGTAGTACAGGAAACGTTTCTCAAAGCTTATAAGGCTTTACCACAGTTTCGTGCTGGTAGTCAGTTTTATACGTGGTTATGCTGTATAGGAATGAATACGGCCAAATCTATGGCCGCCGTGTACGGGCGGGAACCTCAGATGATTACTGAAATTGTGGATGACGATGGAGAACAGGTTGATGTACTGGAATATTTGTCTGATTATCAAACGCCGGAAGCGCAATTACTTAATCGCGAACTGATTGATGCAGTGGATGAGGCTATTGACAATTTACCGGTCAATCTGCGTCAGCCGATTATATTGTCGGAGGTCAATGGTTTGACGTATGAGGAAATTGCTCAGGTGATGGGTTGTCCGGTTGGTACGGTGCGCTCACGTATTGCTCGTGCCCGTGAAATTTTATCGACACAGATTAAAACCAGATTTGACCGTGAATAAGCACTGGTTTTGGTAATACTCGGAATAGCCAGCATTTGTCTGTAGTGGATAGATAGGGTAACTGAGCCAGCTATAGATATTGCTTTTAATCAGCTTAATGCTATTTGAATTTTAACTGTTTATCTGAATTGCATGCTCATTTGTTAAGATTGTCTAAAGGTTGAATTCTGTTTATCAGAAAAACAGAGTTATTGTTTTGGGCGTTTATGTTATACATGAGCCCCATTGATTCTGTGAGCACAAATATATCTGGATTGCTATGGAAGCTATGTAGCTGTAATAACAAGGTTAATTTGTCAATTTTGCTAAGCATTTGTAAGAAATGGGAAAAAAATTATCTTGCTTACTCTTGAATTGTGAGTAGCTAACCTTACCTTATTAAGCGAACTGAATTTTACGCCCCGCAATAAATGCGGGTTTGTATTAACCAACTTTGCAGTGCTGTAGGCACTAAAGATGTGGAGAACATATATGACTATTCGTCCTTTGAATGACCGCGTTGTCGTAAAACGTTTGGAAGCTGAAGAAAAAACTGCTTCTGGCATTGTGTTGCCGGGTTCTGCTGCTGAAAAACCTGATATGGGTGAAGTAATTGCTGTAGGTAATGGCAAACTGTTGAAAAATGGTGACCGTCAGAAACTGGATGTTAAAGTTGGCGATAAAGTGATTTTTGGCAAATACAGCGGTCAAACTGTTAAGGTAGACGGTGAAGAATTGCTGGTAATGCGCGAAGAAGATATTTTCGGTATTGTTGAATAAATTATTTATTCAGATATTAAGATTTTATTGCGTAATTGATTATTAAAGATTAGGAGTTACAAATGGCAGCAAAAGACGTGAAATTCTCTGACGAAGCCCGTCAGAAAATGGTTGCTGGTGTCAATGTGTTGGCTGAAGCAGTAAAAGTAACTTTAGGCCCTAAAGGCCGCAATGTGCTGTTAGATCGTGCCTTTGGCGGCCCGCACATCACCAAGGATGGTGTGTCTGTTGCTAAAGAAGTCGAATTAAAAGACAAATTCGAAAACATGGGTGCTCAGCTGGTTAAAGAAGTAGCTTCTAAAACCAATGATGTGGCTGGTGATGGTACAACTACCGCTACTGTGCTGGCTCAGGCGATTGTAACTGAAGGCATGAAATATGTTACTGCCGGCATGAACCCGATGGATTTGAAACGCGGTATTGATAAAGCAGTTGAAGCTGTTATTGCCGAACTGAAAAACATTTCCAGACCAGTACCAGAAAAATCTAAAGAAATTTCTCAGGTTGCATCTATTTCTGCTAATGCAGACGAATCTATCGGTGAAATCATTGCCAAAGCCATGAACGAAGTAGGCAAAGAAGGCGTGATTACCGTAGAAGATGGCAAATCACTGGAAAACGAAGTGGAAGTAGTTAAAGGTATGCAGTTTGACCGTGGCTACCTGTCTCCTTACTTCGTAACCGATGTGGAAAAACAGATTGCTGGTCTGGACAGCCCATACATTCTGCTGTTTGATAAAAAAATCTCTAATATCCGTGATCTGTTGCCAGTTCTGGAACAGGTGGCAAAAACCAGCCGTCCGTTGCTGATTATTGCTGAAGATGTAGAAGGTGAAGCTCTGGCTACGCTGGTGGTAAACAATATTCGCGGTATTCTGAAAACTGTTGCTGTTAAAGCTCCGGGCTTCGGTGACCGTCGTAAAGCCATGTTGCAGGATATTGCTATCCTGACCGGCGGTACTGTTATTGCTGAAGAAGTTGGTCTGTCTCTGGAAAAAGCCACTCTGGAAGATTTAGGTCAGGCTAAACGTGTAGAAGTTGGTAAAGAAAATACCACTGTGATTGATGGTTTGGGTGACAAAGCTGCTGTTGAAGCTCGTGTTGCTGAAATCCGTAAACAAATCGAAGTAGCTACCAGCGACTACGATAAAGAAAAATTGCAGGAACGCGTGGCTAAACTGGCTGGCGGTGTGGCAGTAATTAAAGTTGGTGCTGCTACTGAAGTTGAAATGAAAGAGAAAAAAGACCGCGTGGATGACGCTCTGCATGCTACCCGTGCTGCCGTAGAAGAAGGTGTGGTAGCTGGTGGCGGTGTTGCGCTGTTGCGTGCCCGTGCAGCAATTAAAGACCTGAAAGGTGCCAATGCTGATCAGGAAGCCGGTGTGAAAATCGTTCTGAAAGCAGTTGAAGCACCATTGCGTCAAATCGTTGCCAATGCTGGCGATGAACCAAGCGTTGTGGTGAACAATGTGTTGAATGGTTCTGGTAACTACGGTTACAACGCTGGTACTGGTGAATACGGGGATATGCTGGAAATGGGTGTGCTGGATCCTGCTAAGGTTACCCGCACTGCCTTGCAGCATGCTGCTTCTATCGCTGGCCTGATGCTGACTACTGATTGCATGATTACCGAATTACCGGAAGACAAACCTGCTGCGCCTGATATGGGTGGTATGGGCGGTATGGGTGGTATGGGCGGCATGATGTAATGTGACAATAGTCGCGTAGGAAGCTAGGTCTAGCTATCTACGCCCATAGTACATAGTGAGCACTAACTAACGTTGTGCTCACTTTTTTTCATCAAATAAGTTCAAATATGATAAATCCCTGATGTTCTGAGTTTTAAATCATCTCGAAACATCGGTTCTTCTCTCAGCGAAGACCTAACTTTGGCTTAAAGCTAGAATTCCCAAAATTTATAAAAACATTGATTGTTATAACTAATTGAAATTTATAAAATAGAATCACGATTATAACTATAATAATGTCTAAAAGATTCATATTGGGGCCAACTGGCTGCCGGGTTTGTGATGAAACAGGTAACATTGTCTTTATCAATTTGCACACTGGAATCTATTGGTATGAAGCTGTACTAATAATTGTCTGACTTTATTTTGGTTGACTACAGAGCCAGAACTGTTAAATAGCTAATAGTATTTTAGATTAGCGCGTCGTCAGTAATTGCAGGGTAAACGTGCTTTGACAACGTACTCCCTAATTTTCAGATATTATCTGACTGAGAGGAAAATAATAGATTCCGTCAGTAACAGATAGATAAAAATATATACCGGATCATAGTATCGTCAACTGTTCAGAAATAACGATGATTGGAATATCCATGATGTTTTACACAGGTGGATGAATACAGTAATGAAGTTAACAAGTTAATAATGTTGCATCTAAACTACTATCTGAAAAAAAAACATAGATTTATCTTTTTATTAATATTGAAATTATTTGAAAATAACAGATAATAGAAGTGTATTCGTGTGCAGTTAAGTTGTGTGCCATGGGTATAGGGTGATGATCTTTTACTAAGATTATCAAATTGTTTTTTTGCAAGGAGATTGTAGTATGTCTGAACCAAGTGCACCGTATTACCACAAAAAAAGTGGGGATACGTATCATTGGGAAACAAGTTGTTCTAAGAATCATTATCCTGATGCCGGTTGGGAAAAGGTTAATGAAAAACCACGTAAAGAACAATGTGATGAGTGTAAAGCTAAATAGCGGTTGTTTACTTTAAACAGTAGTACGGATTTATAAAGGCTGGAACTATATGCAATGAAACTTGCATATGTGCTTCTTAAGCTTGTTGTGCTGCTGGCCGACATGTTGCTTTAAGCACTCTGCTTAGTGATGCAATAGCCGGATATCAAAGATATCCGGCTATTGTGCTGGTTCAAGAATATTAATTTAAACATTGAAAACAGCCGGTATGAAGCAGTTGTAACTACCTCCTGAAATAGTACAACCCCAAAGTAAGAAATTCTCTCCATTAACCCACAGAGAATTTAAACAAGAAATAGATGACTGAAGATCAAATCGTATCCATTTTAACAAAAGCTGAAGCCAGTATCCCTGTCAAAGAGCTTTGCCGTAAATATGGCATTGGTAATTCGACTTTTATAAATGACGGGGAAATATGGCGGTATGGAAACCTCGGCTATCAAACGCTTAAAGGAACTGGAAGCTGAAAATCGTAAGCTCAAGCAGATATTTGCCGAGCTGGGTTTAAAATCACAGCTTCAGGAAGAAATTATAAAAAAGCTGTAATGTCGACAAAGGCCGGTAAAGCTTGAGATTGAGATCAGGAATTACAAGCAAGTCATCCTGTTACTATTGCCATGAGTTGTGCTATTGTTGGCTTGAATCGTTATGCTTACTATTATCAGAGCGTATTGCCAATTACAGCTTAATTTCAGAGTAACTGGGTAAAATCACTTGGTATGGCCATAGATTATATTCAATCAAATAGCCATCTCAAAACGGGTATATTGAATGATTTAATCGTACTTATCAAACCGAAGTATTGGATTTATATATTTTTAATAATTCTGCACAAGCAAGGGGATTAACTGGGGGAATAGTTAAAGATTGATAATGCCAAAATCCCCCAGGAAACACTAAATAATATGACACCTGCCGCATATAAAACATTCAAACTCGCAGCGCAATTTTTTACATCAGTTTTGTACTGGCAATAGCGTATTTACAAGAATAAAAATTTATATACACCATGCATACAAAAAAGCCTGCAAAAATAATTGCAGGCTTTGGATCCAAAACCAGTAATTAACTGCCCCAGTAGGCCGTTATCACATTCTGTTGCTGTGACAATACCACTTGTTCCGGAGCTGCCATAGTATCAGCAACATTAGAGCCCATATTGGCCATAGCCGTAATCAAATATTGCACCTGTGTTGCAGCCTGTGCATTATCAGTATTTACTGAATTATGATATCCAGCCAGCCTGTTATCAAATAAATAATTTACCTCATTTAAATGATACAGATTGCCATTACCGGCCAGATGAGTATCAGCAAAACGTACATGATTCATGCTAAATAAATCATCAGCATCATCATGATAAAGCTGCATCCCATCCATGCGATCCGCAATTGCAATTTTACCGTTTTCAGCAGAAGCCTTAATTTTATCTATCCCAAGCTCGGCCGCCGTCATCGTTTTATCGGCAAACTCAAAAACCTGAATTTGGTGCGCTTTACCGCCAAAGAAGTTTTTCACCACAATAGAATCCGTATCCTGATATCCACAGATAACCAGATCACAGCCTTCTTTGCGATAAATAACCTCATTAGCCAGCACATCCGTGAATCTGATGGTATTCACATCCTTGTTGCAGGGATTGCATTCCAGAATAGTATCTTGGCCATGTCCTTTACTGAAAACATAGATGTCATTACCAGAGCCACCTTCCAGATAATCATTACCCATACCACCGACAAGGATATCATCGCCTGTACCGCCATATAAGCGGTCATCACCGCTACCACCATCTAGATAATCATTACCTGAGCCGCCAACCAGCTTATCACTACCCGCGGCACCAAACAGCTTATCATTACCCTTACCGCCATTCAGATAAGTATCCTCAGAGCCATAAGCATATAACTCATCATCACCGTTCGTGCCGATTTGAGTAAGCTTACGGATATCTGCAACATCTAATTGGCTGCCATCAGCAAACTTAATCAAGTCAATCTGATTAACGCCAGAATCACGGAAGAAATTAATAATTTTCAGCGAATCATCCGAACGCTTCGAAACAATATAAAGATCCTGCCCCTTGCGAGAATAAGTAAAATCTTTTTTTACCCAATTATTAAAGAGCACAGTATTAACGTCTTTACCGGTAGGATTGAATTCAAGCAGCTCGTCATGGCCAAAGCCTTTATCAAACACAAACAAGTCCGAACCTATACCACCTTCAAGGTAATCATCGCCCGTGCCGCCGATAATAGTATCATCGCCATCACCGCCATAAAGAATATCATTGCCGGCGCCACCGACTAACACATCATTGCCGGCACCACCATCCAGATTGTCATCACCATCACCGCCATCCAGAAAATCATCCCCACCGTGGCCCTTAAGCACATCATTACCGCCCAGGCCAATTAAAGAATCATCAGATTCATAGCCAATCAGAATATCATTACCTTCCGTTGGCTTTAACAACAACGCCTTGATTGCCTCAACATCAAGCTGCGAACCATCAGCAAATTCCACCACATCAATCTGGTCGCCGCCGTGGCCATCGCCAGTAAAGAAATTAACTACCGTAATCTGATCAGTAGTACCCTTGATTTTCAATAACAGATGATTACCATCGCGGGCAAAAAGCACCTCATCCTGCACAATACCATCGGTAAAACGAATCTTATCAACCTTATTCATCCCGGTATCATGATTGCGAATAATATCCTGGCCAAAACCACGCGCAAACTCATAAATATCCGATCCGGCGCCACCGTCCAGCTCATCATTGCCGATACCACCAATAAGCACATCATCCCCAGCACCACCGTACAGAATATCGCGGCCGCCACCAAGCAGATTAGTGCCAATCAGAATATCATTGCCATCACTGCCAGACTGCACACTCAGCTTATCCTGTACCGTTTTACCCAGCAGCTCACACCACTGGCCAAATACATTATGCGCTTTAGCGTAATCAGCATACTCATTGAAAAGCTTCACCCCATCCGGCCAGAAACCTGTATAGTGATAAGCCAGCAATTCCCCCAAATCCACAAACGCCTTTTCCGGATTGTGCCGGAAAACCTGATTAAAAGTAGCTGCAATACCCGAAAAATCCAGCGAAACCTCATCATTTTCCAGTTTAAAGGTTAGCTTTTCCAGATAAGGTTTCAGCCGCGTTTGGAATAACAGACTCTCATACAGACTATTGCGAATCCCGTTATAAGTCTTATCAATCGTATCCAGAAGCTGCTGCCGCTGCTTTGGCGTACCCGCATAAAATAATCTTGAGGTTTCACCAGTAAACGCATTCAGAACATTCAGCTTACCGCTATAAGTCTTAAACTTCTCCGCCCATACCGGATCAACAAAAGTAAGCTTACTTTCTTCTGACGGCCTGATAGCTGAGCCACCAGAGCTGGCAGAGCCGCTATTAACCCAGCTCGTGCCCAAAGCATAATTGGCCTTTTCATCAAACTGCGGGTCGGATTTCGCCCATTCCTCCAGCAGCTTGTCCAGCAATGCCAGTTGCTCAGCGCGCGTTTCTGCTTGCGCATAGGATTGCAAAACAGCGGCTAAATTTTTAGAAAGCGCTGCTGCATCGCGTAAATCGCGTACCCGCCCTGTACCTTTCAGATTAGGCGCCTGCTTTTGCTCCTCAGTCAGTTTTACTTCCTCAGCATACTCACTGAAAACCGGCTTATGCTCAAAATTCACATCACCCATAACCCGGGTTTGCCCGTCAGTGGTTTCATAGCTGCCGATTTGAGCCAGCGTATTGCCATTTTTCAAACTGGTATTACTGTTTTTATTTTCCAGATTCAACGCCTTCACGCCTACCTGTTCCAGCGTAAACAGCTCATTGCTCTGGCAGATACCATCCTGATTCAAATCACGCCACACGCGCAACTGATCAAAGTGCGCATCCTGCGCATCTACCCGGCCATCGCCATTACTGTCAAACTCGCGCAATGCCGCATAGCCATTGGCCGCCTTGCTGCCATCCGCCAGCAGCGTACTGTCACCAAAGAGCTCCGTACCATCATTAATAATCCCATCGCCATTACGGTCTACTGCCAGCAGGCCGTCATCAGCCTTTACCCAGCCAGTAGCCGTACGGATACCATCACCATCATGGTCAAATAACGCCCCACTTAATTTTCTCGAACCAGTCGTTTCAATTCCATCACCATCCAGATCCAGTACCAGCGGGTCATAGACATAATATTTACCGTCGCGAGGTAAATCAAGCCAGTCTCTCAGATCCTCACAAATCCAGCCGCCAAAATTAAGTGGATCATTCCGAAAATTGTAGGTTCCAACAGCAAGATTACCCATGGTTCTTAATAAATCCCCTAGGTTGATACTATCTGTATCAATTTTATCAAGATGATGCCAGTCAAGTGTCGAACCCGGCCAGTCCTTGGGAGTCAGGCTATCCGGGTCAAAACGGGTAAAGCCCTGTGCATCTGATTTTAAAATACCATCTAACGAAACTCTGCCAGACTGAGCGATATTATTCAGTAAGGCTCGAGCCATCTGATTAGAAAATTGATTATATTTATTGTTATCATATCTGCCCATCCGAGAGCGCAAGATCAGATCCGTGACTCCGCGCAGCGCTTTATCCATCACATTGCCCAAGGCTCCGCCGGCCTGCCCGCGGCTATTGGTGCCCACCGCCACATTCAGCCACCAATCTAACCCATTGGCATCCGGATTACCTGCTGGAATGGTGGATTTTAAATAGTCATAAGCTTTGGAATAATCTGCATCTTCGCCATGAGCAAGTTTATTCTCAATATCATTAATAATTGATCTTAATTCCGCTCTTTGAGCTTCAGTCAAATCATAGGAAGCCTTTTCAGCCATATATGATTCTAAATTAAGATATCCTTGGAAACCTTCACCTTTAATAAAGCAATTCATACCTACTCCTTTCTAGTCAATGACTTTGCTATGTTGATGAATATAATCCAGAATACGATTATTGTTTTCAATAAAGCCTTGGACAATTTCCGGATGATCCAGCAGGCTTTCATTATGTTTATAGATATCAATCAAAGCATCGGCAAAATACCACTGATTCGGTAATGGTTTATGCTTCCCATGTAAATATTTTGAGGAATACACGGTATATCCTAAGCCAAATTCCTTGTCCAGTACGGAATGAATATCAATCTGATGAGGAAAGGGACTATCTGCATTGTTTGAATCATATGGCCAGAACTCAATGCTGATATCTTGCTGATTCTTATAAGATTGGTCAGCAAATATAGCTAATTCTCCACCAATACCAAGATGATATAGTGTCTGATCATTTTTTTGTTCTTTTGCTGCATATTGATAGCTTTGTTGCTTGAACCAGTAATTGCCATATTCTAGTTCAATTTTGTTAGGATTAGGAAATAACGGTCGTATACCTATACCAGAGATTGGCTTGGAAAAATCAGGGCATTGATGTAGCGCTTCTTCATCATTGGGAAAACCGGAGAAAGTAGGTAGTTGATACATAATGCTAACCGCTTTCTCTTCAACTTTTCCATCAACAACTTTATTTTTCAAGTTAGGTCCAAAAAAACAGCGTGGTAGAGTAATCGCCAGTTTTTTATTTGAAACTATAGATGGAATCAAAACCGTAATTTCAGTGGTATCTTTCATTGCTAATTTATCCTGTAATTGCTTGTTTTTTTCTTCTTCACTGCGTCCATCAATACAGCCAGCTAAGCACAAAATCAAAATACACAACCATCGTTTCATCTTGCTACCTTTGCTAATTGAGTTTGAGCAAATTAAATTATCTAAGTGCTTTAATAGCATAAACTAACAGTGTTTAACATAAATATAGCGTTAATTATCAAATATAGCAAGTATTAAATGCTTTGATTTATATAAATAAATCGATAGGTTTTAATTGCAAATTAATGATTTGAAATTAATTATTGGCAATCGCAGTTTAATCGCTATTTTCTTAAGAAATTTGCTAAAAATGAGCAATATTATGCTAAACAGGCACGATATTATTATTAAAGCAGTATGCAACTGCTCCTTAGTCAACGACCTTACTGTGTTGGTGAATATAATCCAGAATACGATTATTATTTTCAATAAAGCCTTGGACAATTTCCGGATGCTCCAGCAGGCTTTCATTATGTTTATAAATATCGATTAAAGCATCGGCAAAATACCATTGATTTGGCGATGGTTTATGTTTGCCGTGTAGATATCTTGAGGAATACACGGTATACCCTAAGCCAAATTCCTTATCCAGTACGGAATGAATATCAGTCTGATGAGGGTAAGAGTCGCTTTCATCCTTTGCATCAAATGGCCAGAATTCAATGCTGATATCTTGCTGATTTTTATCAGATTGATTAGCGAATATAGCTAGTTTTCCCGCAATGCCAGCACGGTACAGTGCTTGATTATTTCGTTCTTCTTTTACTGAAAATCGGTAGTATTGCTGTTTTAACCAGTAATTACCATATTCCAATTTGCTTTCGCTTGTTTGGGTAAATAATGGTCGTATACCTATGCCAGAGATTGGCTTGGAAAAATCAGGGCATTGATGTAGCGCTTCTTCATCATTGGGAAAACCGGAGAAAGTAGGTAGTTGATACATAATGCTAACCGCTTTCTCTTCAACTTTTCCATCAATAACTTCATTTTTTAAGTTAGGCCCAAAAAAGCAGCGTGGTAGAGTAATCGCTAGTTTTTTGCTTGAAACTTTAGATGGAATCAAAACCGTAATTTCAGTGGTATCTTTCATTGCTAATTTATCCTGTAATTGTTTGTTTTTTTCTTCTTCACTGCGCCCATCAACACAACCAGCTAAGCACAGAATCAAAATACACAACCATCGTTTCATCTTGCTACCTTTGCAAATTAAATTTCAGCGGATTAAATAGCCCCTTCTGTGCTTTAATAGCATAAATTAACAGTGTTTAACCGTAATATAGCGTTAATTTTTAAATGCTGCAAGTATATGATATGTTGATTTATATAAATAAATTTGATATATATCAATAGAAGATAATTGTTTAAAATTGATTATTGGCTGTCACAATTGAATAGTTATTTTCTGGATAATTATGTACAGAATTAGCCATATTATTTTAATTAACTACACTGTCATTTTAAAGACAGATGATAAGCGTTGCTGGTTAATTAACGACCTTACTATGTTGATAAATATAATCCAGAATACGATTATTGTTTTCAATAAAGCCTTGGACAATTTCCGGATGATCCAGCAGGCTTTCATTATGTTTATAGATATCAATTAAAGCATCGGCAAAATACCATTGATTTGGCAATGGTTTATGCTTACCATGTAGATATCTTGAGGAATACACAGTATAAGCAACGCTGAATTCTTTATCCAGCACAGAATAAATATCAATCTGGTGAGGAAAGGGGCTGTCTGCATTATTCGAATCATATGGCCAGAAAAAAATGCTTATATCCTCCTGATTTTTATCAGATTGATCGGCAAATATGACCCGTCTGCCACCAGAAATGTATAAATTTTGATTATTTCTTTGCTCTTTCAATGCGAATTGATAACTTTGTTGCTTTAACCAGAAATTTCCATATTCCAGTTTTTTAGTTCTTATTTTCGGATACAGCGGTGCTATACTTAAGCCAGCCACTGGTCTGGAATAATCAGGGCATTGATGAAGTGCATCTTCGTCATTGGGAAAGCCGGAGAAAGTGGGTAAGGCAAATATAATGCCGACGGTTATTTCTTCAACTTTTCCATCAATAACTTTATTTTTTAAGTTTGGCTCAAAAAAACAGCGTGGCAGAGTAATTGCCAGTCTTTTGTTCGAAACGTTGGAAGGAATTAAAACCGTAATTTCAGTGGTATCTTTCATTGCTAATTTATCCTGTAATTGTTTGTTTTTTTCTTCTTCACTGCGCCCATCAATACAGCTGGTTAAGCACAGAATCAAAATACACAACCATCGTTTCATCTTGCTACCTTTGCAAATTAAATTTCAGTGGATTAAATAGCCCCTCTGTGCTTTAATAGCATAAATTAACAGTTTTTAACCGTAATATAGCGTTAATTTTTAAATGCTGCAAGTATATGTTGTGTTGATTTATATAAATAATTTTTTCGATATCAATAGAAGATAGTTGTTTATAATTGATTATTGGCTGTCACAATTGAATAGTTATTTTCTGGATAATTATGTACAGAATTAGCAATATTATTTTAATTAACTACACTGTCATTTTAAAGACAGATGATAAGCGTTGTTGGTTAATTAACTACCTTACTATGTTGATGAATATAATCCAGAATACGATTATTGTTTTCAATAAAGCCTTGGACAATTTCCGGATGATCCAGCAGGCTTTCATTATGTTTATAGATATCAATCAAAGCATCAGCAAAATACCACTGATTTGGCAATGGTTTATGCTTACCATGCAGATATCTTGAGGAATAGACGGTATAAGCAACACTGAATTCTTTATCTAGTACAGAATAAATATCAGTCTGGTGAGGGTAGGAGTCACTTGCATCTTTTGCATCAAATGGCCAGAATTCAATGCTGATATCTTGCTGATTTTTATCAGACTGATTAGCAAACACAGTTAGCTTTCCGGCAATACCAACGCGATACAGTGTCTGATTGTTTCTTTGTTCCTTTTCTGTATATTGATAGTTTTGCTGTTTGAACCAGTAATTGCCATATTCTATTTCAGTCGTTCCTCTTTTTTTGGGAAATAAAGGTGCTATACTTAAGCCAGCAACTGGTCTGGAAAAATCAGGGCACTGA
The DNA here is from genome assembly GCF_013344965.1 of Snodgrassella sp. ESL0253. Lineage (NCBI taxonomy): Bacteria > Pseudomonadati > Pseudomonadota > Betaproteobacteria > Neisseriales > Neisseriaceae > Snodgrassella > Snodgrassella sp. ESL0253. Next base: position 286,808 of record NZ_JAAEDQ010000001.1, on the reverse strand, counting down.
TGCAATGCCTCTTCATCATTGGGAAAACCGGAGAAGGTAGGTAATGGAAATATGATACTAGAGGCAATTTCTTCTACCTGACCATCAACAACTTTATTTTTCAGGTTAGTGCCAAAAAAGCAGCGTGGTAAAGTAATCGCCAGTTTTTTGCTTGAAACCTTGGAAGGAATCAAAACCGTAATTTCAGTGGTATCTTTCATTGCTAATTTATCCTGTAATTGCTTGTTTTTTTCTTCTTCACTGCGTCCATCAATACAGCCAGCTAAGCACAAAATCAAAATACACAGCCATCGTTTCATCTTGCTACCTTTGTCAATTAAATCTCAGCTGATTAAATAGCCCCTTCTGTGCTTTAATAGCATAAATTAACAGTGTTTAACCATAATATAGCGTTAATTTTCAACCGCTGCAAGTATATGATGTGTTGATTTATATAAATAAATTTGATATATATATATCAATAGAAGATAATTGTTTAAAATTGATTATTGGCTGTCGCAATTGAGTAGCGATTTTCTCAAGAAATCTGCTAAAAATTAGCAATATTATTCTAAACAAGCATAATATTATTAAAGCGGTATGTAACTGCTCCTTAGTTAACGACCTTGCTATGCTGGTGAATATAATCCAGAATGCGGTTATTGTTTTCGATAAAGCCTTGGACAATTTCCGGATGATCCAGCAGGCTTTCATTATGTTTATAAATATCAATTAAAGCATCGGCAAAATACCATTGATTTGGCAATGGTTTATTTTTGCCATGTAAGAATTTGGACGTATAAACTACATAACCAAAGCCAAATTCCTTCTCCAGAACAGAATGCACATCAATCTGGTCGGGGAAAGGACTGTCTGCATTACCTGCATCATAAGGCCAGAAATCAATTGATATATCTGCTTTATTTTCTTTGGACTGATTAGCAAATATGGCCAGTTTTCCACCAATACCACTGTTATATAAAGCCTGATTGTTTCTTTTTTCTTTCAATGAATATTGAAAGCTTAGATGTTTTAACCAATGATTTCCATATAATAGCTCAGTTGTTCCTCTTTTTTTAGGGAACAATGGCCTTACACCAATTCCAGATATTGGTCTGGACGGATCAGGGCAGTGCTTTAGTGCTTCTGCATCATTGGGAAAATCAGAAAAAGTAGGTAATGGATACAAAATAGTAACAGCTTTCTCTTCAACCTTTCCATCAACAATTTTATTTTTCAAATTGTGCCCAAAAAAGCAGCGTGGCAAAGTAATCGCCAGTTTTTTACTTGAAACCAGTGACGGAATCAGAACCGTAATTTCAGTAGTATCTGTCATTATCAGTTTATCCTGTAATTGCTGTTGCTTCTCCTCCTCGCTACGGCCATCAATGCAGCCAGTTAAGCAGAAAATCAAAATATACAGCCATCGTTTCATATAGCTACCTTTGCTAATTGAATTGCAGCAGATTAAGTATCCCTTTAAATCTTTATTGATTATTGTCTGTCGCAATTTAATAGCTATTTTCTGGATAATTCTGTTCAGAGTTGGCAATATTATTTTAATTAACTATAGTGTCATTACAAAGACAGATGATAAGCGTTGCTGGTTAATTAACTACCTTACTATGTTGGTGAAGATAATCCAGAATGCGATTATTGTTTTCAATAAAGCCTTGGACAATTTCCGGATGATCCAGCAGGCTTTCATTATGTTTATAGATATCAATTAAAGCATCGGCAAAATACCACTGATTTGGCAATGGTTTATGCTTACCATGTAGATATCTTGAGGAATACACGGTATAAGCAACGCTGAATTCTTTATCCAGCACAGAATAAATATCAATCTGGTGAGGAAAGGGGCTGTCTGCATTATTCGAATCATATGGCCAGAAAAAAATGCTTATATCCTCCTGATTTTTATCAGATTGATCGGCAAATATGACCCGTCTGCCACCAGAAATGTATAAATTTTGATTATTTCTTTGCTCTTTCAATGCGAATTGATAACTTTGTTGCTTTAACCAGAAATTTCCATATTCCAGTTTTTTAGTTCTTATTTTCGGATACAGCGGTGCTATACTTAAGCCAGCCACTGGTCTGGAATAATCAGGGCATTGATGAAGTGCTTCTTTGTCATTGGGAAAGCCGGAGAAAGTGGGTAAGGCAAATATAATGCCGACGGTTATTTCTTCAACTTTTCCATCAATAACTTTATTTTTTAAGTTTGGCTCAAAAAAACAGCGTGGCAGAGTAATTGCCAGTCTTTTGTTCGAAACCTTGGAAGGAATTAAAACCGTAATTTCAGTAGTATCTTTCATTGCTAATTTATCCTGTAATTGCTTGTTTTTTTCTTCTTCACTGCGCCCATCAATACAGCCAGCTAAGCACAAAATCAAAATACACAGCCATCGTTTCATCTTGCTACCTTTGCTAATTGAATTTGAGCAAATTAAATTGCCTAAGTGCTTTAATAGCATAAACTAACAGTATTTAACATAAATATAGCGTTAATTATCAAATCTGACAAGTATAAGATGTTTTGATTTATATAACTAAACTGATAAAAAACAACAGAAAGTCATCCTTAAAATTTTATAACCGGCTATTGTCATCTAATGGCTATTTTACAAATAAAAATGCCTGAAATTAGCAATATTATGGTAATTAGACCAATGTCATTATTAAAGCAGTTAATAAGCCTTGCTGGTTAATTAACGACTTTACTGTGTTGGTGAATATAATTAAGAATACGATTATTGTTTTCAATAAAGCCTTGGACAATTTCGGGATGATCCAGCAGGCTTTCATTATGTTTATAGATATCAATCAAGGCATCAGCAAAATACCACTGATTCGGTAATGGTTTATGCTTCCCATGTAGATATCTTGAGGAATACACGGTATACCCTAAGCCAAACTCCTTATCCAATACAGAATGAATATCAGTCTGGTGAGGGTAAGAATCGCTTTCATCCTTTGCATCAAAAGGCCAGAATTCAATGCTGATATCTTGCTGATTTTTATCAGATTGATTAGCAAAAATGGTTAACTTTCCAGCAATACCAACACGGTACAGTGTCTGATTATTTTTCTGTTCTTTCACAGCGTATTGATAGCTTTGCTGTTTGAACCAGTAATTGCCATATTCCAATTCAGTTTTTTTAAGATTAGGAAATAACGGTCGTATACCTATACCGGAGATTGGCTTGGAAAAATCAGGGCATTGATAAAGTGCTTCTTCATCATTGGGAAAACCGGAGAAAGTAGGTAGTTGGTACATAATACTAACCGCCTTTTCTTCAACTTTTCCATCAACAACTTTATTTTTCAAGTTAGGCCCAAAAAAGCAGCGCGGTAGAGTAATCGCCAGTTTTTTGCTTGAAACCTTAGATGGAATCAAAACCGTAATTTCAGTGGTATCTTTCATTGCTAATTTATCCTGTAATTGCTTGTTTTTTTCTTCTTCACTGCGCCCATCAATACAGCCAGCTAAGCACAGAATTAAAATACACAACCATCGTTTCATCTTGCTACCTTTGCAAATTAAATTTCAGCGGATTAAATAGCCTGAGTGTTTTAATAGCATAAATTAACAGTGTTTAACCGTAATATAGCGTTAATTTTTAAATGTTGCAAGTATATTATGTGTTGATTTATATAAATAAATTTGATATATATATCAATAGAAGATAATTGTTTAAAATTGATTATTGGCTGTCACAATTGAATAGTTATTTTCTGGATAATTATGTACAGAATTAGCAATATTATTTTAATTAACTACACTGTCATTTTAAAGACAGATGATAAGCGTTGCTGGCTAATTAACTACCTTACTATGTTGGTGAATATAATCCAGAATGCGATTATTGTTTGCGATAAAGCCTTGGAGAATTTCCGGATGATCCAGCAGGCTTTCATTATGTTTATAGATATCAATCAAGGCATCAGCAAAATACCATTGATTCGGCAATGGTTTATGCTTCCCATGTAGATATCTTGAGGAATACACTGTATAAGCTAAGGCAAATTCCTTATCCAGTACGGAATGAATATCAGTTTGATGAGGATAAGAATCGCTTTCATCCTTTGCATCAAAAGGCCAGAATTCAATGCTGATATCTTGCTGATTTTTATCAGATTGATTAGCGAATATAGCCAGTTTTCCCGCAATATCAGCACGGTACAGTTCCTGATTATTTCGTTTTTCTTTTACTGAAAATCGGTAATATTGTTGTTTTAACCAGTAATTGCCATATTCCAATTCGCTTTTGCTTGTTTGAGTAAATAATGGTCGTATACCTATACCGGAAATTGGCTTGGAGAAATCAGGACATCGATGAAGCGCCTCTTCATCATTGGGAAAGCCGGAGAAAGTAGGTAGTTGATACATAATGCTAACCGCTTTCTCTTCAACTTTTCCATCAACAAGTTTATTTTTCAAGTTAGGCCCAAAAAAGCAGCGTGGTAAAGTAATCGCCAGTCTTTTGTTTGAAACGTTGGAAGGAATCAAAACCGTAATTTCAGTGGTATCTTTCATTGCTAATTTATCCTGTAATTGCTTGTTTTTTTCCTGCTCACTACGGCCATCAATGCAGCCGGTTAAGCACAAAATCAAAATACACAGCCATCGTTTCATCTTGCTACCTTTGCTAATTGAGTTTGAGCAAATTAAATTGCCTAAGTGCTTTAATAGCATAAATTAACAGTGTTTAACTGTAATATAACGTTAATTTTCATCCGCTGCAAGTATATGATGTGTTGATTTATATAAATAATTTTATAAATATCAATAGAAAGTAATTACCTAAAATTGATTATTGGCTATCGCAATTGAATAGTATTTTCTAAGTAAATCTTCCCAAAAATGGTAATATTATTGCAATTAAATAAAATATCATTATTGAAGTAGTCTATAAGTGTTTTTTGTTAATCGACTACCTTACTGTGTTGGTAAATATAATCCAGAATACGGTTATTGTTTTTGACAAAGCCTTGAACAATTTTTGGCTGACCAATCAGGCTTTGATTGTGTTTATGGTTAATGGTAAGCATGTGCTGGAATTGGTGGGAAAGGGTAGGTGCGCATAAGAGTAGTGGGATGGTGAATGATGCTGATGGCTGGGCAATGGAGACTATGCATAATGCCAGATATCCGTTGAAATTATTCCAGAGAGTAATCACGGTGAGTCTGGAAACGCTGAAAATAGTCAATAATTTGCTTAAGCTGGATATTTAGTTTTGGGTATTTATGGATAAGAGGTCTTAATTAGCAGGCCTCTTTTTTTGATTAGGCAGTTTGATAAATTGTAGTTAAACAGTTTACATTGAAACCGGAAATATCTTAATCAGTATGACCATTACCGGTTTTTAGTGTTAAATATGCTTGATTGGTGGTGTTTTATATTTGCTGGTTTAACTAAAAGTATTCCAGACTGGAAATGATAAGGCCAGATTGGAAAAAGGTGATTTGGGTGTTAATTATTCCCAAATGATTTCTTGCAATCCGGCCTGTTGTGTGGGGTGAGTAAAGTCACTGTTAATTAGCCAATGAAATATCACGCCGTCTGAATATCAGCACAGCGGTCAGGACGAAAATGCACGCATAAGTAATGTTGGCTAGTAAGGCGATATAGAATTCATTCTGTACAGGATTTTTGGCAGCATCTGTCATTAAATCAATTAAATAGCCATTTACATTTAAAGGACATAATTTATATAACCATCCGTCTGTTGGCAAATGAAAATAGAGAAAATTAATTGTCGCCCATAGTTTAGAGGCACAGAAATAATACACGATACTGCAACCGGTAACAAAGGCAGGACTGCTGGTCATGGAAGAAAGCATTAGGGCAAATGCAGTAAAAAATACGGTCACTGCCAATATGTATAAAATATATATTCCGGTATATTTTATCGTTGCTCCAAGTTCTGGCATATGGTGAATTGTTAGCAACTGCAATAATAAGGAAATGATTACCGCTATAATCATGAATATTGGCATTAGTAAGGTAATTGCTCCGATTTTTGCGAGTAATATTTTGTAGCGTTGATAGGGACGTGTAAGGATGAATTTAATTGTCCCCCTGGATATTTCCGAGCTCAGGATATTAGAGGCATAAATAATGGTGATAAAATTAACAAAATTGTAACAAATGGTTATACCAAACAAAAATACCTTACTATAGTCTTCCGCTGAGGGTGAGGGCTTTATTGCCGCTACCACAAAATGCATTGTGCTAAAATAAATAATTAATATAATCAGTAATATCAGTGGTATGATAATTACGCTGCGGACGTTGAATAAGTATTTACGCCATTCATTAATCAGTAATTTCATTGGTTAACCTCTTTTTTGATTATCGCTGTTAATGGTATTGAGGAATGAGTCTTCCAGAGAGTAATGTGTTAGTTTTAAGCCGATTAAGGGTATATTGTTTTCAACCAGCAGTTTGGCAATTTCCGCACGTGGGTCGTGATCATTCTGGTTAATTGTGATTTCAAGGCTATTGAGCTGGTTGGTAACCTGATATCCTTTTTCTTGTAGTATTTTTTCTGCCACTAATACATTTCCGCCCACTTCTACGTGAACAATATTATTGGATTTACCGAGGAAATCAGTCATTGTGCCTGCGTATATTTGTCTGCCATGGTTAACAATAAAGATATCGTTAACAATTTCCTGTAGCTCGGCGAGAAGATGGCTGGAAATAATGATGCTGTTTCCGTTGCGGACAAAATTTTTCATCAAGTTGCGAAAGTCTTTCATTCCCTCAGGGTCGAGGCCATTCATGGGCTCATCCAGAATTAATACTTTGGGCTGATGGATGGTAGCGTTTGCTACGCCCAATCTTTGCCGCATGCCCAAGGAATAACCTTTAACTTTTTGCTGCTCAGCCCCTTTGAGGCCGGTAGTGGCTAAGGTTTGCCTTATTTCGTTTTTGCTGATTGACTGGCGGCTCATATCAGCAAATACCTGTAGATTATTAAAACCAGACATATAATTATAAAATTCAGGGTTTTCAATTATGGTACCCAGATTGAGTGCAGCTTGCTCGTAGTCTTGCTGAATATCATGGCCACAGATTTTAATCTCTCCTGAAGTGGGAAACATTAAACCTGTGAGCATTTTCAGCATGGTGGTTTTGCCGGCACCATTGGGGCCGATGAAACCCATAATTCGGCCGGGTGCAATTTTGAATGAAATGTTATCCAAAATTTGCCGGCCTTTGATCTTTTTGGAAACATTTTTTACTTCAATCAGATAATCGGTATTTCCCACGATAAACCTTTCTCATTTTGTGGTTTGATGTAAATCGTTCAGTTGTTGTGTGATTGAATGCATGCCTACCTCTGAATAGAAAAAAAGGAAGTATGTTTTTTCTATTAATAATACGATGAATAATAGTACATTAAACAAAATTTAACAATTATGCAGAGTAATTGTTTATGCAGCATAATCTTGTGTATGGGGTGATGATGGTATTGGTTGGTTCAGGTTGAGCATTTTGAATAGATAATTCTATTATGATAGGTATGTGTATTGTCTGTGTAACTGTGCTGTAGCTGAACAGGGAAGATAAATATTTAAGGCGGGTTTTTGTTATTGGCAGATTTGAGTGCTTTAGCTGCAATAGCTGATTTGAAATGCTTGGTTTGGGCTGATAATAAAAAAGCACAGCAGAAGCTGTGCTTTTTTATATTTTTTGGCGCGGCGGACGGGGCTCGAACCCGCGACCCCCGGCGTGACAGGCCGGTACTCTAACCAACTGAGCTACCACCGCTCATGTTTTATGCTATGCATAAAACAGAAAACTGGTGGGTGATGACGGAGTCGAACCGCCGACATTCTGCTTGTAAGGCAGACGCTCTACCAACTGAGCTAATCACCCGTGTTTGGGAAAGTCAGTATTAAACCAGATATGCTGCCTGATGGCAAGTGCTGATTGTGAAAAAATTAGCTTGTTCCCTGTAGTGACCAGTTTTCAAAGAGAATTACTTTGTCTCTGAGGCCGAGTACCACCAGTGTGTCTGAGGCTTTGAAGCGGAAGTCTGGATCAAATTCGCGTAGCTGGTGAGCATTGCGGCGTACGGAGAGCAGTTTTATATTTAGTTTGTCTAGTGGCAAGTCGTTGATGCTTTTGCCTACCAGAAAGGCATCCGGTGGCAGGGTGAAAGCCTGACGGAAGTAATGAACGCTTTCATCGGAAATTTCGTCATCACTGCCGGCAAACAGGCCTTCGAGTGCCTGATAGCGGTCTTGACGGATACGCTGCATGATTTGATAGACTTCATCAAATGGTTTGCCTGAGCTTAATAGTGCCTGGCTGGCTAGTGTAAGGCTGGATTCTTTTTCATCGGAAACGATGTCGTCGGCGCCTATATTGGTGAGGACGGGGATGTTGTCGTCGCTGGTGACGCGCACGATTACTGGCATGGTGGGGGCAATCAGCATGATGTTGCTGAGGATATGTTTAGCCTCGGTCATGTTGTTGATGGTGATGAGTACGGTATTGGCACGTTTTAATCCGGCTGCCTGTAATACTTCCTGCCTTTTGGCGTCTCCGAAGGTAACTGGTTCACCGGCTGCCTTGGCGGTAGCCACGCGTTCGGCATCCAGATCGATGGCGTAGTAGGGGGTGTCTTCCTGTTGCAGGACGCGGGCGATACTCTGGCCACAGCGACCAAAGCCGATAATGAGGATATGATCGGATTTGTTCATGGTGTCAACCAGTATGCTCTGCAAGTCGACTGCCTGTTCATCCCAGCTGCGTTTAACCAGCAGTTTGGCAATTTTGTCGGCACTTTTCATGATAAAGGGCGCCAGTATCATGGAAAGCAGGATGGCTGCGATGGCTGCCTGTTGCAATTCGAGTGAGATGAGTTTGAGTGCACCGCTGATGGCCAGTATGACGAAGCCGAATTCACCGCCTTGTGCTAAATATAGTGCAGTTTTGATGCTGTCGCCGGTATTTTCTTTCATGTAGCGGCTAATGCCATACAATACCAGTGCTTTGAGGATGATAAGTAGTGCACATAGTGCCAGTATCAATAACCAGCTTGACTGCAATACCTGTATGTTGAGTTTCATGCCGATGGTAATGAAGAAAAAGCCGAGCAGGATATCGCGGAAAGGGCGGATGTCGTCTTCTACCTGATAGCGGTATTCTGTTTCTGAAATCAGCATGCCAGCCACGAATGCGCCCAGTGCCAGCGACAGGCCGGCCAGCTGGGTGAGGTAGGCAACGCCCAGTGTAACCAGCAATACGTTTATCATGAACAGTTCGCTGGATTTGGTGCGTGCAATCAGGCGAAACCATATCGGCATGATTTTGCTGCCGACTACCAGCAACAGGCCAAGTGCCACTGCCATGGTGAGCAGGGCTTTGCCCATTTGCAGTATCAGGCCGTCACTGCTATGTGCCAGTGCGGGAAACAGGATCATCAGCGGTACGACGGCAATGTCCTGCATCAGCAATACGCCCATAATCATGTGGCCGTAGTGTTGGCCCAGTTCGTTTTTCTCTACCATGATGCGGCTGACGATGGCGGTAGACGACATGGTCATGGCGGCGGCGAGGGTAAATGCCCAGGTGAGCTGGATGCCCATGACGGCAAGTATGATAAAGAGAGCAGTCAGGGTAAGTGCCACCTGTAATCCGCCCAGCCCGAGCACCAGCCGGCGCATGGCTTTAAGTTTGCCAATGGAAAACTCCAGCCCGATGCTGAACATGAGGAAGGTAATGCCGATTTCGCCGATAAATTCGGTGGCATGATTCTGGTTGATTAAATGCAGCCAGCCCGGGCCGGCAATAAAGCCAACCACAAGGTAGCCTAGCATGGCGGGAATGTGCAGACGGCGACAGATGATGGCGGCCAAAACAGCCACCAATAGGATCATCACGACAGGACCAAGAGAAATATGCATAATATGTTGATTTTATTTATTTAAAATTTTATTATCATATTTTAACATAGATATTTTGGCTTGTGCGGACTTATCCTTATTTAAGACTGTTTTTTTGAGGCAGATTACTGTAAATAGTTACGCAATTGTTTCAATGCCGCCCATGCTGTGGCCTTTAAGTGGCTTTGACGCAATAATCGTGCCGGATGAGGTGATATGACATATGGGGTGTTGTGCAGGTTCTGTGCCAGTGTATTCTGGTCGAGCTGGCTGAATATTTGACCAAGTAGCAGGACAGCCTGTGGCCTGATGTGCTCGATTTGTGCACTCAGGTAGGGCAGACAGGCATGCAGGTGTTCGGCGGTGATGCGCAGGCTGATGTTGGGCGCACACTTTACCTGACTGGTATAGAAAACTTCTTCGGTACTGATATTGATGGCTGCCAGCATGTTGTTGAGCAGTTTGCCGACTTCACCGCTGAAAAGTTGCTGGCTGCTGTCGTCTGGTGGTGCCGGATTGGAGCTGACTACCAGCAGGCGTGCGTTGACTGCACCGTAGCCGGGCAGAGGGGTGCAGCGTTCCTGATGCAGGTTGCAGCGGGTGCAGGCTATCAGTGCGGTAGGTATGGCCTCAAAGCTGATATTTAATTCGCCCGCTATGGATTGGTGGCTGCTGCTGTCGAGGCTGTTGTTTATTGTTGTTTGTGCCGCTGGTAAGGCAGCAGCCGGAGGCTGACTGATGATTTGCTGCAAGGCAGCGCGATGACGGTTGGCTGGCTGCGGGAACGATTTGTGCGCTGGCGCAGTTTTGGCGGCGGCTATGGGCTGCTGCTTGCCAATGCTGGAGGGGGCAGGCTGGCGAGTGGGTGCAGTGCTGTTGTCTACTGCGGTATTTTTTTCGGCTGAATCTGGAACGATTAGATGTGCAGCCTGTGATAACCACATAGGGCCCAAGCCCATTGCTTCGTGTAAGTAGAGGTAGCGGCTGTCTAGCATAGTTTTTCCATTAGCACGGCATCGTCGCCATTTTGATAATAGTTTCTGCGCAGGCCGCAGCGTTTGAAACCATTGTGTTCATACAACTGTAATGCGCCGCAATTACTGGCACGGACTTCGAGCAGTATACGGCTGATGTGTTGCAGCTGTGCCCACTGAAATAAATGTTCAAGTAATTGTTGTGCATACCCTTGTCGTCTGTGTGCCGGATGGGTATTGAGCAGATGGATTTCTGCCTCGTCCGGCAGTTTTTGCCAGACCAGCATGGCGACTACTCCGTGTTCGGGCAAGTCGATTACCCACACAGGCTGTGGTGCATTGATGCTGCCGGTGAGTTGCGCTGCTGACCATGGCGAGGGATTGCACTGTTGTTCCATAGCTTGCAAAGCGGGGATGTCGGCAAGGGTAGCGGCACGGATATTCATGCTGTCTGACCCGCAGCACGTCTGGCTGCCTGCTCGGCAGCGGTTAGCGCAATTTTGTTGCGTACGTAGTGCAAACTGGCATGGGCGGCATCGGTAGGGGTATAACGGCCGGATAAGGCCAGTTGGGCATATTCCTGTGCGCCGGGCATAAGATTCTGTCCTGAAACTGGTAAGGTGATATCCAGAGCGTAGGCGTTGCCAACGCCGATAGCGCTATGCTGGCTGGCCGGAAGCTCGATGCTATTGGCAGAACCAACCAGATAATCGCTCAAACGTTTGTGATTCTGGGTGTCATACCAGGCAAAGAACAGCTCGTTCATGCGCGCATCGGTTGCGGCCAGTACACATGGTTGGTTGGGTGCCAGCGCAGCGACGGCATCTAGACAGGGAATGCCAATCAGGGGCAGGTTGTTCGGCAGTGCCAGACCGGTAGCCACACCCAGCCCGATACGTAATCCGGTAAAGGCGCCCGGCCCTTGTGCGTATACTATGGCATCTAGCTGCGCCAGTGTCAGGCTGGCTGTATCTAGTAATTGCTGGATACGCGGTAATATCAGTTCGGACTGTTTTGCGCCCACTGCTTCGTAAATGCTGTGGGTATGTCCATTCTGATAGATTCCCAGTGACAGGTAGTTGGTGCTTGTGTCGATAACAAGCAGGCGCGATTTGGTACTAATCATGGTGTGCCAATGTGTTCAGATAGGTTTAATTATACCTTTTTATGGTTCCTCTTTTTTAGTCTGGTGCCGGTTTAATGGCAAAGGTGAAAATGATAGAAGCTGATTTGGGGTAAATTTTTGATAAATAATTTTTATTGTTAAGGTGGTCGCTGATGGTACATGTCAGTTTGTACTTTTGCGGGGGTAGTGTTAAGTTATTTGCTGTGCTGGCTGTATAAGGATGGATGTTGTCTGTGGCTGAGTTGTATGTAGGGCGTTTTGCTCCCAGTCCTACGGGTTTATTGCATATTGGTTCGCTGTTAACAGCGGTAGCTTCGTATCTGGATGCGCGCAGCCGGCATGGCCGCTGGCTGGTGCGTATGGAAGATTTGGATCCGCCACGGGAAATGCCCGGCGCGGCTACTGCCATTCTGGCCACGCTGGAAGCTTTTGCCCTGCACTGGGATGGTGAGGTGGTATATCAGAGCAAACGTCATCATTTGTATGCGGCGGCTCTGGCACAGTTGCGTGCACATGAGCTGGTCTATCCGTGTTATTGCAGCCGTAAAACAGTGCAGGCAGAAGCGCAGGGTATGGGCGTGGATGGTGTTATTTACAGTGGGCGTTGTGCCTCACTGGGTGCAGATACATGTTTGTGTACTAATAAGACACCGGCTTGGCGCTTGCGGGTTGGGGCAGAGTTAATCAGTTTTCAGGACGCGGTACAGGGCTGGCAGCAGCAGTGTCTGGCTGGTGATGTGGGTGATTTTGTGTTGTTGCGGGCTGATGGTTTCTGGGCCTATCAGTTGGCTGTGGTGGTGGATGATGCTGCGCAGGGCATTAATCATGTGGTACGCGGGCAGGATTTGCTGGTGTCTACACCGCGCCAGATTTATTTACAGCAGTTACTGGGTTTGCCTCAGCCCAACTATGCCCATTTGCCATTGTTAACTAATGCGCTGGGGCAGAAATGGTCGAAGCAGACGCAGGCGCCAGCGTTGGACCTGCGCAGGCGCGAGGCTTTATTGCGGCAGGTTCTGGTTTATCTGGGGCTGCCGCAGGCTCCGCAAGTGGATAGTCTGGCTGATTTGCTTGGCTGGGCAGTGCAGCACTGGCAGCTTGGGCGGGTTTTGCCGCAGGCGATTGTGACAGTATAGTTTTGGGCAAAATGTTTTGACGGTTTTGTGCAAAGGGGAAAGCAGATTGGCTAGACAGAATTTATACGCATCCACGCCACAGTTTTATTTGCGTTTATGGCGAAAGCAGCAACGTCGTTCGTTCCGGCTGGCATGGGTGCTGATGATTACTGTGGCGATACTGATTATTGTGCAAAGTGCACTTCTGGCCAATCTGTTTGCTTTGTGGCTCAATGGTGAGCAGGTGGCTGCGGCATTACGGCAGTTTTTACCCTATCTGCTTGTTTGCTGGCTGTTGCGGCCGTTGTTGAGTTATGTCCGGGAGCGGCTGCTGTTGCGTGCCAGTGTAGCAATACAGTTGCAGTTGCGCAGCCAGTTATTAAAAGCACTGGCTTTTCTGGGGCCGGAACGCAGCCAGTATGGTAGTGATGGTGCGCTGTCAACGCTGGTGCTGGAACAGGTGGATGCTCTGGATGGCTATTTCAGCCGTTATGTGCTGCAACAGCGGCTGGCGGCATTGATGCCGTTACTGATTGCAGCGGTAACATGTTTTTATAGTCCGTTTGCTGCTGCTCTGTTGCTGCTGACTGCGCCGCTGGTGCCGGTTTTCATGATTTTGCTGGGGCAGGCTGCGGCACGTAAAAACCGGGCGCAGTTGTCTGCTCTAGCGGCTTTAAGCGGGCGTTTTCTGGATTTGTTACGCGGTTTGCCGACATTACGCCGTTTAGGGGCGCAGCGACAGGCTCAGCAGGCCATTGATTCGGCTGCTGAGTCTTATCGGGTGCGCACTATGGCGGTGTTACGTCTGGCTTTTCTGTCTACTGCGGTGCTGGAATTGTTTGCAGCGCTGGCGATTGCGCTGGTGGCGGTTTATCTGGGGCTGGGGCTGCTGGGGGTGTTGCCGTGGGCTAATGGCCAGATACCGGTACCTTATCAGGGCGCACTGTTTATTCTATTGCTTGCACCTGAATTTTATGCCCCGCTGCGCCAGCTTGGGGCAGATTATCATGATAAGGCCAAAGCTGAGGCGGCAGCAGAAGCATTAATTCCGTTGTATGAGGTAGCAAATAATGTGGCTGCTGTTTCTGCTGAGGTGGATTTTGTGTTACAGGCTCCACCGTGCTTGCGGGCAGAATGTCTGGTGGTGTACGGGCGGGATAAGCGTATTCGTGTGCCACAATTCAGTTTCAGTGTGCAAGCCGGTGAACGTGTTTTGCTTAGCGGAGCAAGTGGCAGTGGTAAGTCCAGTCTGTTGCAGGCTTTGCTGGGGTTTGCGCCTTACTTGGGTATTTTGTGGATTAATCAGCATAATTATACTGATCTGAATCTGCCGCTGTTGCGGCAGTCAGTAGCTTATCTGGCGCAGACGCCGCCGATTCTGCCGTTATCGATTGCGGAAAATCTGCGTCTGGCCTGTGCTGATGCTACTGATGAGCAGTTGCAGCAGGTATTGCAGCAGGTAGGGCTGTGGGAGCTGGTACAGCGTTTACCCAAACAAATGGCTACATTACTGGGGGAGCGCGGCCGGGGCTTGTCTGGCGGGCAATTACAGCGGTTGGCACTGGCACAAATGCTGTTGCGCAATGCGCCACTGTGGCTGCTGGACGAACCAACAGCCCATCTGGATGCGCAGACTGCGGCAGATATTATGCAGTTGCTGGCGCGCTTGAGTATCGGCAAAACGGTGCTGCTGGTGAGTCATGATGTCAGTTATGCTGGGTGGGTAGACCGGAAGATTATATTGTCTGGCCAGCAGGAGCAATTATGATGAAGCGTTACCATTTGTTGTGGGCGGGTCAGCAGTTAAAACTATCGAATCTTTTATTGAGCCGCAAGGGCACCTGGATACTGGCGTGGCTGTTGGGGCAGGCAACGGCTATTGCCAGTATTGCTTTGCTGGCTTTATCCGGCTGGTTTATTACTGCTGCCGGACTGGCCGGGCTGCTGAGTCTGGCTACAGCCTATACATTTAATTATTTTACGCCGGCAGGGATTATCCGTTTGCTGGCCATTGTGCGTACTGCCGGCCGCTATGGGGAGCGTCTGGGGTCGCATGATGCGGTACTGGGTTTGCTGGCTGATTTGCGCAGTGGCCTGTTTGCCCGTCTGGCAGCAGGTAAGCAGCAATCGGCATCTGTTCGCCAGATGCATCGTTTACTCAGTGATATTGAGCTTCTTAATAACTGGCCGCTGAATGTGGTACTGCCATGGCTATGGGCACTAATTATGCTGCTGTGCATTCTTGGCCTGACCGCGATTGTGGCTAATGGGTTGTTGGCATTGTATCTGGGCGTTCCTTTATTAGTGGCCACAGTCGTTATTCCCGCTGTGGCAGCTTGGTGCGGACAAAACTGGGGCAGGCAGCAGGCTGCACAGGCTGAGCAGCGACGTGCAGCTTTGCTGCAACCACTGGAAGTGTTAACCGCACTTTTGCAGTGGCAGCAATGGCCGCGTTTTGCTACTGCTTTTTTTGCTGAAGATGGGATTTATGTCAGTGGTCAGTTACGCCAGCAGCGGCTGGCAGGTAAGGTAGTGCTGTTACAGCAAGTATGTCTGGCTGTAGCGGCGGCAATTCTGTTGTGGCAGGGAAGCTTGCAGCTGGGTAATGGCAGCTTATCAGTAGCGATGTTATTGGCTTTGTTGCTGGCTGTGTTTGGGTTTGCGGAACTGGTGCTGCTATTGGGTATGAATATGATGACATATGGCTTGTGTCGGGCAGCCTGTGCGCGTCTGAATGCTCTTGTGCCAGCACAGGGATTACAGGAATTTGCCAAACCAGCCTTGCCGGTAGCATTACATTTGCAGGCGCGGGGAATATGCGCGCGCTGGCCGGGTGCGTTGAATGGTGCCGAAAATATCAGTTTTGAGGTGATTAATGGCGATATTCTGCTGTTACAGGGAGCATCGGGTGCGGGGAAATCAACGCTATTGGCGGTTTTGGCAGATGAGCTGCAACCTGAAAGTGGTGAGCTTTACTGTAATCAGCAGCCATTTGCGGCTTGGCAATGGCAGGGACAGGTAGCCTATCTGGCGCAGCAGCTTGATATATTTGATTTGACTCTGGCTGAAAATCTGCGTTTGGGTAAGGCTGAGGCCACTGAGGCTGAGTTATGGGCGGTATTAGCCAGTGTCGGGCTGGCAGCATGGGCTGAAAATCAGCCTGAAAAGCTGGATACGCCCTTAGGTGAATATGGTGCGGCGGTGTCTGGCGGGCAAGCGCGGCGGATTGCACTGGCGCGTCTGCTGCTGCGACCTTATGCGCTGATGATTCTGGATGAACCTTTTGCCGGTATCGATGAAGAGGCTCAAACGGCGCTGGCGGCGATGCTGAAACGACATCAGCAGCATGGGATTCTGATTGTGGCCAGCCATCAGGTGAATCCATGGCCGGATGCGCAGGTACTGCATGTGGGTTGAAGTTAACCCGGATAGACTGTTTAGCTGATGTAATCTTCCTGACAGCCACATTGTGGCTGTTTCTTTTTTGGAAATGAAAATGTAGGTTGATTTAAATCAAGTTAATTCTGTATGGATAAATATTAAGGAACTTGTTGTTTTATAATTTATACTTATATGAATGTGGTATTTGTATTGTTAATGTAAAAAATAAGTTATTTATAGGCAATAGATGTTGTGTTTATTTTGATTTTTGCTTTTTTGCTGTAAGCTTGAATATAGATTTGTATCATGAAATTTTGATTCCAAGTTTAATCTTCCCGATTTAGATAGAACATTTTGTTATATTAAACTAGGATGGTTTGGTAACTGCCACTGCAAGTGTAATAACTGAATAAAAGTTTTTAATATAAAACAGGGAACAAAGCTATGGATTTGGTAGAACTGTCGAGGCTGCAGTTTGCGCTGGTTGCGCTTTATCATTTTTTGTTTGTGCCGCTGACGCTGGGAATGACCTGGATTCTGGTAATTATGGAATCGGTTTATGTGTTAACCGGCAAGCAGATTTACAAGGATATGACGCGCTTCTGGGGTAAGTTATTCGGTATCAATTTTGCTCTGGGGGTAACCACTGGGATTACGATGGAATTCCAGTTTGGCACTAACTGGTCATATTACTCACATTATGTAGGCGATATATTTGGTGCACCGCTGGCGATTGAAGGGCTGATGGCTTTTTTTCTTGAGTCCACTTTTGTAGGTTTGTTCTTTTTTGGCTGGGAGAGGTTAAGTCGTCCCGGCCATCTTATGGTTACCGTGCTGATGGCTTTGGGTACCAATCTGTCTGCATTGTGGATTCTGGTGGCCAATGGCTGGATGCAAGACCCTGTAGGCGCACATTTTAACTTTGAATCCATGCGCATGGAAATGACCAGTTTTGCGGATATTTTCCTCAATGAGGTGGCGCAGAACAAGTTTGTGCATACAGTTTCCGCAGGTTATGTAACTGGTGCGATTTTTGTGATGGCTATTTCTGCCTGGTATCTGTTAAAAGGTCAGGATGTGGAATTTGCCAAGAAAAGTTTCCGTATTGCCGTTGCTTTTGGTATGTCTTCAATTCTGTCGGTAATTGTGCTTGGTGATGAGTCTGGCTATACGGTTGGTAGATCGCAGCAAACCAAAATGGCTACGCTGGAAGCGATGTGGGAAACAGAACCGGCTCCGGCTTCGTTTAATCTGATTGCCATACCAAATGAGCAGGCAATGAAAAACGATTTTGCGGTAAAGATTCCGTGGGCAATGGGGCTGATTGGTACCCGGTCGCTGGATACGCAGATTCCGGGGATTAAAGAAATTATTGCCGAAAATATTGAGCGTATCCGCAATGGTCGTGAAGCGGTGATTGCGTTGGAAACGTTGCGGAAAAACCGTACAGATGAGCAGGCACAGGCCAGTTTGAAGAAATACGGCGATGATCTGGGCTTTGGTCTGCTGCTGAAATCTTATGTGCCGGATGTTCGTCAGGCTACTGAATCCGATATTGCGCATGCTGCGCGGGAAACTATTCCGCGTGTGACGCCGATGTTCTGGAGTTTCCGCATCATGGTCTTGTGTGGTTTTCTGATGCTGTTGCTGATAGCTGTGGCCTTTTATGCTTCGGTTAAAAATAATTTTGCTGAAAAACGCTGGCTGCTCAGGTGGGCTTTCTGGAGTTTGCCATTGCCATGGCTGGCCTGTGAAGCTGGGTGGTTTGTGGCCGAATATGGCCGCCAGCCATGGACGGTATATGGGGTACTGCCAACCAATCTGTCTGTTTCTTCGTTAACCGCAGCCAGTATCTGGGGATCTATTTTCGGGTTTGTGACGCTGTACACGATATTGCTGATTGTGGAAGTGTATCTGATGGTACGGTTTTCGCGTCAGGGGCCAGGCTCGCTGGGCACGGGACGTTACGCCAATGAAGCAGAGCATTAGGAGTAGACCATGGAATTCTTAGATTATCCGGTATTGAAGTTCATTTGGTGGCTGTTGCTGGGTGTTTTGCTGATTGGTTTTGCCATTATGGACGGGCAGGATATGGGCGTAGGTGCTCTGCTTCCGTTTGTAGGCAGAAGTGATAATGAACGCCGTGTGATTATTAATACGGTAGGCCCGCACTGGGATGGAAATCAGGTATGGTTTATTACCGGCGGCGGCGCTATTTTTGCAGCCTGGCCGTATGCTTATGCAACGGCTTTTTCCGGTTTCTACTGGGCAATGATGGCCGTGTTGTGGGCTTTGTTTTTCCGTCCGGTAGGTTTTGATTATCGCAGTAAAATCAATAATCCTCTGTGGCGTTCCAGCTGGGACTGGTTACTGTTTGTCGGCAGTTTTGTGCCACCGCTGATTTTTGGTGTGGCGTTTGGTAATCTGCTGCTGGGAGTGCCGTTTCATTTTGATGATGATTTGCGTTCTTTCTATACTGGTACATTCTGGGCGTTGCTCAATCCATTCAGTCTGTTGTGTGGTGTGGTATCGGCTGCAATGATTATTTTCCATGGTGCAATTTATCTGGCTTTGCGTACCGAAGATATGGTGAGAGAACGTGCGCTGAATGCCAGTACAATTGCATTGATTGTGGTGGTGGTAACGTTTTCGCTGGCCGGTATCTGGATTGATTTGGGCATCGATGGCTATAGTCTTGTGGCCGGAAGCTATTTACCGGCTGCTTCTCCCGATCCGCTGCATAAGCAGGTGGTGACTGCTGCGGGTGCATGGATGCATAATTTTCAGCAATATCCGCTGTTATTACTGATTCCGGTGCTGGCGTATGTGGGCTTTATTCTGGCGTGGTTGCTGGCCAAGAATGGCAAAAATTTTGTGGCTTTCTGGTCGTCTGCGCTGGGGCTGGCCGGGGTAATCGGTACAGCCGGTGTGGCGATGTTTCCCTTTATCATGCCGTCCAGTACTGACCTGCGTTCCAGCCTGACGGTATGGGATGCCAGTTCCAGTGAGTTTACTTTAACTGTGATGCTGGTGGCGGTAATTATTTTTATGCCGGTTGTATTGTTTTATACCAGCTGGTGTTATCGGGTAATGCGCGGCAAGGTAACTAGTGAGCTGATTCGCAACAACGATCACAGTGCATATTAAAAATGGCTTTTCCTGCCGGCGCTGTGGCTGGCAGGAAAAGCACAAAGCAAGGAGTATTTATGTGGTATTTTGCCTGGTGTTTAGGAATTGGTTTTGCCATACTGTTGGGGGTGGTAAATGCTTTGTGGGGTGAATATCAGCAGGACAGAGATGCACTAGACCATCAATCACACTAACAGAGAATAGTATGCTGATTTGGTTTGCGCCAATACACACTATTTATTTGATTTAAAAGTTTCTTTAGTTAGCTGTATACTGCAAGTTGGGTATACAGCCTTTTTATTTGTAGCTGGGGTGATAATACTGATATTAACCAGAACATTTATTGTCGCAGTAAGCTAATTGCTGTTTTCTTGAGGTAAGTTACAATAATTTTACTGGAAAATCTTACGCTTTTGTTTTAGTATGTTTAGTGGATTTTCTCTTCGGAAAGGAGTCCGATGAATAAATTGATACGTAATGGCCTGATGCTTTCTTTAGGGCTGCTGGTAGCGGTAAGTGCTGGTGCCAAGGATATCAAGATAGCGGCCAATAATACTGCTTATGAGCCGGAAGAGGTGCAGAAGCTGGCCAGCACTGCGGTGAAAATGGGTGTGAAAGAACCCTTGAATATGAATCTGGCTGCCGGTAATCTGACTGTATCCGGCAGCAGCAGTACGAGCTGTGTCATTAAGGTAGGTACAGCGAAAGCGCCGCAAATTGCTGGTATCAGCTGTAAATAATATGATAAAAAGTTAATATACGTTTGAATGCCGAAAACTGACTAATCTGGTAGATTGGTCAGTTTTTTATTGTTTGTTAGGGCAATCTGACAACCGCTATGATAAATACTGATTTGCAATGGCCGTTGCTGAATGATTTAAGAGCTGGCTAGTAAAGTGGTTTGTTATCCGAGATTGTGTCTTTATACTGTGATTGTCTGGTTAAATGATGTGGCCGGACAACTGAACAGCATTAAGCTGAACAGACTTACTGGTTATGTTAATGATGGGGGATATTTATGTGGTTAGGTACGGCAGCGTTTAATCTGGCTGTGGCGGTAATGCTGGGTGCATTTGGTGCACATGGGTTAAAACATATGGCTAGTGAGCAGCAAATGCAATGGTGGCATACGGCCACACAATATTTTTTCTGGCATGCACTGGGTTTGCTGGCGCTGGGTGTGCTGGCAAAAGCTGTGCCGTCTTTTGCGGTAAAAATACCGTTTTGCCTGTTACAGTTGGGGCTGATTATTTTTTGTGGCTCGCTGTATCTGATGGCTTTGGGCTTGCCACGCTGGCTGGGTGCAATTACGCCGGTGGGCGGGGTGTTAATGATTATTGGCTGGCTGATTCTGACATGGCTGGCTTTTAAGCAGCAGTAGTTCTTACTGAACCTGACAGGAGGTATGCCGTGCGTTGTTATGTTTACTCTATGTTGTTTGGTCTGTTGCTGGCTGGCTCGCTGAGTGGTTGTAGTTATTCAACGGCCATGGCAGCCAATGCTTCTGCTCAGGTACGGAATCAATTAGCCATACCGGTTTCTTACCAGCAGGCCAGAAATTACTTTATTAAAAATACGGTAACCAAGTCAGTACCACGGCATATTACCTCCGCAGAAGAGTTTGCCCGTTATTTTGCTATGGCTGCTACCATGGGTAAAGCCGGAAATCCAACACCAATCGATTTTACCACTCAGGATGTATTGGTATTTGATGCAGGAATAATGCAGCAGCAACTGGATATTATGCCATTGGCGCTAAATCGTGTGCAGGACAGGTTGGTATTGAATCTGCGTATCCGCTCTGGTGCGGCACTGGGCTATCAGATGCGCCCGTTTGTATTATTGATTGTGCCGAAAGGTTTGCCTGATCAGGTGGAATTCAATATACAGAAGTGATTAGCCGGAATGGCTGTTGCTGCTGGTTATGATAAAGCAGTATTTTCATTTGCTAAAAAGCAGTCTGAGATTTCAGACTGCTTTTTTAACAGGCAAACAGGAAAAATTATTCCTGACCAATAACGATCAGCTTGTGATTAACAAACTCTTTTATACCTAAATCACTCAGCTCACGCCCAAAACCGGAGCGCTTTACTCCGCCAAATGGTAATTCAGCTACTGAATCGCCAAAGCGGTTGATAAATACCATCCCGGTTTCAATTCGGGAAGCTATTTTTTTCGCCCGTTCAATATCTTTTGAGTAAACGGTGCCACCCAGGCCAAAGTTGGAATCATTAGCCAGTGCAATGGCTTCATCGTCATTTTTAACCACATATAACTGAGCTACCGGGCCAAAAAATTCTTCAAAATAGGCTGGATTATCACGGCTGATATCGGTAATCAGGGTAGGAGTGAAGAAGTTGCCATCGGCTGGCTGATTACCACACAATACTTTAGCACCATGGGCAATGGCTGCATCAAGCTGTTTCTGCAAATTTTCTTTGCTTTTACGTGAGGAAAGCGGAGCCAGAGTAGTATTTTCATCCAGTGGATCGCCCATTATCACTTTGGCAAAGTCGTCCTGAATAATTTGAATAAACTGCTGCGCCACTTTTTCGTGCACGATATAACGTTTTGCCGCAGTGCATACCTGTCCGGCGTTATACAGTCGGCCACCTACTGCGGTATGTGCAGCAGCTACCACATCTGCATCATCTGTAACCACGAATACATCATTGCCGCCCAGTTCCATGGTGGCTTTTTTCAGCTTGCTGCCAGCCTGTCCGGCCACAACGCTGCCGGCACCTTCGGAACCGGTAAGAGCAACACCCTGTACCCGTTTGTCGCTGATGATGGTGGCAATCTGGTCTGGGCTGACAAACAGATTGGTATAGGCGCCAGCCGGTGCATTGGCTTCGCGCAGTAAATCTTCTACCAGCTGCGCACACTGCGGTACATTGCTGGCATGTTTGGCCATTACCGGATTACCCACTGCTATTGCCGGTGCAATCACGCGAATCAGCTGATAAATCGGAAAGTTCCACGGCTCGATAGCCAGAATAATGCCAATAGGATGATGTTCTACCCAGCCCTTGCCCAGTTTGCTAGGATAGGCTACTGGTTTAAGTAGTTCGGCAGCCTGTTTGGCATAGTACTGTACTATGTCAATGCAACAGGCAACTTCATTGCGGCTTTCAGCCAGACGTTTACCCATATCCAGTGTGATGGTACGGGCAATTTTGTCCTGATGCATGGTCATGACATCAGCCAGACGGCGCAGTAAGGCCTGTCTGTCGGCAATGTTTTCTGGTTGTGCCCATGCAGACTGATACAAGGCATAGGCCTGAGTCAGTGCGCTTTCTACTTCAGCATCAGTGTGATTGGTGAAGGTTTTAATGAGTTCGTTGTTAAACGGATTAATAGATTGGTAAGCCATGTGCTGCTACTCCTTATAGATGTGATGGTAAGAATATTTATCTGCTAATACGTAAGACAGAAGAAACTTGTCATACGATTCAGGTTTGTACGACTGTAACGAAATAAGGAATAGAATCAGATACTAAAATGATTGTACGGTAGCGGTAAAGATTTTGTAAAGTGGCGCACTGATTTTATAACCCGACTATGAGCCGAACGGGAGGAAAATATAGTACGTGTATTGATGATATTCCGCATAGTTGGTGTTAAGCCACTGCATTACAGCTATATTAATACACTAAAGGTAACAACAGAATGTGGATTTGGCACGATAGCATTTTTCAGCTAGTGCGTACAGCACGATTGCCCCACTTACAGGGAAAATAGATGGGCAGAAAGCAATGTTATGAAAAATCCTGTCTGCGAATAATGGCTTCTTCTCTGGATTGGAAGCCATTATTAAAGCTCTGTATATTATAGGAACCAAATGCTAAACCAGCATTTAAGCTATGGTTTTGTGGCTCTGATGGTTATGAATTTTGATGGTAGGGCAATGTTCAACGCTCATGGTACATATGATCCTGCATGATTTTTTCATAAACAGCATCAGGTACATAGCGGCGTATCATTGCTTGCCAGTTTTGCGGGCCTACCATGCCTTTAACCATGGTTGAGGAAACCTCGGCATATTCACGTGGCGGCATCAGAAAAATAGTAGATATATCCGGCTGTAAATCATGATTGATGTGGCGCATAGAGCGCTCATATTCATAGTCTGAGGCGGTACGAATGCCGCGCACGATGAAATCCGCCCCTATACTGCGTGCATAGTTAACCAGATATTGATTCTCAAAGCAGGAAATTTTCACATTGGGAAAATTGGCGGTAATTGCCCGCAGCATTTGCTTGCGTTCTTCGATTGAATACGTCGTGGTTTTTTCCGGATTAACCCCGATAGCAACAGTCAGTTCATCAAACAATGGCTGGGCTTCACGAATCATCCATAAATGGCCATTGGTGGGCGGGTCGAAACTGCCAGCATACACTGCCCGGCGAATGGTTGAATTAGTCATTATGGTATGTTCCAAACTGCTTTCTTGTGGGTGCCAGAATGATTTATCGGCACGCTGATGCTCACATTATTGTTTTGATTGTAAACCGTTAGTGCTTTTTTTCAATACTGTGAACACAAAGCTGCGCAGCTTAATCAGTTGTGCTGGCTTTGTCAAAGCATAATAGGTTTTAATTCTGTGCAGAATGAGAAAAATTTCGGCTAAGGTAAATAATGGTTAATAAACACTGTATTTTATCTGTCTTATAGCAGACTTATGGCTATATCTGAAAGATATGTTGATGAGAATGGTTTGCATCCTTTACAATTTTAATCTTTTGCCACCATGTATTAATTAGGGCAAAAATGCTTGAGTGTTATACGGATAATGAAGCAGATGAAAAAAAAATGGGTTAAAAGAGTAGTGTGGTTACTGGTTTTGGTGCTGCTGGCCGCAGTATTGTGGAGTCTGTTTTTCAAACCTAAAAACCAGATGAATTTTGTTACTGATGAGGTGCGCCGCAGTGATATAAGCCAGACAGTCAATGCTACCGGTGAAATTGCCGCAGCTCAGCTAGTTGACGTGGGTGCACAGGCGTCAGGCCAGATTAAAAAATTGTATGTCAAACTGGGTCAGCAGGTGAAAAAGGGTGATTTGATTGCGGATATCGATTCAACCACTCAGTTAAACACGCTCAACACCAATAAAGCCAAGCTGGATACTTACCGGGCACAGCTGGTATCGGCTGAAATCGCTTTGAAGATGAAGCAGCGAGCATTTAACCGCGAACAGGCTCTAATGGCTCAGGATGCCACATCTAAAGCAGATTTTGATAATGCGCAGGACAATCTGGCCGCGGCACGCGCCAATGTAGCTGAGCTGAAGTCTCAGATTCGGCAAACCCAGATTGCGATTAATACCTCCGAAGCAGATTTGGGCTATACGCGTATTACTGCGCCGATGGATGGCACAGTGGTTTCCATTCCGGTAGAAGAAGGGCAAACAGTAAATTCCAGCCAGAATACGCCGACTATTGTTCAGCTGGCCGATTTGAGCAAAATGCTGAATAAAATGCAGATTGCAGAGGGAGACATGAACAAGGTTAAAGCGGGCATGCATTTAACTTTCACTACGCTGGCGGATAACAGTAAGGTGCGTAATGCTACGCTCGAAGCAGTAGACCCGGGCTTAACCAAAATGTCGCAAGGCGGTTACAACACCAGTACTGACACCACCGATACGGCTATTTATTACTATGCCCGCGCACTGGTTCCGAATGATGACGGTTCCCTGCATATTGGTATGACTACTCAGAATAATATACTGGTGAAATCTGCCACTAATGTGCTCACAGTATCCAATCAGGCTATCAAGCATCGACGAGGCAAAAAAGTAGTGCAGGTATTGGGCAATGACCAGCAGGTACAGGAAAAACAGATTCAGACCGGTATTACTGATGGGATGCGTACAGAAGTGAAATCAGGTTTGAACGCAGGTGATCAGGTGGTGTTATCGGCACTAAGCAGTGCTGAAGCCAGAAATGGCGTTAGCAAAGACCCGAAAATGCGCGGCTCGAGAATGTAAGTCATGAGTTTATTGGAAATTAAGGCCATCAATCGCTGGTTTGGCCATGGTGAAAACCGGGTACAGGTGCTTAAGGATATCAACCTGAGTATCGAAAAAGGCGATTTTGTGGCCATTATCGGCCAGTCTGGCTCCGGTAAATCTACCCTGATGAATATCATTGGTTGTCTGGATGTGCCATCCAGCGGTTCATACAGGATTGATGGCGTGGAAACCGCGACCATGACTGCGGACGAGCAGGCCGCTTTGCGCCGTCGTAGCTTTGGTTTTATTTTTCAGCGTTATAACCTGCTCAGTTCGTTAACTGCCCGCGAAAATGTAGCCTTGCCGGCTGTGTATGCGGGTATGGAACATGGCGAACGGCTGAAACGGGCAGATGAATTGCTGGCGCAGCTCGGGCTGGCCGGTAAGGAAGAAAATCGCCCCAGCGAACTTTCTGGTGGTCAGCAGCAGCGGGTCAGTATTGCCCGGGCGCTGATGAATGGTGGTGAAATCATCCTGGCGGATGAACCTACCGGTGCACTGGATACCGGCAGCGGGCAAAATGTGATGGAAATTCTGCATAAACTGCATGATGCAGGTCATACTATTGTAATGGTAACCCATGATCCAACTATCGCTGCCAATGCTAATCGGGTGATTGAAATACGCGATGGGCGCATTATTGCCGACCACAGCAAAAATACAAGCATTCCCCCCAGCAACATTGAAAGTATTGCAGAGCATAACTCCTGGCATTTTTACCGCGACCAGCTATTTGAGTCGTTTCGCATGTCCATTCAGGCAATTATGGCGCATAAGATGCGTTCCTTTCTCACCATGCTCGGGATTATCATCGGTATTGCTTCGGTGGTTTCAGTGGTGGCGCTGGGACGAGGCTCGCAGGCAAAAATTCTGGAAAACATTAATGCTATGGGCACAAATACGGTTACGGTTTATCCGGGCTATGGATTTGGCGATCGCCGTTCATCCCGGATTAAAACCCTGACTGTGGGCGATGCGGAAACATTGAAACAGCAGGATTATGTTGACAGTGTTACTCCGGGAGTAAGTACCAGTGGCACGTTAACATATGATAATCAGTCACTTTCTGCGCAGCTATATGGGGTGGGTGACCAGTATTTCGATGTACGCGGTATTAAAATTGCTGTTGGCAGCCTGTTTAATGAAGATGATGTTAATCAGAATGGTCAGGTGGTGGTGATTGATAACAACACCAAAAACAAGCTGTTTGCTGATGGCACTAATCCACTGGGGCAGGTGATTTTGTTTAATAAACGGCCATTACGGGTGATAGGGGTGACGGCACCAAACAATAATAGCTTTATGGATAGTGACAGTTTGCAACTCTATACCCCCTATACTACGCTGATGAACCGGATTTCCGGCTCGAAATACATTACTTCGGTAACGGTAAAGGTAAAAGATAATGTTAATTCGCAAACGGCCGAAAAAGGTATTATTGAGTTGCTGAAAGCCCGTCATGGTACGGAAGACTTTTTTACCCGTAACAGCGATACCATTAAGCAAACCATTGAAAGCACCACCGGTACCATGACTCTGCTGATTTCCAGTATAGCCCTGATTTCACTGGTGGTGGGCGGTATCGGGGTGATGAATATCATGCTGGTGTCGGTAACTGAGCGGGTAAAGGAAATTGGTATCCGTATGGCCATCGGGGCGCGTCAGCACAATATTCTTGAGCAGTTTCTGATTGAGGCGGTGCTGATTTGTCTGATTGGCGGGGTGGTAGGCGTATTGTTTTCTTTTGCCATCAGTATGCTGTTTAATCTTGTGGCCACCGATTTTGCCATGTCGTTTTCAACGCTTTCTATTGTAATGGCGGTACTGTGTTCCACTGTGATTGGGGTATTGTTTGGTTTTATGCCGGCCAAACGGGCTTCGCAACTGAATCCGATTGATGCATTGTCTCGTGATTAAGTCTGCTTTTTCCGACAGTAGCAGTTGTAGGTGGATGTTTGCGGTAGCTGGAGTTATCGGGTCGGGTTCGGTGGCCGCTAGAATTTAAAGTAACCATGATGAAAAATATTTCTGTGAAAAGCAGCACCGCTGTATTGGTGCTCAGTTTAAGCGTACTGTTGGCAGGCTGTGCTACGCATACTTCCTATCCGCAGCAAAGCCTGCGTAAAGCCGGAATGCTAAGCAGTGCAGAAATTGCTGCGCAATATCAGGTTAATGCAAACTGGTGGGAAATCTATCAGGATGCCACATTGAATCAGTTAATCAGCACGGCGCTGGCCAATAATACTGATTTACGTCAGGCGGCATTAACCGCAGAAAAAGCGCGCTACAGTGCCCGGCTGACTGGCGTGGATTTATTTCCCAAAGCCAATGGTTCACTTGGTGCCAGCAGCTCTAAAGACCTGAAACATGGCGGTGAGTCCAGCCGTAACTTCAGCGGACAGCTTGGCTTGAGCTATGAACTGGATGTGTGGCAGAAAATGCGAGCCAATACCAATGCGGCCATCTGGCGTTATCACGCCAGTGAGCAGGATATGGCCGCCAGCCGGCTGTCGCTGATTAACAGTGTGGTGGATAACTATTTTCATCTGGCTTATATCGATGGTGCCATCAGCCTCACTAAAGACACTATTGAGCAGTACCGGCAGATTGCGCGTATTGCTCAGGCACAGTATCAAGTGGGCAAGGTGAGCAGTATTAATGCCACCAATGCCAAACAATCGTTACTCAATGCCGAAAACAGCCTGACTTCACTGCAACAGAACCGGGTAGAAGTCGTGCAAAATTTGCATAATTTACTGAATCAGCGCCCGAATGAAGTAACAGATATCCGGCCGACACCATTAAATCAGATTCATTTTAGTGAGGTGAATCTGGATGTGCCGTTGTCTGTACTGGCCAATCGCCCTGATTTACGTGCGGCCGAGTATCGTTTACAGTCTGCCTATGCCAGTCAACAGGCTACGCGGCGAAGCTGGTATCCGGGTGTCAGCCTGAGTACTGTAGTTAATTCGCGTTCTGATACGGCTACTTCAGCTTTGCATTTTCCTGTCGGTACAGCAAGTGTTAATGTGAATCTGCCTTTTCTGGATTGGCAAACCCTCTACTGGCAAAATAAACAGGCCAAGGCTGATTTTGAAAGTGCGAAATTAACTTTCGAACAATCGTTAACTACGGCGCTTAATGAAGTGGCGCGCTATTACCAGCAATACACGCTTAGCCGCGCCACTCTGGCCAATACTGAGCAGAAATATCAGTACGATTTGAAAAACAGCCGCTATTACCATGCGCGCTATCAGTACGGTACCAATCCGCTCAGTGACTGGCTGGATGCATTGAATACGCAATATTCTTCGGCACAGAATGTATTGAATAACCGTTATAATGTTTTGCAGAATGAAAATCTGATTTATCAAGCCATGGCCGGGCGTTATCAGCCGCAGTAATACCGGTGCTGATTTATCTGTTTATGCGCTGGCTGTGAAAGCTGGCCTATGATTGCGCAGCTACTGATTAATCGGGCTCTGTATTTGATTAAATAGTCAGAAAAAAATCGCCCCTGAAAAAAAGGGGCGCAAAAGGAACACAAACCACTACCAATAATTAACTGCCATAATAAATCGTTGCGATGGCAACAATTCATTTTAAAATCGGTTTACATGTTCAGCTACTTCAACACGTTATCTGTCAATATTTGTGTTGTTGCGTGAACATAAGTGCATCATAAACAAATTGGTTTCTAATTGCAAATGATAGTTATTATTATTTCTGAAAATTACACCGATTTATATTTATATATTTGATTTTAATGGTAATAAAAATGGGGTTATGGTTGTTGGTTAGTCGCTAATATGACGTTGATCTGGAAAATGCGCTGGTTTTGCCTGCGTATGCTGCTAAAATTGCACTTTCGTGATTATGCAGCCTGTTACTGCGATAAGTCTGGCTGGGTCGAAAAGTAAATCTGCTGCTGGCTGTTACTGGCAGGTATGCGTAGTAATAGATTTTTAGTATTATCGTTGTTTTAGGTCTGCGGTATTCAACCGCTTATAGCATCAATATGCGTCAAATTATTCTCGATACTGAAACCACTGGCCTGTCGGCAAGCAATGGCGATCGTCTGATTGAGTTTGCCGGCGTGGAAATGATAGACCGGCGTCTTACTGGTAACAACTTGCATCTGTATGTTAATCCTGAGCGTGATATCCCGGAGGAGGCTGTGGCTGTGCACGGGATTACGCTGGAAAAGCTGCACGAAATGAATGCACCGGTATTTGCTGAAGTGGCACAGCAGATTGCCGATTATATACGTGGTGCCGAGCTGATTATTCATAATGCCACGTTTGATGAGGGTTTTCTGGATATGGAGTTTAGCCGTCTGGGAATGCCCAAAACTAGAACCATTACCAGCGGTATCACTGATACCCTCAAAATGGCACGGGACAGATATCCGGGGCAGAAGAATTCGCTGGATGCATTGTGTACGCGTCTGGAAGTTGACCGCAGCAAGCGTGTACTGCATGGCGCATTGATTGACTGCGAATTACTGGGTGAAGTTTATCTGGCCATGACGCGTAGCCAGTTCAGTCTGGTGGATGAACTGATGGCTACAACCACTGCCAGCAATAATCCGGCAGCCGGCAGCCAGTATCAGATTAAACACGCAGCGCTACCAGTAGTCACACCCAGCAGCGAAGAGCTGGCAGAGCATGAAGCCTATTTGCAGGAATTGGACAAAATTGCTGGCGCGCCCTGTGTCTGGCGGCAGTGGCAGCAGGATACTGAGGATAAACCTGCATGACTCGCCATGTGGTGCTGATTCCAGCCGCCGGTATCGGTGCACGCTTTGGTGCTGCGTGTCCGAAACAGTATGTCAATCTGGCTGGTAAAACTGTTTTAGAACATACCGTGTCGCGACTGGCACAAATCAGTGCAATTGATTTACTGCTGATTGTGGTTTCCGAACAGGATGCTTATATCGATGCCATTTATCCAGCAGCAGCGTTACCGCCGAATGTCCATATTCTGCGTTGTGGCGGTGCTACGCGTGCGCAGACTGTGCGCAATGGTATTACGCATGCACAGCAGCAGTTTGGCTTACAGGATAATGACTGGCTACTGGTACATGATGCTGCACGTTGTTGTGTGAGTGCTGATTCGGTACAGCGTCTGCTTGCAGCCGTACACAATCATACCGTAGGCGGGTTGCTGGCGCTGCCAGTAGCCGATACCTTGAAGCAGGCTGATACAGCGCAGCATGTATGCCGTACGGTGAGTAGAGCGGGTTTGTGGCAGGCACAAACACCACAAATGTTCCGTGCCGGTATTCTGGCCAGAGCACTGGCACAGGCGGATCTGGATGTGATAACAGATGAATCTTCCGCTGTGGAAGCACTTGGTCTGGCGCCGCTGCTGGTACCAGGCGATGTCTGTAACCTGAAATTAACCAGCGCACAGGATGCTTTATTAGCCACCTATTTTTTACAGCAGGAAACCGTTGAATGAATTCGATAAGAATCGGACAAGGCTATGATGTGCATCAGCTCGTAGCTGGCAGGCCGCTGTTACTGGGCGGGGTAAATATTCCCTTTGATAAAGGCTTGCTTGGTCATTCTGATGCCGATGCGCTATTGCATGCCATTACCGATGCGCTGCTGGGTGCAGCGGCGTTAGGTGATATCGGTAAACTTTATCCGGATACCGCTGCTGCGAATAAAGACGCAGACAGCCGCGTGCTGTTGCGTGGAGCTTATGCCGCTGTGCAGGCTGCTGGCTGGCGGGTGGTCAATGTCGACAGTACGGTGATTGCTCAGCAGCCAAAATTACGTCCTTATATAGACCAGATGCGAATGCACATTGCTTCTGACCTGAATTTGCCCCTTGAAGCGGTGAATATTAAGGGGAAAACCAATGAGAAATTGGGTTATCTGGGACGGGAAGAAGCTATTGAAGCTCAGGCCATTGTCTTACTGACAGCAGTTTAATCTGGTATGCGCTTGAGCTATAATTTTTTATGCAGATAAATATTGTCTGAGTATTGAACAGAGTAAAGAAGGAGCAGTAAGTATGACAGCACAAGATGAGCTGAAGCGTCAGGCCGCTGAAAAAGCAGTGGAATATGTACAGGAAAACGAATATTTGGGGGTGGGTACTGGTTCGACTGTACGTTTCTTTATTGAAGCGCTGGCGCAAAGCAGAAAAAGAATCAAAGGTGCGGTTTCCACTTCTGTCCAGACCAGTGAAGCGCTGAAAAGCTTTGGCATTCCTGAAGTAACTCTGAATGAAGTCAATGGTTTGCCCTTGTATGTTGATGGCGCAGACGAAATTAATCATTTATTGCAGATGATTAAAGGCGGCGGTGGCGCATTGTTAAATGAAAAAATTGTGGCCAGCGCTGCTGAAAAATTCATTTGTATTGCCGATGAAAGCAAGTACACTAGCCGCCTTGGTCATGTTCCGCTGCCGGTAGAGGTCAGGCCAAATGCACGTTCACTGGTAGCACGCAAACTGTTGAAACTGGGCGGCGAGCCGGAGTTGCGTTTGGGTTTTACCACCGATAATGGCAATCAGATTCTGGATGTGGCTCATCTGAATCTGAACGAACCGATTAAAATGGAAGATGCGATTAACGGTATACCTGGCGTGGTAGACAATGGTTTGTTTACCCATCACGCAGCTGATTTGCTGGTGCTTGGTTGCAGCAGTGGCGTTCAGGTATTAACGGCCAAAGTCTGAATTTGCTGCGGCAGAAGGTGTAATAATAGTTTGGATTAATATCTGCGCAGCCAGTTGCCTTAAAAAGGGTGACTGGCTGCTGTTGTTTCAAGCACCTGTCCTGTTGGCAGCATAGTCGGCAACAACTGGTGGCAGCCTGTTAATCTGGCCAAACATATTCAAGATACGGTTTTCTGATAAATGCATAAAAGGCAAAAAATTTTGACCAAATGGCGTAAAATTCTATTGTGGATAGCAGTTAGTCTGACGATAGCTAAAGTCTGGTTACCGGACAGCATGATTGCGCCATTAGAAAACTGGATCCATAAAGCCGATAGCATAGTGCATTCTGTGCAGGACATTTTCAATGGCAGACCAGCAGGTAACAGAGGTACAAAATGGGCAGCAGCCAGTAAAGGACAATATTCTGGTAGCGTTGATAGCGTGCATGATGGAGATACAGTACATATCAGAGATAAGGATGGACACATGCATAAGGTACGTCTGGCTAATATAGATGCACCGGAAATCAAACAGGCCTACGGGATAGCCAGTCGTGATGCCTTAAAGGCACGTATTGAAGGCCAGCCTGTGGTTGTTAATGTTGTTGCCGTCGACCAGTATCAGCGTGAAGTTGGCCAGATTATGCTGAATAATGTGGATATTAATTTATGGATGGTGCAACAGGGGTATGCCTGGCATTACACCTCGATTGCCAAAAAACAGCAGGATCGCTTAGGTTTTAGCCGTTATCAGGATGCCCAGCTTCAGGCACGCCAAAAACGGCTTGGTTTGTGGCACAATGCGCGAGCAATTGCACCCTGGCAGTTTCGTCAGCAACAAAAAAACAGATCATAGTCGAATCTCATGAATGCACATAAACGCAAGGAAATTTTTACCCGTTTGCAGGCCGCCTGTCCGCATCCGACCACAGAGCTGATATACCACTCGCCCTTTGAATTATTAATTGCAGTGATGCTCTCAGCTCAGGCCACGGATGTGTCTGTGAATAAATGCACTGTGCATCTGTTTCAGCTGGCACCAACGGCAGAAGCCATGCTGTCCTTAGGTATAGATAAAATCATGGATTGCATTCGCACTATTGGTTTATACAAAACCAAAGCCAAGCATGTGCTGGAAACCTGCCAGATTTTGGTGCAGCAGTATGATGGTAAAGTGCCGCAAACCCGGGAACAACTGGAGGCCTTGCCCGGTGTGGGGCGCAAAACCGCTAATGTGGTGCTCAATACAGCTTTTGGCCAGCCAACGATTGCAGTTGATACCCATATTTTCCGAGTATGTAACCGCACAGCCCTTGCACCGGGCAAAACCGTGCGTGAAGTTGAGGATAAATTAATGCAGGTAGTACCCAAACAATTTAGGGTAGATGCGCACCACTGGTTGATTTTACATGGACGTTACATATGTAAAGCGCGTAAACCTATGTGCGAGTGCTGTTTGATTAACGATTTGTGCGAATATCCGGCAAAGACAACTTTAACTGTCTAATTGTGTAATTTAACGGCTCTTTTCGCTACAATATTATTGATAACCGCTTGTGTAAGAAAACAAACAAGATAGGGAAGTTGATGCGGATAAATCGCAAATATATGTTGACCGCAATTATGTTGGTATCGTTGGCGGTAGCTGGTTGTGACAGACTCAAACACTGGTTTGGTAAAGAAAATACTAATCAGGGTTTTGTGAAAGAAATACCTGCTGGCGCTGATGGCAACAGTAATCAGGTAGCCATGTTATTGCCTGATTTTACCCAGCTGGTTGATCAGCAGGGGCCGGCAGTAGTGAATATTCAGGCAACGCGTGACAATCGCAATATTGATGGTGACAGCGAAATTAGCTCGGATGCTTTGCCTGATAACGACCCATTTTACGAATACTTCAAATATCTTTTACCCAAGGTGCCGCAAACACCGCAGGCAAATGATGATGAATTCAATTTTGGTTCCGGTTTCATCATCAGCAAAGACGGTTATATCCTCACCAATACCCATGTCGTCAATGGCATGAACAACATCAAGGTATTACTGAATGATAAACGTGAATTTCAGGCCAAACTGATTGGTGCTGATACCCAGTCTGATGTTGCATTATTAAAAATCAGTGCCAATGGATTACCCGTAGTGCAGCCGGGTAATCCCAAAGACCTGAAAGTAGGGGAATGGGTGGCTGCAATCGGGGCACCGTTTGGTTTTGATAACAGCGTGACTGCCGGTATCGTTTCTGCTAAAGGGCGCAGCCTGCCAGAAGAAAATTACACCCCGTTTATCCAGACTGATGTGGCCATCAATCCGGGCAATTCGGGTGGGCCACTGTTTAATCTGAAAGGGCAGGTAGTCGGGATTAATTCACAGATATACAGTCGCAGCGGCGGATTTATGGGCATTTCCTTTGCCATTCCGATTGATGTAGCCATGAATGTGGCTGAACAGTTGAAAACAACAGGTAAAGTACAGCGCGGCCGTCTGGGCGTAGTCATTCAGGAAGTTAACTACAATCTAGCGAAATCTTTTGGTTTGGATAAAGCCAACGGAGCACTGATTACTCAGGTTGTTGCCGGCGGACCGGCAGCCAAAGCCGGTTTGTTAATAGGCGATATTGTGGAAAGCGTGAATGGTGAAAAGCTAGATAATTCCAGTGATTTACCAGTTAGAGTTGGTTTGCTGCAACCGGGTAAACAGATTGTTCTGGGTATCTGGCGTAAAGGCAAAAAAGAAGAAATCAAAGTCGTACTGGATAATATGTCTCCGGTCATCACTAATCCATCCACCCCCGCCAGTGCCGTTACGCCCACCGACGGCATCAATTTTACCGAGCGGAACCTAGGCCTGACCTTACAGGCAACAACCAAAGGGCTGGTGATAGAAGAAGTCAGTGGACTGGCTGCACAGGTAGATTTACGCCGTGGCGATATCATCGTGGCAGTCGGACAAAAACTGGTGCATGACGAAAATGATTTCGAACAGGCGGTAGCAGCTAGTGGTAAAAGTGTACCACTGTTAATCAGACGTGCCAGTAACACCCTGTTTGTTGCCCTGATGCTACCCTGATATGCGGTATAAAATGGATATCTGGTTACAATGTCTTATTGCCTGTCTGGCTACAGGTTTAATCAGGCGGTCAATTCACATCAATATACAGGTCTTTCTGTATTCAAATGATTCAATCATGGTGAAAAATTAACACCTAATCTGGCTGGACAGTTAATTCATTTATATATTTTTCTGGAATAAATTTATGTTGTCAGCACCACCCAAAGCATTAGCACGTGGCCCGATTATGGCTGATGTAGCAGCGTTTCAGCTCAGTGCCGCAGAACGTGAACGTTTATCCCACCCGGCAATCGGCGGAGTCATTTTATTCCGGCGCAATTATCAGTCCCGTGCACAACTAACCAGACTGGTTGCAGAAATCAAGGCCTTACGAACCCCAGAACTAATTGTAGCTGTTGATCATGAGGGCGGGCGGGTACAACGCTTTATTCCGGAATTTACCCGATTACCGGCAATGCGTACTCTAGGACAGTGCTGGGAACAGCATGGCGCAGCAATGGCCGATAAAATGGCTGAAACAGTGGGCTGGGTACTGGCCACTGAATTACGTGCATGTGGTATAGATTTGTCATTTACCCCGGTGCTGGACCTTGACTGGGGCGAGTGTCCCGTTATCGGTAATCGCAGTTTTCATCAGCAGCCTGCCGTGGTCAGCGCTCTGGCGATTGCCTTGCAGCGCGGACTGGCACGTGGTGGCATGGCTTGCTGTGGTAAGCATTTTCCCGGCCATGGAGCGGCCAGTGGTGATAGCCATCTGACTATGCCTGAGGATAGCCGCAGCTGGGAAGAATTATGGGCTGATGATATTCAGCCATTCAATGATTTGATTCATCATGGCATGCCGGCACTGATGCCGGCACATGTGGTGTATCCGAGAATTGACCCAACCGAACCGGCCGGATTCTCCACTGTCTGGCTAGAAGAAATTCTGCGCGACAAAATGCAGTTTGATGGCGTAATTTTTTCTGATGACCTTACCATGGAAGGTGCCAGTAGTGCTGGTAATATTCAACAGCGCACAGCACATGCCTTTGCTGCTGGTTGTGATATTGCGTTGGTATGTAACAGGCCAGACTGGGTAGATAACCTGCTGGACGGTTTTGTCTGGCCGGATACCAGCCGGCTGGCACAACGCTGGCAAATGATTGCAGGCTGCGGTACAGCAGCACAATACTGTGCCACTATGCAAACCCCCGAATTTCAGGCAGCACAGCAGCTGGTAGCCAGTCTCGCCTCTGCGCAGGATACCTTCAACGGCGTACAGGTAGGAGAAGCCTGTTAATCTCATTTGAATTATTGTTAACAAAAAAGCCATAGTAAAACTATGGCTTTTTTGCTGATTAGCTTAAATCAGGCATTTTTGAAATCAATCACCATACGGCCGGTGAATTTACCGGCAGTCATTTCATCAAAAATATCATTGATGTCTTCCAGAGGGCGTAAGGTTACTTTCGGTACCACTTTACCTTCAGCACCAAACTGGAATGCTTCACGCAAATCTTCACGTGTACCTACCAGAGAACCTACCACCTCAATACCGTCCAGTACCAGACGTGGAATATTCAGGTCCATAGTGTCTACCGGCAGAGCCACAGCAACAATACGGCCGCCTGCGCGTACAGCGGCTACAGCAGAATTAAAAGCTGATTTGGCTACCGCAGTAACCACAGCAGCATAAGCACCGCCCACTTTTTCCTGAATAATTTCTTCAACTTTTTCTTTGGCCGGATTCAGAGTCATATCTGCACCCATTTCCCGTGCCAGCTCTAGCTGTTTATCGTTTACATCAATGGCAATCACTTTGGCATTGAAAACATTCTTGGCATATTGCAAAGCCAGATTACCCAAACCGCCCAAGCCATAAATCGCAATCCACTGGCCAGGCTGAATATGAGATACCTTAATTGCCTTATATGTAGTTACACCGGCACAGGTAATACTGCTGGCTGCCTCAGAACTCAAACCATCCGGTACCTTAACTGCATAGTCTGCAACCACAATACATTCTTCTGCCATGCCACCATCTACGGTATAACCGGCATTTTTAACCTCACGGCAGAACGTTTCACGGCCGCTATTACAATATTCACAATGTCCGCAGCCTTCAAAGAACCAGGCAACACTGGCACGGTCGCCTACTTTTAAAGAAGTAACATCTTCACCTACAGCAGTAACCACCCCGATACCTTCATGCCCTAGAGTGACACCGGTAACGTCACCAAAATCTGCATTTTTAACATGCAAATCAGTGTGGCAAACCCCGCAACATTCCATTTTCAGTAACGCTTCATTGGCTTTCAGCGGACGTACAGCTTTGTCCTGAATGGCAACTTTTTTATCTTTTGTTACTACGGCTGCTTTCATAATGAACCCTTTTCATCAGTAAAGATAGAAGTGTTTGGTCTGTTTATTTCTGTTATCAGACAGTCAGACCGGTACAACAAAAAATCAATCACTGGACAGAATCAATGCCAGTGTTAACATCATCCCGAATAAAAATGACAAATAGATTATTTAATAGTGTGAATCTTCCCATCACACAGGCTAATTGTCGTTTAAGTCAGGATTGAGTGCAGTCATACACCGGCAGTTATTCTGACAGATGTATTAGTGCAATACCAGCAGTAAAACTTAAATAATTGTAACGCTAACAAAGCATTTACGTAAGAGTTAATTACTACCGGAACCAATTTGTGCACACGAATTTATGATAAATTTCAATTATTCATTTCCAATTGATTCGCATCAAAGTAAAAAATCAGCCAATATGGTTTAGAACCAGCATAACGAGAGCTACACCAAAATTAAGAAAATAAGGCAATATGCAAAATTAACCCAATCTAAGCACAAGAAGCGTCTATCATCCCCGTCTGCACAAACAGCCATATAAAGCATGTTATGATGCGCACGCTTAATTACTCTGAAACCGGATTACATCAGAATCATCATGAATACTCAGATTAGTCGGCGCAAACGCGCCCTTAATGGAGTGCTGCTGCTGGATAAAGACAGCGGTATGAGTAGTAATAGCGCTTTACAGCGGGCGCGATTTCTATATGGTGCCGCCAAGGCCGGGCACACCGGCGTACTCGACCCGCTGGCTACTGGCCTGTTGCCCGTATGTTTTGGCGAAGCCACCAAATTTGCCCAGTATTTACTGGATGCCGACAAAGCTTATATAGCCACTTTGCAGCTTGGAGTAGCCACCAGTACCGGCGATACTGAGGGTGAAATTGTGGCCACTGCTGATACCAGTATCACGCTGGCGCAGGTACAGGCAGCAATCGCAGCCTTTAGCGGTGAAATTACCCAAACCCCGCCCATGTACTCTGCCATCAAACATCAGGGTAAACCCCTGTATGAATATGCCCGTGCTGGCATCACCATCGAACGTAAAAGCCGGCAGGTAACTATTTACCAGATAGATATTCTGGAATTTGCCTTTCCCAGACTGATAATAAGTGTGCGTTGCAGCAAGGGTACCTATATCCGTACCCTTGCCGAAGATATGGCCAAACACATGGGCACAGTAGCGCATCTGACCGCACTGCGGCGTACCGCAACGGCCGGCTTTGCGATTGAAGAGACACATTCACTGGCCGCCATCGGCAGCATGGATGAAACAGCGCGCGATAACTGGCTGTTACCGTGTGATGTACTGGTGCAACATTTTCCGGCTGTAACCTTGACAGATAAGGATATTTTGCAGTTACAGCACGGTGTGGCCGTGCATTCCGAGCAAAATTATGGCACAATGTGCCCCTTGCGTATTTATGCTGCCAATGGGCGCTTTATCGGGCTGGTGCAATATCAGGCTGCCAGCAGGCGTTTGAAAGTACTGCGCCTGATGAATACCGCTTCTGCTGATTAAATACGTATATGGAGTTGGTAGTTGTTAATCACACCATGGTTAGCTTGGCCAACTTGTCTGCCGCAAGGCTTTTTTTAAGAGTGAATTACATGTTATCTGTTGAACAAAAAGCACAAATCGTTAAAGATTATCAGCGTACCGAAGGAGACACTGGTTCTTCTGAAGTACAAATCGCGTTGTTGACTTTCCGTATTAATGACCTGACTGGCCACTTCAAAGCCAATCCAAAAGATCACCACAGCCGTCGTGGTCTGTTGAAAATGGTAAGTGCCCGTCGTCGCTTGCTGGCGTACATTCGTCGCACCAAACCGGATACCTATCGCGAACTGATTGGTCGTCTGGGTCTGCGTAAATAAGCATTTCCCGTGTGACAAAAAGCCGTCTTTAAAAAGACGGCTTTTTTATACCTTATCGTACCTTTCTACTTTGAGCGAGCAACAAAGGCAATTGGCCAAGGCATGGACAGCCTTCGGGATGTCTATAACAAGCTTAAAACAACGGTAGAGAACAGGTTGAGCGTGCGGCAGGTTACTGATCAGGAGAGAACTAAAAGAGTTGAGATTGCGCCGAGTAATGATAGGGATTATGACGGACCAAGTATGTGATAAAATTCAAATAAAATAAATTTTAACGTATTTATATTTTAATTTAATTTACTATAAATTTACTTATTTGCCAGCAAATATGGGGAATTTTGATGCTAAAGCGTTTAATTTCTTTATCAATACTGGTAGCTTGTAAGTATATCAGCAGTAACTGCTACCGCTGCTGACCAAAAGCATTCTAGTGTAGGCTAGTATGTTGAGTAGTAAGAAACAGAATCAAAAACAAGATAGTGAAGGATTGCTGCGTTTATCAGTAAGTCAGCTTAACCGGTGCAACCAGCAATATAATCGCTGTACTGAAGTCCTTATTCCTAATATAGGGTTTCATCAGTGTTATGCGGCCTATACGTAATTGGTAATGTATATGGACAAATCAGAATTTTCTCATGAGCAACTAGTTGAGATTAACCAGAGAGCTAATGAATTAGGTAAGGCTCTTGATCAATTTGCTCTTGATCTACGACATAAATATCATTTTTACCCTGATCTAACTGTTCATGCATGTGGAATAGCTTTAGGTAATATGATTAACATAAATATGCTTGTCTATAATCTGTGTCCTGAATTAGCACCACCTTATTTACAAGGTACTGATTATTCCGTTGTTGTTGAAAGGATCAAACAAGAAAAACAAGAGTTTGATAATGAGATAGCGCGATATAAACAGAAACAAGCTGCAAAATCTTTGTGAAATTAAATAAAGTCCCAAACGGGGCTTTTTTGTTGTGTAGCTCACAGTCTATGACTTAATCGCGCTTCAGCATATACCATAAAATTTAACAGCTCGCTTATGATACAGACAGCTTGTAATTGTTCTAGCGTCCCTGTTTCAAGCCACGTTTTATCTTCTGCCAGGAAGAGCAGGCAGCAGCATAAGCACTATAACTAATACCTTGCAAGCTAAATACTTTAGCTTCCTGTTTTTGGTTAAATCTTAGCTGTATCCAGCGTATTTCGCGCTTACATTTTCTAAATGAAATATCAATATTAAAATCAGTATTGGTATTGATTTGTTCAACTGCTGGAGCAATTACGAATCTTTTAAGGCTACTAATTTCTTTGTATTTGTCGCCAATAGCTAAAAAATTCTCTAAAGTCATTAATTTCAAATCTATACTGGCGATTGTGCAATAACGCCAGACAGGGAGATGGTGATAAGTAGAGCAAATATCCTTGAATCAAGGCTGAAAAATCAATACTACACACCGGCAGAAGAGAAATGCAAATAAATCTGTATTATTCTATTTCATTATACAAATCAGCATTTAGCCGCGCATTCTGCGTCTGACACCAGTCCAGATGCTCTTTATTCAAATGGAAAGCTTTAGCCTGAAATTCTTTCAGACTTTCCTGTTGTTCCATCTTACGTGTATACGAGCGTACAAAGCGGCGTACTTCATTGGGCGTTTCCAGAA
Organism: Snodgrassella sp. ESL0253; assembly: GCF_013344965.1. Classification (NCBI taxonomy): domain Bacteria; kingdom Pseudomonadati; phylum Pseudomonadota; class Betaproteobacteria; order Neisseriales; family Neisseriaceae; genus Snodgrassella; species Snodgrassella sp. ESL0253. The sequence continues at coordinate 245,546 of NZ_JAAEDQ010000001.1, read as the reverse complement.
TCAGGCCGGGCACAGTTTGCGGCTTGCTGGTAGCAGAATCAATTGCCACCATAGTGAAATAGCTGGAATTACTGTGGCGTATTTCTCCGGTAAGCAGATTTTCCGCTTCCACACGAATACCAATCATCATGGATGATGTACCCACATAATTTACCCGCGCTTTAATGGATACCAGATCACCAACATAAATCGGTGTACGGAAATTAACTGTATTGATAGCCGCAGTTACAGTTACAGCGCGCGCATGCTTGCTGGCACATGCATAGGCTGCCTGATCCATCAAGGCCAGAATACGCCCGCCAAAAATAGTATTATTGGCATTGGTGTCTTCCGGATGCATCACCACTGATAACAAAACATCACTGTCAGTTGGTTTTTTATATAAAAGATCAGACATATATTGTTCCACATTAATATAGGTACAGCCACATCCGGTTGAACCATTTAGATTGACATAAATAAAATTTATTCTAACATACAAATAGATAGTTTAATATGTACCAAATAATTGTAAAAAAAATCAACCTTTGAATGAAAATTATCATTTCAGCCATAAAAAGACTAAAAACACATAAATTAAATAGACATATACCAGCAGACTGTCATCGCGCTTGCGATAAGGTAAAAAATATATGTTAGAATTTGTCCATAATACAAAATGTATTTGTGGCTGCTACAGCCCCGTATAAACCTAATTTAGTAATCATTTTGCAAATTTCGCCCAGCCAGAAACCCTACCCATGTAGATGTGTAGTTACGTATACATCGTTAGGTTTTTTAGCAGGTGCGGCTTTTGTGAAATTCAGAACAGAAAGTTCAGCATGTTTAATAAACACATTAAAACATTCCAGTACGGTAACCAGACTGTTACCCTAGAAACCGGTGAAATCGCCCGTCAGGCGGCCGGTGCCGTAAAAATTTCCATGGGTGACACCGTAGTACTGGTAGCAGTTACTGCTGCTAAAGAAGTAAAACCCGGTCAGGATTTTTTCCCGCTTACCGTAGACTATCTCGAACGTACCTATGCCGCTGGTAAAATCCCGGGTGGCTTCTTCAAACGTGAAGGCAAACAGAGCGAAAAAGAAATTCTTACCAGCCGCCTGATTGACCGTCCGATTCGTCCTTTATTTCCAGAAGGCTTCTTTAACGATATCCAGATCGTGGCTATGGTGGTATCAGTTGACCCGGAAATAGATTCAGACATTCCGGCCATGCTAGGCGCCTCAGCCGCACTATTGCTAACAGGTGTACCTTTTGCCGGCCCGATTGGTGCTGCCCGCGTTGGCTATGTAAATGGCGAATATGTACTTAATCCTACTAAAACCCAACTAGCCCAGTCACAACTGGATTTAGTAGTGGCCGGTACTGAAAAAGCAGTACTGATGGTGGAATCTGAAGCAGATGTTTTGTCTGAAGAAACCATGCTCGGCGCAGTGGTATTCGGACATGAACAAATGCAGGCCGCTATCCGTGCCATTAATGAATTTGCTGACGAAGTGAATCCGGAAGTCTGGGACTGGCAGGCACCGGCTACAGATGAAAATTTGGTGGCGCAAGTGCGCGAGCTGGCTGGTGCAACCATCGATGCAGCGTTCAAAATCAAACAGAAACAGGCACGCACAGCCAAGCTGGATGAAGCATGGGCAGCGGTAGAGGCAGCCCTGATTACCGAAGAAACCGATACCTTACTCGCCAACCAGATTCGCGGTATTTTCAAGGATTTGGAAAAAGAAGTGGTTCGTGGCCAGATTCTCGAAGGTCAGCCACGTATTGATGGTCGCGATACCCGTACCGTGCGCCCGATTGATATCCAGACTGGCGTATTGCCACGTACCCATGGTTCCGCTTTATTTACTCGCGGTGAAACCCAGTCATTGGCCACAGCTACCTTGGGTACCCAGCGTGACGAGCAGATTATTGATGCCCTGAGCGGCGAATATACCGACCGCTTTATGCTGCACTACAACTTCCCGCCTTATTCAACTGGTGAAGTAGGCCGCATGGGTGCACCTAAACGACGCGAAATCGGTCATGGCCGACTGGCAAAACGTGCATTACTGGCTGTACTGCCTGAAGTGGAAGATTTCAGCTACACCATGCGCGTAGTATCAGAAATTACCGAATCTAATGGTTCTTCTTCCATGGCTAGCGTGTGTGCCGGTTGCCTGAGTTTGCTCAATGCCGGTGTACCTTTGAAAAGCCATGTTGCCGGTATCGCCATGGGCTTGATACTGGATGGCAATAAATTTGCCGTTTTAACCGATATTCTGGGTGATGAAGACCACCTTGGTGATATGGACTTCAAAGTAGCCGGTACCACTACCGGTGTGACTGCCCTGCAAATGGATATCAAAATTCAAGGCATTACCAAAGAAATCATGCAGATTGCTCTGGCTCAGGCCAAAGAAGCACGCCTGAAAATCCTTAGCCAGATGCAGGAAGCCGTAGAAGGCCCGCAGGAATTATCTGCCCATGCACCGCGTTTATTCAGCATGAAAATTCATCAGGATAAAATTCGCGATGTCATTGGTAAAGGTGGCGAAACCATCCGTGCATTAACCGCAGAAACCGGCACCGAAATCAATATTGCCGAAGATGGTACCATCACCATTGCTGCCAGCACCAGCGAAGCAGGTGAGGCCGCCAAACGCCGTATTGAAGAGATTACTGCCGAAGTGGAAGTTGGCAAAGTGTACGAAGGTACAGTGATCAAGATTCTGGATAATAATGTTGGTGCGATTGTATCAGTAATGCCGGGTAAAGACGGCTTGGTACACATTAGCCAGATTTCACACGAGCGAGTGAAAAATGTCAGCGATTATCTACAGATAGGCCAGCAAGTAAAAGTTAAAGCGCTGGAAATCGACGATCGCGGCCGCGTGCGTTTATCCATCAAAGCTTTGCTGGAAAAAGCACCACAGGAATACAAACCAGCTGAAAACTGATATTCAGTATTCAATCTTTCAGGCTGCCTTGCATGCAAGGCAGCTTTTTCTTTTGTTTGGCAGCTATTGTTCACTTTCCCGCAGCAAAGCCAAAGCTACACACCTATAAACTTAATTGGTTCGAGCCGGTATTGCCAGAGAATTCAAATGCTGGCTACAGGCATTTATACACCCCGGATACCCATATGTATAGGTTGATTAGCCTGCTGAAAGCAGGAAATCCAGTCTTGTTCCATGCTATTGCCTAAAATTTAATCAGTTAAATTTAATTCATAAGTAACAATAATCTAAATTACTTATCCACAGTTTATATGCAATAACATCCCAGTAATAGCATGAATAATGTGTATTTATCCCAGCACATCACGCCTGTTAATAACCGGGCTGGCGAAAGAACAGGGAAAATGCGGCATAAATCATCTTTCTTTGTGGATAAACTAAATCCTCAATACTCATTGATACACAACACCTACAGCGGGTAGCTTTTTATCCTATTAAAATTTATGCTAAACCTGTTCTATTCACACCCAATTCATAGATAATCATAAAACCATAAAGCCAGATGTATACAGCATAAATAACGCATTACTCAAAACTTTAATACTGTGCTTAATCATATCAACCAATATGATAATTATATTTTTTGATTCAGCGCTTATCAGCTATACAAGTCATGTCTACATGATTAGAATATTTATCCAGAATACAAACTTAATAACACAGGAGACTCATATGAACAGTGGCTTAAAACTAGAACAAATCAAAGCCTATTTTGAACAGCATCAATTACCAGCTTTTGACAGCTCATCAATAATCTATGGCATGATTAATGCCAAAGCGTGGCAATATGCACTATTTTCCGGACTGGCAACATTATGTATTAAGCATTTGCTTATTTATTTCAATGCAGAAAAAATGATTCTGATTGGTTTATCGCTAAGTGCAGATTTAACCGAATCCATAACCATTATCCCAATGACTAAAATTTCTGCTTTAAGCTTTAAGAGAGGCATTTTCAGAGGGGAAATAACATTTATATTTGAGCAAAAGAAATATCATATTAAAGTACCCAGCTTTATTATTGCAGCAAAATGGCACAAAGGTAATCTGAAAAATATCCTGGAGCGCTACATCATCAGATATTCATGATAATGATATCTGGCGTAATCAGTTTTATGGCAGCAATTATTCACAATATGGATAATTCTAATTACCAAATGCATGCCATCATTAAATAGTGACAGTAATCAATTAACCTGCATACAAAACTTGCCTGCCCACAGTGAAATTCACTTCCTCAGGCGTACAATTACAGAAAATAAAAAACATACATGTAGTAACCATAAGGACAGTCTATAATGCTGCTTTTTACCGCATAGAGACAGAAAAATGCAGCATATCCACATCATCGGTATCGGCGGAACATTTATGGGAGGAATTGCCGCTATTGCCAAGCAGGCCGGCTACCGTGTCACCGGTTGTGATGCCAGAATGTATCCGCCCATGAGTACCCAGCTAGCTGATTTGGGCATTGATGTGGTGGAAGGATTTGAGGCAGCACAGTTGGATAGCTATCCTGCCGATGTCTATGTAATTGGCAATGTTGCCCGCCGCGGGATGCCTGTAGTTGAGGCCATTCTCAATCGTAATCTGCCGTATACTTCCGGGCCGCAATGGCTGGCTGAAAATATACTGCAACAACACTGGGTACTGGCCGTGGCCGGTACTCATGGCAAAACCACTACGGCAAGCATGCTGGCATGGGTACTGGAAGATGCCGGCTTGGCACCCGGGTTTCTGATTGGCGGCGTGCCGCAGAATTTTGCCGTATCAGCCCGCTTGCCACAAATACCCCCAGCAGCACAATCCACAGGCACAGCCGAATGCAGCCCGTTTTTTGTTATTGAGGCCGATGAATACGACACAGCCTTTTTTGATAAACGCAGTAAATTTGTACATTATCGCCCCCGTACTGCAATTCTGAACAATCTGGAATATGACCATGCGGATATTTTTCCCAATCTTGCTGCAATCCAGACTCAGTTTCACCATCTGATTCGTACCATCCCGGGTGATGGCCTGATTGTTGTCAATGAAGAGTCTGCTGCGCTGGCCGAGGTTTTACAACAGGGCTGCTGGTCTGAGGTAGAAGGTTTTGGTTTGAGCAAGGACTGGCAGGTAGGCGAAGTTTCTGACACAGGTGGCTTTGATGTGTTGTACCAGCACCAAAAAGTAGGCCATATCGAATGGCAACTATTAGGGCAGCACAACCGCATGAATGCGCTGGCCGTTATTGCGGCCGCCCGCCATGCCGGTGTTTCCGTACAGCAGTCATGTGCTGCACTGGCTCGCTTTGAAAATGTCAAACGGCGCATGGAAATCAAGGGTACCGTCAATGATATTACTGTTTATGATGATTTTGCTCATCATCCTACCGCCATTGCCACCACCATTGCCGGTTTGCGCCAGAAAGTAGGTGATGCACGTATTCTGGCTGTACTTGAGCCACGCTCCAACACCATGAAGCTAGGTACCATGAAAGCAGCCTTACCAGCCAGTCTGGCAGAAGCCGATAAAGTGTATTGTTATGCTGGTGGTGTTGACTGGGATGTCGCTGCTGCCCTGAGTCCGTTACAGGATAAAGTAGCGGTTTTTCAGGATATGCAGTCATTGATTGCTGCCATTACTGGCGAGGCGCAACAGGGCGATCATATTCTGGTGATGAGTAATGGCAGCTTCGGTGGTATCCATCAACAACTACTGACACAGCTAGAACATCGAGCAGCAGATTAATTGCAGTATGCCTGACTTTTGGCGCAAAGAATATCCAGACGCTGATTCAGGCTCTCCACAAGCCTGATTGATTTATTATTTCGATCAATCAGGCTTTTATTCCAATATTACACATTCGGTTTAAAACCATATCAGTATGCCTGTGCACAAAAAAACAATTAAATTGATGCAAATAAAGTTGCCACAGCAGAAGAGTAATACCCCGTTTCAGGAAGCTTCATATACCATTGCCCTTGCCAGCTCGGTATGGTTCATTTTTCCATATATATTGAGCCAGCCCTGCGCCGCTTCATGCTGGTCACAGCTTTTGGCTATTTGTATCTGGGCTGAGTTCATCTCAGTATAGGTTAATTGTGCCAGATGATGACAATCCAGAGCCTCAGCAATCAAAGTTGAGGGTGTAGTGGCACTGGCTGGTGCAGCATGAAAATTTCCCAGCAGCGATAGTAAAACCATCAACCCAGATATCTTCAATAATTTCATAATCCACTCTATATTTAGATAAATCTAATTAATTGTTTAATTTTTACTATAATAATTAGAAAAAAATAAATATTCAAGAGGTAAATTTCTTAAACATTTAATTACTATTCATTTTTTCAAAAATGAAGTATAATAAAATAAATTTACTGACGATATTTCTAATAAATTGCTGGAGTTTGTGTATGCAAACATTCAAAGACCGTCTAGCATCACTATGGCCGGGTGAGCGCCAATCCAAAATTGCCACAGATATTGATATGACTATGGCCGGATTCAGCCGTATCTGGCATGAAGGCGGTTTGCCTAAGGCGGAAACCTTAAAGCGTATCAAAGAACTAAAAGGATGCAGTATCGACTGGCTGCTAACCGGAGAAGGAGAGCCTTTTCCTGAACAGCCTGCTCAGGCCGCACATGATACGCTGGGCAATCCGGTTAATGCCGATGATTTTGTTTATGTACCGCGGTACGCGATTGAGGCTGCGGCCGGACATGGTAGTCTGGTTACCAATGAGACGCCTATGTTCACCATGGCATTTCGTAAAGACTGGATTAATTCAATGATTAGCCCGGAAGTTAGCGGCTTGTCTGTTATTTCGGTTAAAGGCGATTCAATGGAAGGTGTGCTCAATGATGGGGATACCATTCTGGTACAGCAAATGAATTACATCCGTCGTGATGGTTTATATGTATTACGCATCAACGACAATTTACTGGTAAAACGTCTACAGCTTATGCCGGGTAATGTAGTCAATGTGATTTCTGCCAACGATGCCTACCCGAGTTTTGAAATTCGGCTGGATAGCGAAAGCGATGATGTGCAGATTATCGGCAAGGTCTTGTGGTTTGGCCGATACCTGTAATATCCATAGCTCTCTGTTCTGGCCTGAAAAAGCTATTAGATAAAGAAATACACCAATCCAGCATGATTAGCTTAGAGGCTGGCACTTTATGCTGCATGCGTCTGCTGCAAGCCTGATTTACCCAAACAAATAAAAAAACCGCCCGAATTTTAAAATTTCAGGCGGTTTTTTATTCATACCTACACAAAATTTCAGCTTATCGCTTTAACCTTTATAGGCACTGCCATCAGCCAGTAACCATTCCGGTTCTGCACCTTTTTCAATCACATCCTGATTAACCACAACTTTTTTCACATCAGTTAAATCAGGCAAGGCATACATAGTATTCAGCAAGGCTTTTTCCACAATTGAGCGCAAGCCACGCGCTCCGGTTTTGCGTGCCATAGCCAGCTTGGCAATAGCGCGTAATGCCGAGGGCTGCACCTGTAGCTCCACACCTTCCATTGCAAACAGCGCCTGAAACTGCTTGATTAATGCATTTTTAGGTTCAGTAAGAATATTAATCAAAGCATCTTCATCCAGCTCCGTCAGCGTGGCAATTACCGGCAGACGGCCAATCAGCTCAGGAATCAAACCGAATTTAATCAGGTCTTCCGGTTCTACCGTTTGAAACAGCTCGCTTATATTGGTATTTTCATCTTTACTGTGTACCGCTGCACCAAAACCAATACCACCCTTTTCAGTACGCTGGCGGATAACTTTTTCCAGGCCGGCAAAGGCGCCACCACAGATAAACAGAATATTAGTGGTATCTACATTAATAAATTCCTGATTAGGATGCTTACGACCACCCTGAGGCGGTACAGAAGCAACAGTACCTTCTACTAGTTTCAGCAAAGCCTGTTGCACACCTTCACCCGAAACATCGCGCGTAATCGAAGGATTATCGCTCTTGCGGGAAATCTTATCGATTTCATCAATGTACACAATGCCTCTTTGCGCTTTCTGTACATCAAAATCACATTTGCCCAATAATTTAGTGATAATCTGTTCCACATCCTCACCTACATAACCTGCTTCAGTGAGAGTAGTGGCATCAGCCATTACAAACGGCACATCCAGTTTGCGTGCCAGAGTCTGAGCCAGCAGCGTTTTGCCTGAGCCAGTAGGCCCAATCAGCAGAATATTGGATTTGGACAGCTCTACCTGACCTTCTTCCTTGCCCAGACGCAAGCGCTTGTAATGATTGTATACCGCCACAGCCAGCGATTTTTTTGCCGTTTCCTGTCCGATCACATATTGATCAAGATTGGCAACAATTTCTGCCGGCGTAGGCAGTTTATCCTGACTGGTACCAGCATCTGAGCCGGCAGAAGCAGTAGCTGCCGACGCGGCTTTTTCTTCAGAAGAACTACCCGGATTATGTAGCATGTCATTGCATGTATCCACGCACTCATTACAGATTAATGCGTTTTCACCCTCAATCAAATTTTTAACATCGTTTTCAGGTTTCCCGCAAAACGAACAATAACGAATTTCTTTACTCATAAACAGGATTTCATCAAGAAAATAGAGCTTATATAGAGAGAGCCTGACCGGATACAGAGTTAACCACCATAGCCGAAATCAGCCAAAAAATAAGTATATAGTGTTATTAGTCCGATATCAAACTGAATGCTAATGTAGTTTTAGCCGTTGCAGCAATCGGTGTAGCAATGAAAATCTAGTTAAAATATCGTTTATAAACAGCTTTTATCTACCTAAACAACTGACGAAAGTTTCGGCTGCGATTAAAATTGTCTTATAATTGGCAATATAATCAGATTTTTGTATTGAATATTTGGACGCTGAAACTTCTATTAATCACAGGTAACAGAACAATCTGTTCCTCTCTCACGTTCAGTATGAGCATCTTAATTGAGAATTAAATTACCCTGAATCAAGGGCAAAAAGGAAGTTATCATGTCACGTTTATCTTGTCTGCGTCGCTGGCAGTGGGTAAGCCTGTTAAGTAGTACCCTGTTTTTTGCAGTACCCACTTTTGCTAACGATTTGGACGTCCTCGGTAAATTTATCGAACAAAAGCAGGTGGATAGTCAGCCTGATACCCTCAGCTCATTTATCACCAATCACCCAGATGCCAATCTGGAAACCCGTGCCCAGATTGCCGGCCCTTTATTAAGCTCGCAATCCGCACTGATTATGAACAATCAAACCGGCGAAATCCTGTACCAGAAAAACATCAATCAGGTACGTTCTATTGCATCCATTTCCAAGCTGGTTTCAGCAATGGTAGTGCTGGATGCCAACCAGAATATGAATGAGCTCATTACCATCACCGATGCGGAAATTGACCGGCTGAAAAACTCAACCAGCCGCCTGTCGGTTGGCACCGTAATGACCCGGCGTGAACTGTTGCATATCGGCTTAATGAGTAGTGAAAACCGGGCAATCCATGCATTGGCACGTACGTATCCGGGGGGTATGCCGGCATTTGTAGAAGCCATGAACCACAAGGTGGCCGAGCTGGGTATGACCAATGCACGCTTTTACGAGCCAACCGGGCTGGATCCGCGCAATCAGGCCACAGCACGCGATCTGGCTTTACTGGTACGCGGCGCCAGCCAGTATCCGCTTATCCGACAGTTCTCAACCGATAATTCTGGGGCGGTATACACCAGCAATGGCCGCATAGAGCAGTACCACAATTCCAATGCGCTGATACGCGAAGGCGCATGGCCAATTGCCCTGCAAAAAACCGGTTATATCCGCGAAGCAGGCCGCTCCATGGTTTTGCTGACCAGCGTACAGAATCAGCCGGTAACCATTGTCCTGCTGAATTCCCCCAGCTCCACCACCCGGGTTAGTGATGCCCGCGCACTGCGCTCATGGGCCATGCAGCAGTCTCTGTAAGCACAGGCCTGTAATTAACCACCCCGTTAGCGTTAACGGGGTTTTTATTATCTGGCTGATTGAGCCAGCTATTTACTTTGAAATATACCGGAACGTGCTAACATTAGCACTTGAAAGACAAATACAGTCTGGAACGAATAACAGGGAAGGATGCTGATATGGCAATATTGATTACAGGCGCTTCTGCCGGTTTTGGTGCAGAAATGTGTCGGGTACTGGTTCATGCCGGCTATAAAGTTATCGGCGCAGCACGGCGGCTGGATAAGCTGCACCATTTACAGGCCGAGCTGGGCACAGCCTTTTTACCGTTACAAATGGATGTGGCCGATAAAAGCAGCGTCGATAGCGCATTGGCTTCCCTGCAAGGCACCTGGGCTGATATTGATTTACTGGTGAATAATGCCGGGCTGGCGCTGGGCATGGAGCCAGCTCAGGAAGCAAACTATGCCGACTGGGAAACCATGATACACACCAATATCCTTGGCTTAACCTATGTAACACGGCAGATACTGCCGCGCATGATAGCCAAAAATGCCGGTTATATCATCAATCTGGGCTCCACTGCCGGCGCATGGCCGTATAAAGGAGGCAATGTTTATGGTGCAACCAAAGCCTTTGTACGCCAGTTTAGCCTGAATTTGCGTACTGATCTGGCCGGCACTCGTATTCGCGTTACCAATATTGCTCCCGGCCTGTGTGGTGATACCGAATTTTCCAATGTACGCTTTCGCGGCGACGACAAACAGGCCGCGGCCGTGTATGAAAATATCAGCTATCTGCAACCGGCAGATATCGCCAACACCGTGTTATGGCTCTATCAAACTCCTGCCCATATGAATGTCAACCACATCGAAATCATGCCAGTATCACAAACCTTTGCCGGCCTGAGCGTTACCCGCGATCTGGCATAAGGCTGGCAGGCATGACTAGCAATACAGCATGGCAATCCAAAGCCGAAGATAAAGCACGTATCATGGCACAGTGCGCAGAGCAGGGCGTTACCGTTACCCAGCTACGTGCTCAGGTACTGGATATTGTATTAAACATGGACGGCGTGATTAAAGCCTATCAGGTACTGGCACATATGCAACAGCACAGCAGCAATACCGTTGCCCCGCCCACCGCCTATCGGGCACTGGATTTCTGGGCAGAGCAGGGCGTATTGCATAAAATACCGGCGGTTAACGGCTATATTCTTTGCCGTCATGTTCAGCATGAATGTGACAGCCATTGTCAGCAAGACAACATACATCACAGCGATTTTGTACTGGTGTGCAACCAGTGTGGCGCCGTAGATGAACAAAGCCTGAGTTCCGAATGGGCAGCATTGCGCCAGCGCGCGGCCGATAACGGCTTTATGCTCAATGATGAACATATCGTACTTACCGGTATCTGCCAGCAATGTCAGCAACGCCTGTCGTAAAGTATTTGATTAGTTTAAAGAATGATTCTGGATATCAGCTTTTCAATTAAGCACAATATCCAGAATTTTTTTAGCAACTGGTATTTGGTACCAATAATTTATTTTATTGAGTTAACCATTACTGTAATTACCACGTAGAAAATTCTTTTATTAACTGAAAGAGGGTTTAAATATGAAAAATAACGGAGCATTAAATCATATCTATTTTTAAGGAAACAGATGCCGATATTCCAGTTAAGAAGCATTTCCGATAATATGGTATAAACGATTCAGCTTTATTAGGTGGCGAAATAAATACTGTAATATGTAAATATCCGATATTCAATTCCTAAAGGAACAGAAAGCTGAAACCGTAAGCTTATCAAATATAGAATACTAAAATATGCTGCGAAATTCTTTACGAATGTTGTGTACTAATGGGGTGTTTACAGAAAAACTAAGTAGATATTAAATTGAGAATAAACCTTTCAAGCATACAAATAGATATATGAATTGGTATGGTAAAGTTATAAAATCTTTATTGAAAATTCAATCTTCAAATCATAGATAATACTTATGAAAACTAAGCATGATTTACTATGACCAAAAAAACATTATTTTTACAAAGCTTATCTCCAGAAAAGATAGATAATTCAGCTGAAATAGAAGAATGGTTATCTCAATTTTCAGAGGACCAAAGACACCTAGCCAAACTTTTGTTAAGTCGTTTACAATTTGTTTCACGTGATGTTTATGCGACATGGCTTGAGCAAGCTATTTCAGAAATAATAGATAGCGCAAGTGCTTTCGCTTTATATTCAGTGAGGAAATTAAAACAGGATAAGAATAACGATAAGGCTGAGGAATCACCACCTGTTTATTGGTGGGGTCAAGATGGAGAACCTATTATTCGCCCTGGTAAATCTTTAGGTAGTGAAGATCTTGTATATTCTCTAATTTCGAATTTAACTCGTGCTAATGAAAATAAATTGCTAGATCATCCTTCACTATTAAAATTAAAGAAAAATCGTGTTCGTAATTATATTTTAATTGATGATGCAATAGGAAGTGGAGATCGAGTCTCTGATTTTATTAATGCAATGTTAAATCATCCAACATTTTTGAGTTGGTGGAGTTTAGGTTGGATTAAAATTTATGTGATTAGTTTTGCTCGTCCGCAAGAATCTGAAAAAAATATTATTACAAAAATTAGGGGGTCGGATCATGGCAAGCGTAAATTTAGAAAATCTTCAAAAATTGAATTTATAAGCAATACAGTTTACCAACAAACCTTATATCAAAAACGTTGGGGGGAAAATTACTATCAACTAATAGAATTATGTAAAAATCAAACTAAAATTCCAGCTTGGGCTCGTTTAGGATATGGAAAAATCTTTTCAAATATTATTTTTTACCATAGTGTACCAAATAATATTCCCGGATTAATATGGTTTGTTGATAAGAAAAAGAAATGGAAAGCTCTTATGCCTGGTCGGGCTATACCTTCTTGGCTCATGGATTTATTAGAAATACCCAAGGATCAAGTTAAAAAAAATACTAAGATTAGTAACGAAATTTTAGATCTTTTATTATTAATTAAAAAGGGAGTTCGAAATGTTGATAGTATTGCTCAAAGACTTGGTGTTGATTCAAGGTATGCTAAAAAATTACTTCAACATGCAATTGATACAAATTTAGTAACATCAGGTTCTCGTCGGTTGACTCCAAGAGGTTTAGATATTTTTCATCAATCATCAAAAAATATTAGCTTGCAATTATGGGACTATAGTATGTATATTCCTAGTTCATGGTGTGTTGAGCAATAAACTGTTCAGCCGTTGATATCACAGATATCAACAGAATCTATTGAAGCTTTAAGTGATATAGATGGGGATACCGGATAGGCATCTCTGGAAAGATCTGACGTTAGGGCAGTTATGCTGCCCTTTACTATCAAGTCCCAACGCTTACCTCGCAGCCTTAGGTGGAACTTGATACTAATGGTTCCCTATAGGGACCTCAAAAGGGAAAGTGAATGGAAACTTGGTCAGCACACCATCTTCTTCAGGAATCAATACCTATATTAGGTAACAGATCCTCTCAAGAACTTACAAACTACGCAATATCTTTGCAACGTAGGCAGCTTCCGGTAATTTTTACCTTACGCCATTTGTCAAAAATCACTAATGTTAATTATTTGTTATTAAGAAAAACAGTAATGCGTTATCGTGAGATGGCTAACTATCGAATATTTACTATAAAAAAGAGATCTGGCGGACGACGACATATTCATCGGGTTTCTAAAGAATTATTTAAAGTTCAACAATTTATTAATACTGAAATTTTGCAAAAAATTACTCCTCATCATGCATCTTTTGCGTTTCATTCTAAAGGTGGAATACATGCTTGTGCTTTATCTCATTGTGGAGCTCGTTGGTTATTTCAATATGATTTAAAAGATTTTTTTTACTCTATAGATGAAATTGATATATATAATATTTTCAAAGATAATGGGTATCGTCCACTTTTAGCTTTTGAATTAGCTAGAATATGTACAACAACTGCATTACCTAAAGATTTTTTCAAACTACTAAATTATAAAAGTAGAAATTTATGCTACATGTCAAATTATAAATTTTACACTGATCACAGTGGGCTAATCGGGGTATTACCACAAGGTGCACCGAGTAGCCCAATGTTAAGTAATTTGGCTGCATTTAAATTAGATAATTCTCTCACTGAGTTAGCCGATAAATATGGACTGATTTATACAAGGTATGCTGATGATATTACATTTTCCTCACTTTCTAGTCTTCCTAGAGGAAAAATTATTACAGATATACACAAAGCGATAATTAAAGCTATCCGAAAAAACGATTTTTATGAGAATGCTAAGAAAACTAGGATCGCCGGTCCCGGAGCAAGAAAGCTTGTATTAGGATTACTCGTTGATGGAGCTGTCCCACGGATTCCGAAAGAAACATATAAGAGAATTGAACGTCTTTTATACGCTATTAACAAGTATACTCTGTTGGAGGTAGCAAAACATGAAAAATTTGATACACCTTATGGATTATATAATCATCTTTCAGGATTATTGGCTTTTGTTAAAGATGTAGACATCGTTCGATGGAGAAAGTTTCAGCAATTATTCTTAAAAATAGCTCCTCCTTAATAATCAAACAATATAAATTATTTGCAATTATATTTTATAATTTTTAGAACATTTTTTACTTATTTATGTCAGCTATAATATGTGTAGTTACCACCTAAAATATACACAATTTTATGCTAAATAATTAAAATAATTTTTTACTTTGAGGCAATGCTATTTTAGAGTGTAGGTACAATTTGATTTACACAGAATCAGCAAACATGACTTCATTGTCATGTTCCCCGAACTTGCGGAAATTTTTAATCGTGAAGCTTTGTAGATACATTATGATTGTTCCTGAGTAAATCCGAAAAAATTGATATTTAATTCTGCTGTAATTATTTATATAGCTGAATCATCAGCTATTCAGGTCATATTTTTAAAAGTAGTAGTCTGGTTTGTATTACTGTCTATTCCTCTCTTATACTGTTAAAGCAGCTAAGTATTAACCTCTGTTTAATTTCATGATAATTCTAGTAATAGCCTTATATTAAAGTCAAAATAAATTTATATAAGTATAAATTTATTAATTAATATTAATATGTTATTGGAAATCGGAATAACATTTCTACAACAAATGCTTTACCATCACCGCAACTACCTGCATTATCACAATAAATATTGATTTATTTGCGTATCAATCCAGTTAAGGCTATAAATAATCCTACTGCTACAGTTATGGCATCAGTTTTTGAGTATTTAAGGAGCAATACATGAAGAATATCAACGTTGGCATTGTACAAATGGTTTCGGGTACTGACATTGCCGAAAATATCCAGTCTATGCAGCGATTAGTGCGGCAGGCTGCCGCAGCAGGGGCTGAATGGGTGGTATTACCTGAATACTGGCCAATTATGGGTAAAGACGATACCGACAAAGTAGCTGTAGCAGAAACATTTGGCGATGGGCCACTGCAAACTGCCTTAAAAACACTGGCGGCTGAATTGGGTATTGTATTGTTTGGTGGCACCATACCCTTACAAAGTACCGATAAAACCAAGGTGCTTAATACCATGCTGGTGTATGGGCGTGCCGGTGAGCTGCTTGGTTTCTATCACAAAATGCACTTGTTTGGTTACAGCGGTGCCAATGAATACTATGCCGAAGCCGATACCATATTGCGCGGCATGGATGTACCGGAGCTGAAAGTTGATAATATCGCTGTGGCGCAGGGTATTTGTTACGATTTGCGTTTTCCTGAATTCTTCCGTGCCCAGCTCCCATTTGATGTACTGGTTTTACCGGCAGCCTTTACCTATACCACCGGTAAGGCACACTGGCATACATTATTAACAGCCAGAGCAATTGAAAATCAGTGTTATGTACTGGCTTCAGCACAAGGCGGGCAGCACCAGAATGGCCGCCGTACCTATGGCCACAGCCTGATTATTAATCCGTGGGGTGAAGTAATCGCCTCATTACCGGAAGGCGAGGGCGTTATTTGTGCTGAGCTGGATGCAGAATTCCTGCAATCGGTACGCACCAAATTACCGGCACTACAACATCGCTTACTGTAATCATAAATTATCATCTGCCTTAACAGATGTTGAATTAATTGAATACACCAACCGGATAATTTGGACATAATGTCTAAATTATCCGGTTGATAGCCGGAAAGATAGCACATAAGCAATCATTTCTTGTCCAAAAAAGCGATTCATGGCATGATTACCAATTAATTTTACATTATTGAGTTAAATGTTGAGTTTTCTATTGAATCTTGAATTAGGATGTAAGGGGCAGTTATGAGTGGCGGAACAAAGAAAAAATCGCATTCACAATGGAGCTCGCGGATGGGTTTTATGCTCGCCGCAGCAGGTTCAGCAGTAGGTTTGGGCAATATCTGGAAATTTCCCTATATGGCCGGCCAGATGGGTGGTTCTGCCTTTGTGCTCACCTATCTGATTTGTATGTTCGTGATTGGCTTGCCGATTCTGGTAGCCGAATGGCTGATTGGCCGTCGTGGACAGAAAAATCCGATTCACACCATGGAAGATGTGGCTGTTGCTGAAGGGCGGTCTAAATCATGGCGCTGGGTAGGCATTATCGGTGTACTTGGTTCCTTCCTGATTTTGTCTTTTTACAGCGTGATTGGTGGCTGGGCTACTGACTATATTTTCCTTGCCGCCAATGGTACTTTTAAAGGTCTGCATGGTGATGGCACCAGCCAGGTTTTTGAGCAGTTTCTTGGCAGTGTAAACCATCTGCTTACTTGGCATACCGTGTTTATGTTGGCTACTGGCTTGATTGTAGCCATGGGTGTAGGTGCTGGCTTGGAGCGCTCATGCAAAATCATGATGCCGGGGCTGGGTGTTTTGCTGATTGGACTGGTGATTTATGCTGGCGTTGTCAGTGGCCCATCATTTGGCAAGGCATTTGCGTTCCTGTTTACCCCAGACTGGTCTGCCATTACCGGTAAAGCAGTATTGGCGGCATTGGGACATGCATTTTTCAGTCTGTCTCTGGGTATGGGCATCATGATGGCCTATGGCTCCTATCTGGGCAAAGATGTTAATCTGATTTCCACCGCCCGTACCGTTGTGATTCTGGACGTAATCGTGGCCGTATTATCCGGTATGGCTATTTTTCCATTGGTATTTGCCAACGGCCTGCAACCGGCGGAAGGCCCCGGCCTGATTTTCGTTACCTTGCCGATTGCTTTTGGTAATATGGCTGGCGGTACCATCATCGGTGTACTGTTCTTTATCTTCCTTACCTTTGCTGCACTCACTTCCTCTATTTCATTACTGGAACCAACAGTAGAACTGCTGGAAGAGAAAACTCACTTAGGCCGTAAATCAGCTACATTAGCAAGCAGTGTGGTTATCTGGGCATTGGGTATTGCCTGTCTGTTGTCCTTTAATGCATGGCAGGATGTCACCATATTTGGAAAAAATATTTTTGATTTTCTGGATTACATCACCAGTAAACTTATGCTGCCGTTAACCGGTCTGGGTACCATTATTTTTGCAGGCTGGCTGATGAAGCAGGAAACCATTCGGCAGGAACTGAATTTAAGCCCGGCAATATTTGCTGGCTGGAAGTTCTTGTGCCGGATTGTTATCCCTGTGGCGGTAATTGCTATCCTGATATACGGTTTTATGTAATTCCGATACCGTTAACATTGTAATCAAGGCTTATGCCATTAACACACAGGCTCCTGAACATTCAGGAGCCTGTGTGTTAATGGCTTTATTTATAGCGTATAAAAACCTGAATCTACACAGTAGAATAAACCAATACTGCTGTAAAAATAATAAGTTGGCAATAAATGCCAATTCAAAGCAGTGAATGCTTCAATATTAAATCTGTATTGATTCGCTGGTATAGCACGTAAATTAGTTTATTAGACAGAGAAATCCATTGCAGTTTGTTATTACACAGTCTGTTTGTGCATACAAATATCCCGATGTTGATTAGCCGGTAAGATTAAATTAAAAGTAGAATGTATTTACCGGCTACAGAGGCACGTAAACCAACAAAATAAACAGCTAATACTATGCTGTATAAATGCATGCTATTGTCTGGCAATCATCAAAATCAGCGATATTGTGTTTACTGCAATCAACCCGCAGACTAAAATTTTTCCTTGTACCAGATAAATAAATCATCTGTTTCAATAAGCCATTACATACTTACCCCCGCTTTACGTGCAATGGCCAGCCCTTCTTCCACACTCATATATTGCGGCGGCTGAATACAATCACGCAAAACAATTTCTCCCTGACTAAACATCACCAGCTCATTAATGGCCAGTTGCTGCCAATGCTCATTACAGGTAAGAGGCAGGGTGGCAATTACTGCCACTCGATCGTGCGGCGTAGTTACGGCGGAAAAATCAATGGCCACATCTTCATCTGCCAGAACGGCCTTACCAAAAGGTGCCTGCCGGATAATATAAAAGAGCAGGGTACTGGCATGGGCTATTAACCAGTCGCCATTAGAAAGCATATAATTAAACAGCCCGTATTGGCGCAGTTCAGCAGTGATTTCTGCTACTGTATGAAATAAAACCTCGCGTGTAGGCTTGTGGCGAAAACGCTGGCGTAGCTGCTCAAGCAGATAGCAAAATGCCTGCTCGGAATCGGTAGTACCTACCGGATTAAAATATTCTCCTCCGGCCGGCGCGAAGCGGCGCAGATTACCATTATGGGCAAATACCCAGTATTCTCCCCATAATTCGCGTACAAACGGATGCGTATTTACCAGATGAGCCTGCCCCTGCGTAGCCTTGCGAATATGTGCAATCACATTTTCCGACTTAATTTTATACTGCTGCACCAGATCAGCCACCGGTGAGCTAGCACAGGGCTTGTCATCCTGAAGCAGGCGTACACCATGGCCTTCAAAAAAAGCAATACCAAAACCATCAGCATGATGATCCGTTAAACCACCACGCAAACGAAAACCTTCAAAAGAAAACACAATATCAGTGGGCGTATTGCAATCCATGCCTAACAACTGGCACATGTGTTATTTCTCCATAAATAAATTAATAATTTAATATTTGCTGTTTCATCAAGTAAAGATTATACATCCTGATTATAGTAATCGATAACTGATGCCAATATTTGCCCGTAAAAAAAGCCTGTAACTGTTGTTACAGGCATAAATTCAAATTAACAGAACAGAAAGTTGCTTTTATACAGCCGAAACACTCAAATAATTATTAGCAGTATCTAAAAGTTTATCCTGTGGCGGTGATATTGCCATGCTGCTATCAACAAGTCCTGAACTCATAGCCGCCATTGCCTGCTTGAGTAGCATCGCATCAGCGTAATTAAAACCGGAATTGATAATTTCATTGGCATGGTTATCCGGCGCCGCATTCTTTACAGGAATTCTGGCAAGGCCTGCGGCATAATTGCCTGAATCTTCATGCAGACTATTGTCAGCAGAATGGAACAGGTGATTACTGAGAGCCGAATCTTTTTCAAACTGCGGAATAAGGGGCATATCAACAGGTTTTCGCTTTGTAAGCAGGCTTAATAAAGTTTGCCCATGCTTACCATCTTCGGTAAATATAATATTGCCTAAATCAGAATCTTTGCCCCGGTTTTTCAAATTATAGCCGAGCAGATAAATAATATCGCCTTTAACCCCGTTTTTAATCACTATTCCGTCTTTATAAGCACTGAAAGTAAGCGATTTTATCTGATCAACCTTAATATAAGACAATCCATTATGGTCTTCAATTGTAGTGATGCCGTCGCCGTTTTTAATTACATACATATCATCACCCATACCGCCATTTAGATAGTCATTGCCTTTACCACCGTTAAGCAAATCATTACCGGCTCCGCCATATAAATTATCATCGCCCAGGCCTCCATACAGCTGATCATTGCCATCATCACCCTGTAAATTATCATTGCCGCTGCCGCCACTGATAAAATCGTTTCCATCTCCGCCGAAGATAACGTCATTACCACTGGTTTTTGCATTATCGCTATTTACAGGTTCTTCACTGTCGCCATAAATAATATCATTACCATCACCACCATAAATCACATCATCACCACCACTGCCAATTAGCCGGTCATTACCGATACCTCCATCAATGTAATCATTACCATAACCCCCATTAATATAATCGTCTCCTCCTTCACCATATAAAACATCATTTCCAGAAAAACTTTCTAATTCTTGCAAAACATCTCCATATATTCTGTCATTACCCTCTCCGCCGTATATAACATCATCGCCGGTATATTTAGAATTTTCGGTTGTAATTAAAATAGGATCACGAGAACCATCCGAACCAACTCCCCAACCAATAATATTATTGAAATCACCGATAATTATATCGTCGCCATTTCCACCATAAAGGTAATCATGACCACCGCCGCCGAATATAACATCATTTCCTTCGCCGCCATCAACTTCATCAGTACCATATCCGGCATCAATAATATCATTACCATTTCCGCCAAACAGATGATCATTGCCGTTTATTGAACAGTCAGCATCGACAAAATTTTTATTCTCATCACCCCATATCTTATCATCGCCATCGCCCCCGAAAATCCAATCGTCTCCACCGCCGCCTATTAAACTATCATTGCCGGCGCCGCCATCAATATAGTCTGCACCCTGAATTTCTTTGTTATTCTCATCATCCCCGTAAATAACGTCATTGCCTTCATCGCCATAAAGCTCATCATTACCGTGGCCGCCATAAATTTTGTCATGATCAGCGCCGCCATGAATCACATCGTCTCCGTAGCCACCATACAGCTCATCATTACCGGCATCGCCCCAGATATGATCATTGCATGTTGATTGTGAAAAATTTCTATTCATATCATAAGAATCGCCATATATAATGTCTTCGTCATTACCGCCATAGAGAAAATCATCGCCACCACCACCTACAATAAAGTCTTTACCGGCACCGCCATAAATGGTGTCACTACCATGATATTGGCTATCAAGTATTTCTCTTAATGTCTTTCCACCATCATCGCCATACAGCCAGTCATCACCATCGCCGCCAATAATCACATCATTGCCGCCACCACCAATGATTTCATCATCACCTTCGCCGCCATCAATGTGATCATCTCCATGAGCCCAGCTAGCAAGAGAATTTAAGTGACCACGTCTAACAAGGCCATCGCCATATAAGATATCTTTACCCTTGCCACCGACAATATAATCATTGCCACCCATACCAAAAACGACATCATCTCCTTCTTGCGTACTGCCCGGTGCTACCGAATCACCTTCGATATAATCATTCAGATTACCGCCAACAATAAAGTCATTGCCCTCATCACCATATAGAAAATCTCCCCCATATGACATACCGCCTACAGCAGAGATGGGCTCATCAAAACAGTCGCTAATACCAGAGATATTCAAATAATTACCTCTGTCAAAAAATATACCCCAGTTTGGGCCAGCATGAATCGGTTTTTTACCAAAATCAGGCAGCTTCCAGCGCTCATCCGGCTTCTCTCGTTGAGATATCGTTAAATGATTATTGGCAAAAATATAATCATCTCCGGCACCACCTCTGATGGTATCGGAGCCACCGCCGCCTGCGAGCAGATCAATGCCATCGCCACCCAGAATCACATCATCACCGGCCATGCCATCAATAGCATCGCCGCCGTCCAGCCCCGAAATTTCATCATCCTTGGCTGTGCCGAAAATAACGTCCTCAAAACCGTTTTCGTGTTTACCATCGATAATACGGCCGTCGGCACTGCGCTTATCCCAATCATAGTGATAATGGCCTTTAAGAGACTCTAATTCTTCCTCAAAATGGCCTTCTACATGAATGATTTTCGTGCGCCAGTCGCCCAGAATTTTATTTTTTTCCTTAGGCGGGCGCATATTGGGTAAATTAATGCCGAGTTTATTCCCTTTAAGCTCATTCCATCCCTCAATAGCAAGAATATCTTTATTGTCTGTCAGAGACTGAATGCATAAATCACCGGTTTTATTCAGCCACACCTGCCATTTATTATCCTCTGACTGCCATACATTCAGCTCTTTCCCTATCCACTGATATGATGAAAAAATCTTATTGTCCAGATAGATATAGCCATTACCATCACTATCGATAATACGATCCTGCCCATCATCTGCATTGAAATAATAACGGTCTGTTCCCTCACCGCCAGACAATAAATCATTGCCGCTACCGCCAATCAACGTATCATTCCCGGCACCACCATATAAATAGTCATCGCCAGCGCCGCCATCGATAACATCATCACCGCCACCACCTATAATCACATCGCCTAAACTACTGCCAGAATGAGTACCAGTGGCATTATCAGAAAGCATCAGCACCACATGGCCGGCTTGAGTTATCGCACCATTGGTCACCCAGCTTAGGCCGGTATTCTCATCACGAAAACGAATCACATCATCTTTACCAAAACCATATTTCGTCCGGATAGACTCAACCAGCTCTTTCTGTTGCCGCAGATGCATGGTTAGCTGCTGATTAATATCAATCTCGGGAGCCGGAGTAGGCGACAGCCCATGGAGCAGGGCACGTACATACTCATTGTGTTCTACTGCCTTAGCGTATTTCATCTCCTGAATGGCCCAGCAGCGGATTTTAATCCAGTCTTCACCTACATCATCCACACTTCTTTGCTGTGGCGTAAAATCCGGATTCAATACCACCACCGGATTCAACTGCAACAGCGCATGTAAATACTGCGATACCTTAGCTGTTTCTCTCTTACTGGTTAAATTCTGCAAAATACTCAGCACACTATCCGGCGTAGCATCAATATATTCCAGCTCATATTTGAATTCATACTCATCTGTTGCACCCGCTATCGGCCTGCGGTGCCCAGCTTTAGGCTCAAAAACAAACCCCAATCCCTTATCCAGAAAGTTAGTCTCATTAATGGAAGACAGTAGCGCGCTAGAACTATCGGCCAGATTTTCATTTAATACCGCGGCGATAATCCATTTAGTCATACTCGCGCCGCCCATCAATTGCCAGTTATTGGCCAGCCGCTTCTGCGTGGCAGCAGAAGTATTCCGATTGGCAAAAAACTTGCCGGTAAGCCTGTTTTCCGGCGTAGCATAATCCTTATACCAAGTATGAGTTGAACCATAAACAAGAATATTATCGCCAACCATTTCCTTGGCAAAAGCAGTGAAAGCAGCCGCCATATCCGTATCTTTGCACCACTGCCGCGCCTGCTGCTGCTCAGCACTGGAAACGGCCACCTTTTTATAGCCAAGTACATTAGCCAACTTCTCCACATCGGTACCTACTACAATATTAGCGATAGGAATATTAATTGAATAAGCAGCAGTCTTGATAATGTAGTCTATTGGCGCAACCTCACCGTTGGACTTATTAACGTAAATGTAGCCCTTCTGCGCATCCCGCATTACTCCGTATAACATCAGGCTTACCCATGAGCCTTTAAGCTTGATTCCCTTAGTAGCCCGCATATGCTGCCACATATTTTCCACAACCTGCTTACCACCAATCACCTGACCATTGCTGCCGGTAGCCGAAGCATGGTTCTGGATAATCGACATCGGCGTATACAGCGTCCAGTAGCTGATATCCAGCTTATTGTCATTAAAAACTTTTACATGAAAGTCTAACATTTCTTCATAGGTAATATCTTTACCGCCTTGGCCGTTTTCCAGTTTTTTTTGCAGCATGGCCAGATAGCCCAGCGCCATATCGCGCCGTACACTGTCAACCCGCGCTTGGGGGAGCTTTTGCTTATGGTCTTTGGCCACCGCCTGCATAAACTGCAAAGCGCCATTGCCAGTAAGGGTATCAGCCGTGGCCACCCCAAATGCCCATTGAGCATAGTCATAGCCCTTTTGGGCCAGCGCCTGATACACTTCCCCTATGGCCGACAGCTCGCCGGTTTTGATTTGCTCGCTCCAAGCTTCTATATCTTTTTTAGTTAAGACCTGTGGTTGAGACATATTCTTACCTCTTTCATCAGTTGTTAACAATATAGACATAATTAGCAGGAATTTTTACACCTTCCCTGCCTGCTTCTTAATTAATGCGCCTTTATCCGTAACCACCCAGCTATCCAGTATGCCGGCTATATTTTTTTGGGTTTGCTGCCAGAGTTTCAAATAGTGGCGGTTATAAGTTATGCTTATCAATATAGGTAAATTATCAATATAAAATCGATGGTTGCATTGCTGAACTTCGCCAATAAAATCACACAGAATATAGGTTTTAATCTCGCCTTGCGCATTCTTGGACATCAAAATATCCGGCCC
The DNA here is from genome assembly GCF_013344965.1 of Snodgrassella sp. ESL0253. NCBI lineage: Bacteria > Pseudomonadati > Pseudomonadota > Betaproteobacteria > Neisseriales > Neisseriaceae > Snodgrassella > Snodgrassella sp. ESL0253. Next base: position 221,318 of record NZ_JAAEDQ010000001.1, on the reverse strand, counting down.
GGCGATATTATCCTGCCACGGCTGATTGGTGCTGGGATCAATCCCATTATTGGCTTTGAAAAAAGTTAAGCCATGTACTTTTTGTGGTTGTTCAAAATATTCAAAGTGCCAGACTTCTTTTTTAGTTTGCTGAGTGTCAGTAAACGCTTTATTAAAATTAAGTGGCTGGTGTGGATCAACAATGTTGTAAACAATAATATGACCCCACGGAAATGGCTTCCCCTCTGGAATCAAAGTTCTGTTATCATGCAAATAATCCTCTTCCGTTTGCTCTCTATAGCTCATCACCGCGCCATCTGTCAGCCGGTACTGAAAACCAAAGCTATCAATAGGCAATTGGTAAGTAATCGGCGGGCGCTGATACTTTTGCGCTTGTTTGCTGGTATCGAAATCGCCCGGGTCGCCGATATAGTGTACCCAGGTAAACACCACACCGCCGGGGATACTTACCGGCTTGCCGCCCAAATTACCAATAGAATCATAGCGGCCAAATCTGTCCTGATGGGGTACTATAGGCGCCGGCTGCTGTTGCGGCGCCGCTTTATCGACGGTTTGCTTATCATCATCACAACCAGCCAGTAGTAGCAGGCAGCTTAAACAAATAAGCTTGAAATACAGTTTAAATATGCTCTTCATGCTGATTTATCCTCTATAGCTAATATAGAAATTAGCACAGGTTTAACCTAAAGGAAATAAGTAGTTATACAAAATTTAATCTATGTAATGAAATAATAAACTAAAAGCAACAATTATTTTTACGATTAATGCACTGTAGTGGGGATAAGTAGAATTTAATGGCGAAAAAGCATAGTTTGATAAAAATAAATGGCAAGATTTTCTGCCAGTGATGGCTGCCAGTTTTTTTATTAAAAGCTGTAGCTTAGATATCTACTTACCTCTTTCATCAGTTGTTAACAATACAGACATAATTAGCAGGAATTTTTACATCTTCCCTGCCTGCTTCTTAATTAATGCGCCTTTATCCGTAACCACCCAGCTATCCAGTATGCCGGCTATATTTTTTTCGGTTTGTTGCCATTTTTCTAAATAAATCCGGTTATAGTTTATATCTACCATTACTGGCATATAGTTAAGATAAAATCGATGGTTGCATTGCTGAACATCGCCAATAAAATCACACAGAATATAGGTTTTAATATCACCTTGCGCATTTTTGGAAATAAAAATATCCGGTCCGGCGATATTATCCTGCCACGGCTGATTGGTACGGGGATCAATCCCATTATTGGCTTTGAAATAAGTTAAGCCATATACTTTTTGCGGTTGTTCAAAATAGTCAAAGTGCCAGACTTTCTTGGTGGCTTGTAACTCGTCAGCTAGTGCTTTATTAAAATTAAGTGGCTGGTGTGGATCAACAATGTTGTAAACAATGGTATAGCCCCATGGAAATGGCTTCCCCTCTGGAATCAAAGTTCTGTTATCACGCAGATAATCCTCATCTGTCTGCTCTCTTCTGGTTTTAACCGCGCCATCTGTTAGCCGGTACTGAAAATCAAAACCTTCAATAGGCAATTGGTAAGTAATCGGCGGACGCTGATATTTTTGTGCTTGTTTGCTGGTATCGAAATCGCTCGGGTCGCCGATATAGTGTACCCAGGTAAACACCACTCCACCAGGGATACTTACTGGCTTGCCGCCCAGATTACCAATAGAATCATAGCGGCCAAATCTGTCCCGATGGCGTACTACAGGTGCCGGTTGCTGCTGTGCCGCTTTATCGCCGCTCTGCTTATCATCATCACAACCAGCTAGCAGTAGCAGGCAGCTTAAACAGCTAAGCTTAAAATACAGTTTAAATATGCTCTTCATACTGATTTGTCCTCTATAGCTAATATAGAAATTATCACAGTTTTAACATAAAGGAAATAATCGGTTATACAAAATTTAATCTATGTAATGAAAAGATAAGCTGAAAGCAATAATTATTTTTTACGATAAATGCACGGTGGTGGGGGTAGGTAGAATTTAATGGCGAAAAAGCATAGTCTGGTACAAATAAATGGCAACATCTATTGCTAGTTTTTGCTGTTTGTTTTTGGATGTGAAGCTGTGAAGCTGACATTTTTATTTTGCTGATATATGTCTGGTGTCAGATAAACGAATTTATAGATAAAAATATTATTAACAGGCATGTGTAATAAGTTGATGTGGTTTTGGATAGATTTAAAACTTTTAATTACCTGATATTGATTGTTTCCATACTGCCGTATTTTTCTAGCTGTTTATCAAGGTTTTAAGTATCTATTTTTATATTTAGGCCAGAATCATTGATAATTATCTTAATTTCTGTTTGTTTTGATGTTGATGCGATTTTGCTATTGAGCTGGTTATTTTTGGTTTGATGCTCAAGAAATTACGCAATATTTGTAATTCTTTTTCAGCGTGTGGCTACTATTATTTTAATAAAGTCTGTGTAAGTGAAGTATGCTTGGCATGTTGCTGGTATATTGAGGAAATTCTGAATTGTATGAGAAAAATTATGGTTTATATTTTATATGCTATATTTGTGCTAATGTTTTAGTTTTTAGTATGCGTATATATTTTTTTATAAATATATGTTTAGTATCAATATATTTATAGATTTTGTTAAATAATTTAATAAAAAGCACATTTATCAATAAATTCTATTAATAATTATAATTTCTTTTATATTTTTTTATGTTATATATAGAAGTATAAATATAAAAGATGAGGTGTGTGATAATGGAATTACAAAAATTTTTAAGTCATTATGTGGATAAAGCTTTTGAAATTAGTGGCTTGTCTTTATATCCAGCTTTATTACGCCCTGCATCGAAAGCTGAATTTGGCCATTATCAGATTAATGGTGCCATGGGGGCAGCAAAATCTTTAAAATTAAATCCTAGAGAGGTTGCTGAAAATGTTGTAAATAATTTAGCAAGTTTAAAAGAAGAAGGGATTGTTGATAGTATCGAAATATTGGGTTCGGGTTTTATTAATATTTTTTTATCTAGCGGTTTTCTTAGCCAGAGGGCATTTGAAACTTTGTTTGATGAACGGCTAGGCGTAAAAAAACAACCAAAACAAATTATACCAATTGATTATCCTTCTGCCAATTTAGCCAAAGAGATGCATGTTGGGCATCTGCGTGCCAGTATTATTGGCGATGCTTTAAATAGAGTTTTAAGATTTTTAGGCCATGATGCTTTTAGTCAGGACCATGTTGGTGACTGGGGAACGCAGTTTGGTATGCTGATTACCTATATGGTAGAAGCGGAAAAAGTCGGGCAGAGTGATGTTGCGTTGGCTGATTTAGAAGAATTCTATCGAAATGCAAAAAAAAGATTTGAAGAATCAGAAGAATTTGCAAAAACAGCCAGAAGCTATGTGGTGCAATTACAAAGTGGCGATGAAAAGGTTCTTGCTTTATGGCGTCGCTTTGTACAGGTGTCTCAAAAACATTGTTTGGGCGTCTATAAAAAGCTTGGATTGTTGGTTAATGAAAGTAATTTGAAAGGGGAATCTTCATATAATGATGATTTACAGCCAACTGTTGATGAACTTGTTCAGAAAGGCATAGCAGTAGATAGTGAGGGGGCAAAGGTAGTATTTTTGGATGAATTTAAAGATAACGACGGTAATCCGACTGCATTTATTATTCAGAAGCGCGATGGTGGTTTTCTGTATTCGACTACTGATCTGGCATGTATTCGCTATCGTGTTAGACAGTTAAAAGCAGACCGGATTATCTATGTTGTTGATGTCCGCCAAAGTTTGCACTTTAAAGAGTTATTCGCAACGGTTCATAAAGCAGGATTCGCGACAGAAAAGACTAAGTTAGAGCATATTGCCTTTGGTACTATGATGGGAAAGGATGGTAAACCATTTAAAACTCGTGATGGTAATACGGTGAAGTTAATTGATCTGCTGAATGAAGCGGTAGAGAGGGCAGCGGTATTGGTACGTCAAAAGAATCCGGCTTTATCAGATGCAGAAATTGATAAAATTTCTACTGCTGTTGGTATTTCTTCAATAAAATACGCAGATCTGTCTAAAAATAGAACTAGTGATTATATCTTTAACTGGGAAGGCATGCTGTCTTTTGATGGGAATACTGCGCCTTATTTACAATATGCTTATACACGTATTCAAAGTTTGCTTAATAAAAGCGGACAGTCTATTGAGCCTGATGTTGATCATGTTATCAGGGCAATAGAGCAGGATGAGATAAATCTGTTATGCTTATTGTTGCAGTTTGAGGATGTGATTATTTCTGTGGCGAAAGAATGTATGCCTCATTATCTTGCTAATTATTTATTTCAATTAGCCTCTTCTTTCTCTAAATTTTATGAAAAATATCCGATTTTAAAAGAAAAGGATGAAATCAGAAATAGTCGTTTACAGATAGCCAGATTAACAGGGAAAACCTTAAAACAGGGAATGCATCTTTTGGGGTTAGATGTATTAGACAAAATGTAAGAAATAAAAAAGCCTGTAAATTCAGGCTTTTTTATTTCTATATTTAAATGTCTATTTCTGTTGTCCATTTCACAACCTGTAATGGTATTTCTGTTCTGATATTACAGACGCCTGGTAACAATGCTAAGGTATTGACTTGAAAACTTCTATACTCTTCTAAATCCTTACACAAAACCCGCAGTAAAAAATCATTTTCTCCTGCCATTACATAACATTCTTGGATTTGTGACAGTAATTTTACTTCATAAATAAATCTTTCGATGGCAGCAGAGTTAGTGTTGGCAATATCTATCTTTATTCTGACGTATATTATTAGTTGTTTGTTAATGGTTTTTTTGTCGAGTAGTGCTACGTATTGTTTTATAAATCCGGCATCTTCTAATATTTTTATGCGTCGCAGACAGGGGGATGGAGATAATCCTACTTTTTTGGCAAGTTCATTATTTTGAATATTACCTTCTCGCTGAAGTATTCGAAGTATTCTTTTATCAATGTTATCTAATTTCATTATATATGCCTCATTGTTAGTACAGCAATTGCATAGAAAATTATGTATCTTGTTCAAATAATTTATATTTTATTGGTATCATATTGCTTAATTCCTTATGAGGATGCTTGGTGCTATATATTGTTAACTGTTTTATGCTTTTTGCATTTTAAAGGTTAACAAAAAGATATACATTATGTACTCCTGATTAATCTATTTGGTTAAATCACTTAATATAGCTACGTTAGTTTAGGGTTGTCAGTTTATTTGCTCCTGTACTTTTAATTTCTGAAAACTGGCTGTTTTATCATTTCTGCAATGTATAAATACCTCTTTCGTATTGGCCGCAAAAGCTTTTGACAGGTATGTCAGCTTCGGCTTTTTCTGATATTGATACTGTTTGATGTTCTGCTGGTTTTGTCACTTCATGCTTCCCTTTTTGTTTAATGATAGAGAATTTTGAAGAATTTTGCAGGACTTTTTTCAGCTTAATTTACATTTAAAATCTGATTCTATTAATCATGGATTGTTTGAAACAAAATTTCAAAATATATTAAAGATAGATAATTAAAAAAATTTAATTTCAATACAAAAAAGTCATAATAGTTCTGAATTCAGTATCTACATGTTAAATAATGTATTGAGGAGTTTTGATAATGTCAGGAAATTTCGGTGTTAATTCAGAGTGCGGTAAATTACGCAGTGTCATGGTGTGTCGCCCTAATTTAGCCCATAACAGATTGACCCCAACTAATTGCCATGATCTTTTGTTTGATGATGTGATTTGGGTTGAAAAAGCTCAACGTGATCATGATAACTTTGTGAAAATAATGAAAGATCGTGGTGTTCATGTCATTGATGCCAATATTGCGTTAAGTGAAGTATTACAAAATAAAGAACATAGAAACTGGATTCTTGATCGTCTTTTTATTCCTCAAAACATTGGGGCTCATATGCTAAGTGATGTGCGTGCCTGGTTAAATGAGCTTGCTGCTGAAGATTTATCTGCGTTTTTATTCGGTGGTATTACAAAATCAGATTTACCTTTTAAGACAAGTAGTGATTTGATGTTTAATTATATGAGCGATGATGATTTTTTAATTGCTCCTACGCCAAATGCTCTTTTCCAACGTGATCCAAGTTGCTGGATCTATGGCGGTGTCAGTTTAAATCCGATGTATTGGCCTGCACGTCGTCCAGAAACATTAATCATGCGCGCAATCTATAAATTTAATCCTTATTTTGCAGGTAAGACCAAAATCTGGTGGGGCGATACGGATGAAAGTTCAGGAACATTATCGGTAGAGGGGGGAGATGTCATGCCGATAGGAAACGGCATCGTTTTGCTTGGTATGGGCGAACGCACTAACCCGCAAATGGTATCTCAATTAGCTAAAAGTATTTGTGGTCAAGAGGATGGAGCAACTAGGGTAATTGCATGTCAAATGCCTAAATCGCGTGCAGCAATGCATCTGGATACCGTATTTTCGATGTTAGATTATGATTTATTTTCAGTTTTTCCGGAAGTTGTCGATCAGATTAAATGCTACAGCTTATATAAAAGGAGTGCTGAAGAAGAAATCACTATTGAAGAACATAAGGGGCAACATTTTGTTGATGTTGTTGCCGAAGCAATGGGCAAGGTAACAGGTTCGCAAGTTACCCGTATTCAAACTGGCGGGAATAGTTTCCAAGCTCAAAGAGAGCAATGGGACGATGCTAATAATGTAATTATGCTGGATAGACGGGTTTGTATTGCTTATGACCGTGATATTTATACAAATAAGATAATGCGTGATCACGGTGTAGAGGTATTAGAAGTGGATGCAGGTGAATTGGGACGTGGGCGTGGCGGCGGTCATTGTATGACTTGTCCAATTATCCGTGACTCAATCATTTAAATTTAAATAAAGGAAATTCATTATGGCTTTCAATTTAAAAAATCGTAATTTACTTAGTTTGGTTCATCATACTGAACGAGAAATTAATTATTTAATTGATTTGGCTCGTGATCTTAAAAGAGCTAAGTATACAGGTACTGAACAACAGTTACTGAAAGGTAAAAATATTGCTTTAATTTTTGAGAAAACTTCTACCAGAACACGTTGTGCTTTTGAGGTGGCCGCTCATGATCAGGGCGCCAATGTAACTTATATTGGTTCAAGTGGTTCACAGATTGGCCATAAAGAAAGTATGAAAGATACTGCCCGTGTGTTAGGACGTATGTATGACGGGATTGAATATCGTGGTTATAAGCAATCTGTTGTGCAGGAACTTGCTGATTATGCCGGTGTTCCTGTATGGAATGGTTTAACCGATGAATTCCACCCAACGCAAATGCTTGCCGATGTATTAACGATGTTGGAATATTCTAATGGCAAACCAATAAATGAGATTAAATATGCATATGTTGGTGACGCGCGCAATAATATGGGTAATTCATTGTTGTTAATCGGGGCGAAGTTAGGGATGGATGTTCGTATTTCCGGCCCGAAATCATTGTTGCCTGAGCCTGAGTTAGTAGCAATGTGTGAAAGATTTGCAGAGGAAAGTGGTGCTCGTATTACGGTTACTGATGATGTCAAAAAAGCAGTAAAAGGTGTGGATTTTATTCATACGGATGTTTGGGTTTCTATGGGTGAACCTATTGAGTCTTGGGGGGAACGTATTGATGCATTAACTCCCTATCAGGTTAATAAAGAATTAATTGCGGCTACAGGTAATCCGCGAGTTAAGTTCATGCACTGTTTACCGGCTTTTCATAATTCAGAAACGAAAGTTGGTAAGGAAGTTGCCGAACAATATCCCCAATTTAAAAATGGGATTGAAGTTACAGAGGATGTATTTGAGTCTCCTATTAACATTGCGTTCGAACAAGCAGAAAACAGGATGCATACCATTAAAGCAGTTATTGTATCCAGCTTGATTTAAAATAAAAACGATTGGAATTAAAATGAGAATTGTCATTGCTTTAGGTGGTAATGCGCTCTTACGCAGAGGAGAGCCTTTAACGGTTGAGAATCAACGCCAGAATACTAAAATTGCTTGCCAGCAAATTGCTAAGGTTTACCCGGGAAATGAGTTGGTTATTGCGCATGGCAATGGTCCGCAAGTGGGATTAATTGCATTGCAATCTTTGTCATATACTGATGTTCCTTCATATCCTTTAGATGTTTTAGGGGCAGAATCTATTGGGATGATTGGTTATATGATTATGCAGGAATTAGGTAATCTGCTTCCTCTCGAGACTCCATTGGCAACGTTATTATCTCAAGTGGAAGTTGATAAAAACGATCCGGCATTTATGAATCCAACTAAGCCTATTGGTCCTGTTTACACAAAAGAAGAGGCTGAAAAGCTGGCAAAAGAAAAAAATTGGAGTATTGCTCCTGATAACGATCAATACAGGCGTGTTGTTCCTAGCCCGATTCCTAAACGTATTTTTGAAATTAGGCCGGTTAAGTGGTTATTAGAAAAAGGTACTGTGGTTATTTGTGCTGGAGGTGGTGGTATACCGACATTTTATGACGATGATGGTACTTTAAAAGGAGTAGAAGCGGTAATAGATAAGGATCTTTGTTCGGCGGTGTTAGCAAAGCAGGTTGCGGCTGATATTTTTATTATTGCAACGGATGTATCTGCAACTTTTGTTAATTGGGGCAAACCAAATCAACATGCGATTAAGGAGGCACATCCGGATACGTTAGAGAAAATGGGCTTTGCCGCCGGTTCTATGGGGCCAAAAGTACAGGCTGCCATAAATTTTGCACGAGAAAATCCGGGAAAATCAGCAGTCATCGGGTCTTTGGCTGATATTGATGATATTGTTAAAGGTATTGCTGGTACGAAGATTAATACATCGTTTTCTACTGAGCTAACATACTATTAACTAAAGCAAATTAGGTATCGTATTGAATGAATGCGGTACCTTTTTTTTAAGGATTCGTTATTATGCAATCTGAAAAAAATACTCAATCAAAAGAAAAGAAAAAATCCTTATCAGCATTTAGTATTTTATTTATTATTCTGACTTTGCTATGGATTATTTCTAAATTATTATCTGGTCATTCATTTACTCCGGTCACTCTCCCTGAAAGTTCAGAAGTAGTCTCTACTGTTATTTCTCCATCACTTAGTAATCTGGTGATGGCTCCGTTCAAATCTTTTCAAAATTCAATCAATATAGCGGTATTTATTCTTGTTTTGGGCGGTTTTATCAATGTGGCGATGAAAACAAATTCTTTAGAAGCTGGTATTTCTGCATTGGTGCGGAAATTAAAAGGAAAAGAATTGGTGCTTATCCCGCTGCTGATGTTTTTGTTTTCTGTTGGCGGAACTGTATATGGCATGGCTGAAGAAACTATTGCATTTTATGTTCTTATCACTGCAACTTTAGTTGCCGCTGGCTTTGACACTTTGATTGCAGTGGGAGTTATTCTCTTAGGAGCAGGAGCGGGGGTATTGGGATCAACGGTAAATCCTTTCGCTACTGGTGTGGCTGGTGATGCATTGAAGGGTGTTGGCTATAATCCGAATCAGGGAACCATAATTACGGTAGGAACAGCCCTCTGGCTGTCAACGCTTGCTTTTTGTATATGGTATGTGATGAGGTATGCCAAAAGGATTAAAAAGGATAAAACAGTTACATTATTGTCCCAACAAGAACAAACGGAAATGAATTTGTATTTTAATACGGAAAATACAGAACATCTTAGATTCGGACGGCGTGAAAAAAATATTTTAATTCTGTTTGCATTCACTTTTATTGTAATGATAATTTCATTGATACCTTGGGGAGAGTTCAATATAACCGTTTTTAATGATTGGACGTCATTTTTGACTGGCAGTAACTTCGGAGACTGGACCTTTGGTGATTTAGCCATGTGGTTTTTGCTGATGTCAGTAGTCATTGGTATTGCGGCAAAAATGTCAGAAAAAGAAATTGTTGATAATTTTATTGCGGGAGCTTGTGATATTTTATCTGTAGTGTTGATTATTGTTGTTGCTCGTTCTATTTCGGTATTAATGGGGGAAACACATTTTGATCTATTTATTTTAGATAAAGCCCAAAACCTGTTAACAGGGTTGTCGCCAGTTATTTTTGTTCCTGTAGCCTACTTGATTTATTTAGGTCTGTCTTTCTTGATTCCTTCAACATCTGCTCTGGCCTTTGTTTCTATACCAATTCTGGGGCCGCTGACGGCTAAGTTAGGGATGGATCCTAATATTATGATTATGATTTTTGTGGCTGGTAGTGGTTTGGTAAATTTGATTACGCCAACGTCTGGTGTTGTTATGGGTGGCTTGCAATTATCTAAGGTAAATTACAGTACTTGGTTAAAATTTATGGGGCGTCCAATTGCTGTTATATTGATTATGAATATAATTATTTTGACTGTATCGATGATGTTATTAACTAAATAGTTGTTGAATTTATGTTGGCTATTTTTCTTCTGCCCCCACTAATCTTTAGCAGATTATAGGGGGCATGGTTATTATGAGCTAAATTAAGAACCAAGCTCTGGGAAGTGGCCTCTTTTATGCAGGATAAGTTTAATCTGAGAAATTTAACGGTATTTTTTATTTAGATTAGAATAAAAAATAATTGCACCCGTAGCTCAGTTGGATAGAGTATCTGGCTACGAGCCAGAGGGTCGGGCGTTCGCATCGCTCCGGGTAATTTGTATTTATTAGCTTATATCATAAGCTAGTTTTAAAATTTTGAGTTGGGTTTGATTTTATATCAAAATTTTGTAATTAAATTCGTTAAATAATTTGTTATTGCATTTTCAAAGTAGTTCATTAGCTGTCATTACTGAAATAGTATAACTATGATTTCTCTTTCTGGTGTGGCAATACGTTGGCACACAATAAAATTAATATGTGGATGTTTTTAAATTCCGCAGCCGGCAGGTTGCCTAATGATGGATGCAACCATTTGTGTATGTACTAATGAGCATAAATAGCAAAGGTTTGTAGCAATTTTTGAACTGGCATAAAATTTTCGCCTTTGGCAAATTTCGCTCTGACTGTTTTAATTTTTGCATGCACTACTGCATTATCATATGAGCATGCTTTTTTACTCGGGGAGCCGCGTTGAATAGTCAATGCGCTGCATGCTTATTTGGTAATTGATTATCACGCTTCTTTTCTCTATTAAAATGAAATAAATTTAATGATGATAGTAGTTGCTTAATCTGGTTTTGAGTGTAACCAGTTTTAAAGAATATAACTGTTTCTATCATTATTATTAATGATATGGTACTAGTGAAAGCTATAACTTTAAAGTTATATTTTATTAATATTTATTTTTTATCAAGTGTGTGAGCAGTTGCTGTGTTTTGATATCCCTGTGTATCGCTTTCTATTTATACAGCTCTTATATTTCGTATGCTGAACTGATTGGGGTTTTCAGGTTTTGGTTTGGCGATAATCTGACTTGATTTTTTTGGCCGGTGCGGCCATATTGGCTGATTATTTTGCTGGGATGGTAATGATGACAGAAAGTAAGATGGCTAAGGCAGATCAGTTGACGCGTTTTATGTTTGATGATTGTCCGGTGCGTGGTCTGCATGTGAATTTGCAGCAGGTATGGCGGCATGTGGCGCAGAATAAGGCTTATCCAAAGGCGATTCATCAGGCTTTGGGGGAGCTGACGGTAGCGGCGGTGTTGCTGGCCAGTAATTTGAAGTTTGATGGTAATCTGATTGTGCAGGTGCAAGGTAAGGGGGTGTTGAAAATGCTGGTGGCGGAAGCTACGTCAGCAGCAACCTGCCGGGCAACTGCGCGCTGGGATGAGTCTGCGGTAATTGATGAGAATATGAGGCTAGTGGATTTGCTGGGTGAGGGCGGCATGTTTGTGCTGACGTTGCAACCGGCTCAGGGTGAGTCATGGCAGGGGGTGGTGGAACTGGCCGGTGACAGTATTGCGCAGATGCTGATGAATTATATGGCGCGCTCGGAACAACTGGCGACTCATATTACGCTGGCGGCAGATGATGAGCATGCCAGTGGATTGTTGCTGCAAAGATTGCCAGAACAGGATATCGAGGAAGATAGCTGGACGGAATTGTCTGCGCTGGCTGGTACGCTTACCGGGGATGAGTTGTTGCAACTGGATGCTGAGACTTTGCTGTACCGGCTGTTTCATGAACATGAGGTAAGGCTGTTTGCGCCGCAGGATGTGGAATTTGCCTGTACCTGTTCCCGTGCCAAGGTGGGTGATATGCTGCTGTTGCTGGGCGGACAGGAGGTAGGTGAAGCGGTAGTGGAGCAGGGCAGTATTGAGGTGAATTGTGATTTCTGTTATGCGCGCTATGTGTTTGATGAGGCTGATGTGAATGCTCTCTTTGGCAGTGATGTTGTGGCAACGGCACAGCAGGAGCTGGCGGCGCGGCAGTTGAATCATTAGTACTGAGTTTGCAACAGAAAGCAGCCGGCGGGATTCGCTGGCTGCTTTTTTTGCAGGCAATCAATTCAAATAATAGCTTTATATTATTTTTGATAAAGGTCTGTATGCAGGTAGCGAAAATCAATTACGTCATTTTTTCCAAAGCCATACTTGATATTATTGGTATAGGTTGTAAAAGAATTAATTGTATTTATCTTATCCTGAAAAGAGGCTTTACCTGATTGTCAAAATTAACTTAGTTTTCTGATGAGGTAGAAAATAATAAGGGTACATAATAAGGGAACACCAAAAATAACCCATAATCCAGATGGATTAAATTCACCATCAGCCAATGCGATTCCAGTTATATTTAGTAAATCATCTATGAGAAATGATAATTTTTCTATGAGTTGCCAAACAGGATGGACGAAAAATACTATTCCCTGACATATTATGTAAATAACTATGAATAATGCAATAGAATGAAAGCGACTATTTGATTCTGCAGTTTGCATAATTGGTGTTTCCTCTAATGACAATTTGTTCATATGCTTGAACGCCATCTTTGACTTTAACTTTTTTTGTAGAAAGAAGTGCCCTTCTAAGCATTTGAAACTGCGAATATTGGCGAAATGTTATACAACCCCATGATTCACCGGAACCATTTGGGCGTAATGGATGTAGCCTAAATCCGCCTCTTTCAACGTCATTAACAAAAAGGTGATTACTCATCGTTAGATTGTTATACAGCCCAAACTATTCACTGTGGTCTGTTCCATTTATATAATCTTTTATGAAAGTCTGTACACGATTAGCAAAGCTACCCTCAGGACGCGGGACTATCCCATAAGTTCCAGAAGGAAGGGCTGCCTTATTCTTAAATGCACATTCTGCAATATTTGTTGTTGGATTTACGCCCGAAAAGACGTCAAATACTCCTATCCCGAAACATATTTAATTTAATAGATTTACCATCTGCCGTAACGTTATTTTAATCCATAGCATACTGAATCATCGATTATCCTTTTGTCATTTATAACGGTTATTGCTTGATCATGTTTATCCATCTATGGCCAGTACGTGATATATATATTTGTTATATATAAAAATATAACTATTTCTATCACTATTGTTAATGATATTATATTATTGAAAATCGTAATTTCAAAATGATATATGGTGTAATTGTTTCTTTTTTATCTATCAGCTAACGTGAGTGCTTTATTTGGCAGTGATGTTGTGGCAACGGCACAGCAGAAGCTGGCAGCGCGGCAGTTGAATCATTAAGTACTGAGTTTGCAACAGAAAGCAGCCAGCGGAATTCGCTGGCTGCTTTTTTGCTGTCTGATTGTGGTAATGCTGCTGTTTTAATGCTGCATTAATGTTTCTATCTCTGTGGTGGTTTTGGGCACGGAGGCGGTAAGGACTTCGTTGCCTGTTTCGGTAACGAGTACGTTGTCTTCTATGCGGATACCGATGTTATGAAATGCTGCTGGTATGTCATCGGCAGCGCTGATATACAAGCCGGGTTCGATTGTGGTTACCATGCCGGGCTGTAACAGGATAGGCTGTTCGTTTTCATCAAAACGGCCGCCAACATCATGGACATCCAGACCGAGCCAGTGGCCGAGGCCATGCATGTAAAAGCGTCGGTAGGCTTTAGTTTCGATATTTTGTTCAAGGCTGCCATGCAGTATACGCAAATCTATGAGCCCCTGAGTAAGCATGCTGATGGCTGTGGCACTGATAGTTTGCCAGTTGGCTTGTTTGACGGTAGCGGCAATGCTGGCCTGATTAGTGGCCAGTACGATGTCGTAAATATCTTTTTGCGCGCTATTGAAGCGGCCGCTGATGGGGAAGGTACGGCTGATGTCGCCTGCATACATCTGGTATTCGGCACCAGCATCTATCATGAGTAGTTCGTTGTGCTGAAGCTGGCAGTTATTGCTGACGTAATGCAGGCAGCAGGCATTTTTGCCACTGGCGACGATGCTGTTATAGGCAGGGTAGCGTGCTCCGCGCTGCATGAATTCGTGCAGGATTTCGGCTTCTATCTGATATTCATATTGTCCCGAGCGGGTGGTCTGCATGGCGCGGATATGCGCTTGTGCACTGATTTCGGCGGCTGTGCGCATTAATGCCTGCTCATGCTGGTCTTTAATGAGACGCATTGGGTCGAGTATGGTGGCAAGATTGACCATGCTGTCTGGTGCGAGGGTGCTGCCATTGGCGCTGCGATAGTTAGCGATGCGGGCAACTTCGTACCATAATTCGATTAGTTTCGGGTCGTTTTCTGGATACAAACCCCATAGGGCAAAAAGGCGCCGATGTCCGGGCAGGGCATTTCTGAGGTAAGTCGGCCATTGGCTGATGTCGTCGGTGGCATCGAAAGCAAATATTTCTCGTGCTGCTGTGTGGCCATAGCGAAAGCCATTCCAGATTTCTTGTTTGGGGTCTTTATTCCGGCACAGCAAGGTGGCGCTGTGTTCTCGGCCATTTAGTATCAGTGCGGCGCCGGTTTCGGGAAAGCCGGTCAGGTAATGAAAATAGCTGTCCTGCCGAAAAGGGTATTCTGTATCGTTGCTGCGGCGCTGTTCTGGTGCGGCAAAAAGAATGGCAATGCCATCTTCGCCGATTTGTTCCAGTACTTGCTGACGACGTTGCTGATAAACGGTAATGTCGATATCCATTGTTAGTATTTCTCCCTGCTGCTGTTGCGGCGAGCAGTTTGTATTTGTTGAGCCAGCCACAGTGCCAGTGCTGCACCGATGAGGTCGGCAATGGCATCCATTATATCCCCTTCACGAGTGGTGAATAGTGCCTGAATGGTTTCGCTGGCTGCTGCCCAGATGATTGCTGTTATGATAAACAGGCGTTGTGGTATGGTGATGTTGGCACTGAAGTAGGCTTTGGCCAGTAACCAGAACTGACCGAAAAACAGGCCGAAGTGGCAGATTTTGTCGAACTGGGGAATGGGTACCGGATTGCTGCTGGCTTTGAAAAACAGAAAGTAGATGCTGGCGATAAACCAGCAGGTGGCCAGTAACAGCCATTTGTTAAGGTAGGCAATTTTCATTGAGGGTTGGTTTCGTTCAGCCATTGCTGGCACAGGGAAGCCAGACGGATAAATTTGCTGCCACGCTGCTGGAAGAGTTGCTGCCATTGCTGCACTGTCTGTGTATCCGGTGCTTGATCAAGGCTGCATTCGTTTAACCAGAAATCGAGAACTTCGGCACATTCTCCGGCTGAAGCTGTTTGGAAAAGTTGGGTTGTGGCTTGCATGAATCTGTAGGTACTAATGGTTGTGGGGCGGTGAATAATAAAAAACGGACTGGATTGCAGTCCGTTTTGTTTTATTCAGTTTCCAGTACGGCGGTGGTGTACACGTTCTGGACATCATCCAGGTCTTCGAGTGCATCCAGAAGTCGCTGCATTTTTTCTGCTTCGGCTCCTGCCAGTACGGTTTCGTTGACTGGGCGCATGGTTACTTCGCCATCTGCGGCATGAAAGCCGGCAGCTTCGAGTGCTTCTTTGATGCTGCTGTACTGATAGGGCTCGGTGATGACTTCTTTGGAGCCGTCTTCCTGAATGATGACGTCTTCGGCACCTGCTTCCAGTGCGGCTTCCATTAAGCTGTCTTCGTCTACATCCGGGCTGAAAAGCAGATAGCCCTGATGGGTAAACTGGAATGCTACGGAACCATCGGTGCCCAGATTACCGCCATGTTTGGTGAATGCGTGGCGTACGTCGGCCACGGTACGGGTTTTGTTATCGGTGAGGCAGTCTACCATGACTGCTGCGCCGCCGATGCCGTAGCCTTCGTAACGCAGTTCTACATATTCAACGCCTTCAAGATTGCCTGTGCCTTTGTCTATTGCACGCTGAATATTGTCTTTGGGCATATTGGCATCGGTGGCTTTATCCATGGCCAGACGCAGGCGCGGGTTGGCGTTTGGATCACCGCCTCCGAGTCTGGCGGCAATGGTAATTTCTTTAATCAGGCGGGTGAATATTTTGCCGCGTTTGGCGTCCTGACGTCCTTTACGATGCTGGATATTGGCCCACTTGCTGTGTCCTGCCATTTTGAAATCCTTGTTTTTGTGATGATTTTATGCGTTAAAACAAAGCCAAAGCTTGGGGCTTTGGCAGGTTGGAACGCCATCAAATAATTGAAATATGGTATTAATTTTACCATATTGCTTTTTTATTGAGTAGGTTGCTATCTTGTATAAATTGGGTGGGTAATCTGGGCTATTTTGTACGGTTGTTTTGCCAGTGGTTTAGCCAGGCGATGCAGCCGGCGTGGACGATGGTGTAGGTTTCGCTGAAATTGCCGCTGAAATAGGGGTCGGGTACGTAATCGTATTCGCTGTCTGGCAGTAAATCGGTAATTTTATAGACTTTGTCTGGGCGATTGCTGCCAAAAATCCGGGATAAATCTTGCAGATTTTTGTCGTCCATGGCGATGATATGGTCGTAGATGGCGATGTCTTCCGGCTTTACTTCGCTGCTTTGGAAGCCATTGGTGTTGATGTTGTGCGCATGCAGAATGTCTTTACTGCCTTGATGCATGTCTTCGCCGTTGTGCCAGCCGGAAGTACCTGCGCTGGCAATTTCAATCTGTTGACTCAGGCCTTTTTGGGCTATCAGATCACGCAGAACATATTCAGCCATGGGTGAGCGGCAGATGTTACCCAGACAGACAAACAGGACTTTGGTGACAGACATGTTAGTGACTCCGTGGAAAAAGGGGATTGTGCCCTATCATGTTGATAGACTGGGCATAACTGGGAAGTTGCGCCTGTGTGCTGATGGGTTCGTGCAGCAGGCGGATATTTTCAACTTGGCATTCGGCCAGTAAATCAATGAAATTTTGTACGATGCTGTCGATATTATCAGCCTGAGTGAGCGGCCAGTGGAAAATTTGTGGCTGTAGTTCGAATGCGCTGTCGGTAGCGTTAAAGCCAAACAGAATTTTTCCACCTTCCTGTGCTGCGATGACGACGCCTACGCGCGGACTTTGTAGGCGTATGGCGCGTATGGCGTTGGTGGTGAATACATCGCAGGCCATGCGCAAACGCATGGTATTACCTGAACGTAGGGCATTCAGGGGCGATTGTGGAGAAAGCGGGTTGATGAATAAGGTGGCACCGGCGGTAGCCAGATGGGTTTGCCAGACTTGCATCAGGGGCAGGGCGGTATCGGCCAGATTGCAGTTCAGGGCAGGCTGAATGTCTGTGCTGGCAAAACCCAGGGCGTAGAAAACCTGTACTGATTGCCCGCTTTCTACCAGTAGCGGTGAATGTGGTAACTGGCTGAGGAAGTTAGCGGCCACTTGTGGGTTTTGTTTGGCTGCAAACCACTGGCTGGCCTTGATATGGGTTAAGGTGGTGTCGTTGATGAGATAGTCTGCCCAGTGAATGTTATTCCAGGCTTCAGCCCAGGGCTGGTTTTTAAAGGTTTCGGCGATGGCGGTTGCGGGAATGGTTTCGGGCAGGCGGATATTTTCTTTGGCACCACCTACTACTATGACAGGTAAAGCCAGCCACTGTACTTCTGTCTGGTTGTGTGCCTGTAATACTGTTTCCATGGTGTTCCACAGGATATTGTAAATATCGCTATTGGCAGCCATGGCCAGTGCTACTGAGAGGTTGGTGTAATTATTTTGTGCCAGCATCCGGGTGATTTCTGCTTGCAGGCTTTCTCTGGCGAGGGTGGTTTGGGCTTTTGATGTAGGCGTTACCAGACTGGCTGCATGCAGTAACAGCTCGTTTTTAACGTGGTCGGTAGGATAGGCACGTGTATCTGGCAGGCAGTGATGTGTGGTATTCATAATGTTGAGTCAATTTTAGTAGACTTGTGTAAATGTGCTATTGTAGCAAATTAGTTTTGGCGGAAATGCAGATGCTGATATCTGGCTGTATTTATTTGCTTGCTGGTGTAAGTGGGCAAGCTGGTAATTTGGGCAACAGGCTGGCTTGAAACTGGATTGTGCTGCCCTTATTTTGAATCTACAACAATTATTTTTAGGTATTTTGAGAAAGATTATGAAACAGACACACAGTTTCCAGACTGAAGTAAAACAGTTGTTACAGTTGATGATTCATTCTTTATACAGTAATAAAGAGATTTTTTTGCGTGAGCTGATTTCCAATGCGGCAGATGCTTGCGACAAATTACGCTTTGAGTCATTGAATGATGCTTCTTTGCTTGGGGATGATACGGAATTCAGAATTACTGTTACTGCGGATGCGGAGGCTAAAACGATTACGGTATCTGATAATGGTATTGGTATGAATGAAGCAGATGTGATTGAACATCTGGGTACGATTGCCAAATCTGGTACTAAAGCATTTCTGGAAAAGCTGACGGGTGATGATAAGAAAGATGCCAATCTGATTGGTCAGTTTGGGGTAGGCTTTTATTCTGCATTTATTGTAGCAGACAGGGTAACTGTTGAAAGCCGTAAGGCTGGTGTGGCTGAAAATGAGGCGGTGCGCTGGGTGAGCGCCGGTGATGGTGAGTTTACTGTTGAATCCATCAGCAAGGCTGCGCGTGGTACGGATGTGATTCTGCATCTGAAAGAAGACGAAAAGGATTTGTTGTCTGACTGGACGTTACGCCGGATTGTGACTACTTACAGTGACCATATTTCTGTGCCGATTTATATGAAAAAGGCGCCGGAATATGATGAGGAAGGTAATGTAAAACCTTCAGATGAGCTGGAAGTGGTTAATCAGGCTCAGGCTTTATGGCAACGGCCGAAAAATGAAATTACTGCTGAGCAGTATCAGACTTTTTATCGTCATGTATCGCATGATTATGATGATGCTCTGGCGTGGACGCATTTTCGTGTGGAAGGCCGGCATGAATATACGGGATTGCTGTATGTGCCTAAACATGCGCCGTTTGATTTGTATGAACGTGAACCCAAGCACGGGGTGCAGCTGTATGTAAAACGTGTGTTCATTATGGACGATGCGAAAAAGCTGATGCCTTCCTATCTGCGTTTTATCCGCGGGGTAATTGATAGCAGTGATTTACCGCTGAATGTATCACGTGAAATTTTGCAGGAAAGCCGTGATCTGGATGCTATTCGTGCTGGTAGTGTGAAAAAGGTATTGTCTTTACTGGAAGACCTGAAGAAAAACCAGCCGGAGAAATACACTGAATTCTGGCAGGTATTTGGCAATACGCTGAAAGAGGGTATTGCTGAGGATTATAATAATAAAGATAAAATTGCTGGCTTATGCCGTTTTGCCTCTACGCATAATGATAGCAGCGAGCAGAATGTGACGCTGGCTGATTATATTGGTCGCATGAAAGAAGGGCAGGAAAAAATTTATTATATTACTGCCGATAGTTATGCTGCTGCCAAGAATAGCCCGCATCTGGAAATTTTCCTGAAAAAAGGTGTTGAGGTATTACTGCTGACTGACCGTGTGGATGAATGGGTGGTAAACAGTCTGCCGGAATTTGATGGTAAAGCTTTGGTGAGTGTGGCCAAGGGCTCACTTGATTTGGGTAATCTGGCCGATGAGGAAGAAAAAGCGGCACAGGCTAAAACTGAAGAAGACAATAAAGACTTGGTTGAGCAGGTTAAAGCAGCTCTGGGTGATAAAGTAGATGCTGTGCGTGCAACAGCGCGGTTAACTGAAAGTCCGGCCTGTCTGGTGGTTGGTGAGCATGATATGAGCCAGCATCTGGCGCGCATGCTGGAAGCTTCTGGCGCGGCCGGACAGATTCCGCACACCAAGCCAACGCTGGAAATTAATCCGGAACATCCGCTGATTAAGAAAATTGCAGGGGAACAGGATGAAACTCAGCGCAATGAGCTGGCTGAGCTGGTATACGATCAGGCGCTGCTGGCAGAAGGTGGCAAACTGGAAAATCCGGCTGCATTTGTAAAACGCATGAATCATTTATTACTAACATTAAATCAGTAAAGCTGTTTATACGGTTTATAAAGGCTGTCTCGTCTGAGGCAGCTTTTTTATTGCTGTTTGAATAGTTGTTTTATTTGATGTGACTTATGGCAATGTGGCATAAGGTAGATAGATTCAATTATTTATTTTGCTGTAATGATAATTTCTTTCCGATATGCTTTGTTTGACAAGAAAAAAATTAATACATTCAAAAATATAAGTAGCAGTATGAGATTACATACTATTTTTATCGCTCAGATAGGTTAGTTCAACACGGGTTTATGGTTTTAGAAGCTGTTTTATAAAATAAAATGTAAAGAAAATTTTGATTAAATTATTTTAATATATTTATATTAATAAAATAGGTTAAAATAATAAATTGCGTTAAAAATTCGGATTTGATTTTTAAAAATATTATTTTTTGTTAAATATAATATTAGGATTTCTTTTTTTAAGTTGTATATTAAAAGGTCATTTATGGATAACAGTACGGAAAAAAAATATGATTTTTCCAGCATGGATCTTAAGCCAGTATGGCAGTTCAGATTCGAGTTTTTTGAAGAGAATGGTTTACCAAAATTAAAACCAACTGCTCAATACAAAGAAAATTTTAAAAAATTGCCGTTTTGGTCGCGCGCGAAGATAGGAGGGAATCTCTGGTCATTCTTTTTTGGTCCCTTATATTTTTTATGTCTGGGTATGTGGCGTAAAGCAATATCATTAATAATTTTCTTAACTTTAATTGATCTGATTTTTACAATATGCAATTTACCTGATAGAGGAATAGGAGCCATTAATGCAGTGATGTGTGCACAGTTGGCCAATCCGGCCTATTATTTACATAGAGTAAAAAAATCCAAATCTTTTAATATATTTGAGGGATTATTTTAACAGCTTAAGCAATATTTTATTGATAACGGCTATTTATCGTATTCTTGGGAATGCGTTATTTAGCCGTTTTATTTATTGTCTATTTTGAAAATATGAGTTTTGTTGACGATATTCATGAAGAAATCAAAGGTTTATACTAACAGTTTTGTACTGGCAGATTGTGCAGCATAGGTATAATTAGTTAATTAGATTACGCAAATTGTATAAAATAGATTGTAGTATATCTTTCATGTTGTTGATTGAATTTTTGGTTCGATCTCAGACAATATTTGCCACTGCTAAA
This sequence comes from Snodgrassella sp. ESL0253, assembly GCF_013344965.1. NCBI lineage: Bacteria > Pseudomonadati > Pseudomonadota > Betaproteobacteria > Neisseriales > Neisseriaceae > Snodgrassella > Snodgrassella sp. ESL0253. The sequence goes on along the minus strand of NZ_JAAEDQ010000001.1, from coordinate 199,881 downwards.
TAAGCTGCAATTTATATTTGTTACGGTTAAATCCTGATATGGAAGTATGAAATAGCAGCTTCATGGCTGTTACTATTGAAGCTGCTATTGTATGCGATTAAGCATGGGCTTATTTATTTGCCTGTGCTTTTTTTATGATATGCCTGAATAATATACATCAGAATTAGAAATGCCAGAAAAGGAATGCCAAATAATAGGGTGGCATGGAATATTGGTGTAAACCAGGTAGTAATCATGATACTGATGATGGCCATCAGGCCGGCTAGGGTGATAAATGGAAATCCTGGAACCCGGAATTTAAGTGTTTTTTGCTGCTGCCGCATGCGGATGCGAAAACACAGATGCGTTAGAAACACTGCGCCCCAGCTAAACAGTGCCCCAAACATGGACAGGGCTATCATGATGGGAAAGGCGGTTTCTGGATTAAACACATATACCAGTGCTGCCACAGCAATGCCTGCAGAAGACAAAGCCAGTGCATTGAGTGGTACGCCGTTGCCTTTTACTTTGCCAAATATTTGTGGTGCTTCGTGGGCACGGGACAGGCTGAACATCATGCGGGTGGCGATGTAGAGCATGCTGTTCATGGCAGAAAGTGCGGCTACAATGACAATAAAGTTAAGTATGCTGTCGGCAAAGGGTATCCCCACGTTTTGCATCACGGTAACAAATGGGCTGGTGCTATTTTCTTGAATCAGCTCGCGCCACGGCACCAGCATGACAATCAGGCTGAGTGCCAGCAGGTAAAATATCAGTAGTCGTGCCAGTGTGCCCTTGAATGCTGTTTTTACTGCCTGTTCGGGATTGGTGGCTTCGCCTGCGGCTATGGCAATCATTTCGATACCCAGATAGCTAAATATGGAAATGATGACGCCAGTCCAGATACCGGAAAATCCATGCGGGGCAAAACCGCCGCTAAATAGATTATGCTCAATCCTGCTGATACTGCCCTGTGACAGTAATACGCTTACCGCCAGCACAATGAATACCATAATGGCGAAAATCTTGATGGTGGAAAACCAGTACTCTACTGAACCGAATGCTTTGACACTATAGGCATTGACGCCAATCAGGCTACAGGAAAACAGGGCAATCCATATCCATGAGTTTACCTGCGGAAACCAGAATTTCATGTATTCGGCAATGGCGGTGACTTCTGTGCCTACGGCCAGTACGATACACGCCCAGTAGCTGTAACGCACCAGAAAGCCGGCCATTGGGTGTAGATAGAATTCTGCATAGGCACCAAAAGAACCGGAAGTAGGGTGTTGTACGGTCATTTCTGCCAGACATCCCATCAGCGCCAGTGCAATCAGCCCACCCAACGCATAGCTGATTATCACGGCCGGACCGGCAAAACCAATAGCAAATTTGCTGCCCAGAAACAGCCCTGTACCAATTGCACCGCCAATGGCAATCATACTCATCTGGCTGGCAGACAGTTTTTTGTGTAACCCCGTTTCCCGCGACTGTATTCGCTCGAAATTACCCATCGTTTTTCCTTATGATGAGAAGCACAAGCCGAGCAGAATACTTATGCCCGGCCTGTAACTGTTTGAGTTGAAAATGCAAATCAGGTTACCTGTCCGCGCGTATGAAACTGGGGTTGTGCCCATTCCTGATTGAGCAAAACCTGTTTCAGGTGTTGCACAGCCTGCCAGATATCGACGTGGCTCAGGTATAGCGGGGTTACGCCCAGACGGATAACTTCGGGTTCGCGGTAGTCACCTATCACGCCGCGGGCAATCAGTGCCTGAACGATGGCATAACCATGTGGATGGCGCAGGCTGACGTGGCTGCCACGCTGTGCATGCTCACGTGGGGTAATCAGGGTGAGGTCAAAGCCGGCACATTCCTGTTCGGTTAGCGCAATCAGTAAGTCGGTTAGTTGCAGGGATTTGCGCCGCAGAGCATGCATATCGGTCTGTAAAAAGATATCTATACCGCTTTCTATCAGACTCATGGAGACAATCGGCTGTGTGCCGCATAAATAGCGGCGTATGTTGTCGGCAGGCGTGTAGTTTACGGCCATGTCGAAGGGTTTTGCATGTCCCCACCAGCCAGAAAGGGGCTGGCTGAATGCAGTCTGGTAGCGTTCATGTACCCACAACATGGCTGGTGCGCCGGGGCCACCATTCAGGTATTTATAGGTACAGCCAATGGCAAAATCGCTGTTACTGCCATTTAAGTCAATAGGTACGGCACCAATTGAGTGACACAGGTCCCAGATGAGCAATGCGCCATGGGCGTGTACCAGTTCGTTGGTTGCAGCCATATCATGCAGGTAGCCGGTGCGGTAGTTGACATGCGAAAGCACTACCACGGCGGTGTGCTGGTTGATGCTGGTAGCCAGATCAGCAGGTGTGTCGATTAAATGAAGCTGATAACCCTGATTAATCAGAGCCATAAAGCCTTCAATCATGTAAATATCGGTGGGAAAAGAATCGCGTTCGGCAATAATAACTTTACGGCTGTTATCATTATTCTGCTGAATGTGTATCGCAGCAGCCAGAACTTTAAACAGGTTGAGGCTGGTGGTATCGGTAACCACGGTTTCATTTTCCTGTGCCCCAATCAGCCGGCCGATTTTGTTGCCCAGCCGCACGGGTAAATCCCACCAGCCGGCCTTGTTCCAACTATTAATCAGGTCTGTGCCCCATTGCTGATTAATCACAGCCTGTGCGCGCTCTGCTGCCTGTTTGGGTTTGGCGCCCAGGGAGTTACCATCCAGATAAATGATGCCTTGTGGCAGTTCAAACTGGTTTTTGAGTGATGCCAGAGTGTCGGCGGCATCCCATTGCTGACATTGTTCTAGTGTAATCATTTTGCGCAGGTTGAGTTTGAAAAATGAATAGTGTACAGAATAGTTGCTTGACATGGCGAATAAATTTTAAATTAATTTATCCCAATGTTTACCTTAGGCTAACTTTGTGAATATATTGATATAAAATGATAACCTCAGTGTGGTGGATAGTGGCTGCCAGTTTTATTCTGCTCTGGTTATGTTACTGCCCAATTTGCATGCCTGTGCCAGTATGCCCATAAGCAGAATGATGGCTGCCAGTATGCTGGTGTAAATCACTTCATGTTTATAGGTTCCCTCAATAACCATGGTGATGATGGAGGCGATAATCAGCCCGATAACAACGTAGGTTAACCAGGGAAAGCACCACATTTTGTATGTCAGTGTCTGCCCCTGTTTTTCCAGTTTTTTGCGCAAAAATAGCTGTGAAAAGCTGATGGCCAGATAGACGTACAGGGCAATGGTGCCGGTGGCTGTCATCAGTAAATCATAAACGTTCATTCTGGCACTGGCAGTCAGATAAACGGCGAACAGGGTAAAGATACAGGAAATGAGCACGCCAATTTGCGGACTGCCGTTTTTCGCGGTATAGGCCATTATCCGGTGTGCGTCGCCACGCTTGGCCAGTGAGTACAACATGCGCGAGCAGGTATACAGGGCTGAATTAAAACAGCTTAATACGGAGGTAAGTACGATAAAATTGACGATATGACGAGCCTGCGGAATACCTAAAGAGGTTAATACTACGCTGTATGTGCCCCATGTAGGATCGTTCAGGTGTGGGTCGTTGTAGGGAATCAGGCATACGGTGATGAAAATCGAACCGACATAAAACAGAATAATGCGCCAGACTACGGATTTGGTGGCTTTGCGGATTTCTGTTGCCGGATGGCTGGACTCTGCTGCGGCAACGGTAACAATTTCCGCACCAATATAGGCAAACATTACTCCCAGTAAGGCGGTGACAACTGAGGATACACCGTTGGGCATAAAGCCCTGACTGCTTAAATGTGACCAGCCTTTGGCATCTGCCTGTCCCCAAGGCCATAAATGCATAATGGCCAGACTGCCCACAATCAGAAACAGAACGATGGCTATCACTTTGATTAGAGCAAACCAGAATTCAAATTCACCGTAATTTTTGACATCCATCAGGTTGATGATGACTAAGGCTATTGTTACTGCCAGCATATAGCCCCAGATGGGTATTATTGGGAACCAGTTATTAAGAATTTTACCGGCTACATATGCTTCCCAGCCCATGAGCAGTGCCCAGAAATACCAGTATAACCAGCCGATGCTGAAACCGGCCCAGCGGCCGATAGCAATATCGGCATAGGTAGAGAAAGAGCCACTGTCCGGATGGGCAACAGCCATTTCGCCGAGCATGCGCATAATCAGCATAACCAGTATGCCGCCGGCGCCGTAGGCAAGAATCGCGGCTGGCCCGGCATGGTAGATTACTGGTCCGGAACCGATAAATAATGCGCCACCAATGACGCCAGCAATGGATATCATGGCTAAATGGCGTGTTTTAAGTCCGTTTTTGAGTGCGGATGATGTACTCAACGTGTTCCTCCTAAGTGGTAGTGAATGCCAGACTGGTAAGCTGGAATGCTCAGATTACAGTCGGCCACGGGCTCTCCTGATTTATGCAAAGCATTCAGGATTGTTTTACTCTTGCAGAAAAGAAGGTGGCAGCATCGTGTGTTGATGCCGCCTTAGATTCAGGAATTACTGGTCTATACCGGCCAGAAGTACATATTTGATTTCAAGGTAGTCTTCAATGCCGTATTTGGAACCTTCGCGTCCAAGGCCAGACTGTTTAACGCCGCCAAATGGGGCTGCTTCATTCGAAAGCAGGCCGGTATTGATGGCCACCATGCCATAATCCAGATTTTCGCTGACACGCACAATCCGGCCGATGTCACGGCTATAAAAATAACTGGCCAGTCCAAATTCAGTATCATTAGCCCAGTTAACCACTTCTTCTTCGGTTTCAAAGCGGAATACTGGTGCCAGCGGGCCGAAGGTTTCTTCGCGGGCAACTTTCATTTGCTGCGTGACATTTTTCAGCAGGGTAGGCTGAAAGAACAGCTCACCGTGATGGTCTGCTGTCCCGCCGGTAACGATTTCTGCTCCTTTGCCAACGGCATCAGCAATATGCTCCTTAACCTTGCTGACTGCACTGGCGTCAATCAGAGGGCCAACGGTTACACCTTGTTCCAGCCCATTGCCGACTTTCAGTTTGGCAATGGCTTGTGCCAGTTTAGTGACAAACTGGTCATATACTGCACTTTGTACATATAAACGGTTGGCACAGACACAGGTTTGGCCGGCATTGCGGAATTTGGAAATCATTGCCCCTTCAACGGCAGCATCGATATCAGCATCGTTAAAGACAATAAAAGGTGCGTTACCACCGAGTTCCATAGAAACTTTTTTTACGGTGCTGGCACACTGGGCAATCAGTTTGCGGCCTACTTCGGTGGAACCGGTGAAGCTGAATTTTTTAACTCGGTCGTCTTCGGTTAATACCTTGCCGATTTCACTTGAGCTGCCGGTAATCACATTCACTACGCCCGCTGGAATACCGGCGCGCTGTGCCAGTTCTGCGATGGCCAGTGCCGATAGGGGAGTTTGTGAAGCAGGACGAATAACAAAAGTACAGCCAGCCGCCAGAGCCGGTGCAATCTTGCGCGTAATCATTGCATTGGGGAAGTTCCACGGGGTAATCGCTGCGCATACGCCAATTGGCTGTTTGAGCACCATAATCCGCTTGTCGTTTGCCGGAGCAGGAATAGTATCGCCATAAATGCGTTTGGCTTCTTCTGCATACCATTCCAGATAGGAAGCGCCATAAGCAATTTCGCCTTTGGCCTCAGCTAGCGGCTTGCCCTGTTCTGAAGTCAGTATTATGCCCAGGTCTTCCTGATGCTGCATCATCAGTTCAAACCAGCGGCGCAGCAGATTACTGCGTTCTTTGGCTGATTTGGCCTGCCATGGTTTCAGAGCTGCATGAGCTGCGGCTACGGCACGTTCTGCTTCTGCTGTACCCATTCGGGGTACATCGGCCAGATTGTCTCCGCTCGCCGGATTAGTCACTGAAATTACTGCGCCGTTGTCGGCGTTTACCCATTGACCATTTATATAGCACTGGGTCTTTAATAGTGCAGAATCATGCAATTGCATAGGTTTTTCCCAAAGTAACTAAAACACACACACACAACAGGCTGCCAGTAAACCAGTCTGTACTGGCAGCCTCAGGATACCGGATATTATTGAGCCTGACGCAGGGCTGCTTCAAGTATATCCAGTGCTTCGTCAAACACGTTGTCTTCGATGGTTAGCGGATACAGGCAGCGAATCACGTTATAGTACTGGCCGCATGTCAGAATCATCAAGCCGTTTTCCAGTGCCAGCTGCTGTACTTTTTTAGTCATCTCGGCATCTGGTTCGGTGCTGCCGGGTTTGATTAATTCAATGGCAACCATTGAGCCGGGGCCGCGTACTTCGGCAATTGCTGGAATAGTTTGTTTCAGGCCGTTGAAGCGTTCTTTCAGCCGGTTACCCAGAATATTGGCGCGTTCACACAGTTGTTCTTCTTCAATAACGTCGATAACGGCATCGGCCGCAGCCAGCCCCAGCGGGCTGCCGGCATAAGTGCCACCCAGACCACCAACAACAGGAGCGTTCATGATGGCTTCCTTGCCCACTACGCCAGACAGCGGGAAACCTCCGGCCAGAGATTTGGCAATGGTCATCAAATCAGGCTGCACACCAGTCAGCTCGGTAGCAAACAGTTTGCCGCTACGGGCAAAGCCTGATTGGATTTCATCAAAAATCAGTACGATTCCGTGTTCATCGGCTAGCTGGCGCAAGGCGCGCAGGAATTCGTTTGGTGTGACATTAAAGCCACCTTCACCTTGTACCACCTCAATAATGATTGCCGCAACATCACTGGCGGCCAGATGGCATTTGAAAATATTGTGCAGTCCATGCAGCGCATCTTCTACACTGACACCATGCAGGGCATTGGGATAGGGTGCATGCACGATATCTGCTGGAAATGGCCCGAAATCGACTTTATAGGGTGCAATTTTGCCGGTTAGGGCCATGGTCAGGTTGGTACGTCCATGAAAAGCACCATTGAATGCAATCACGCCACGTCTTTTGGTATAGGCTCGTGCAATTTTAATGGCATTTTCAACCGCTTCAGCACCAGAGGTAACAAACATGGTGCGCTTGTCACCGGCAATAGGGGCACGGGCATTGATTTTTTCCGCTACTTTGGCATACAGCTCATACGGTACGGTATTAAAGCAGGTATGCGAAAATTTCTGCAACTGGGTAGTCACTGCCTGTTGTACTTTCGGATGCAGGTGGCCGGTATTCAGAACGCCAATACCGCCAGCAAAGTCAATATAACGCTTGCCTTCAGGTGTCCAGAACTCGGCATTTTTGGCATGATCAATGTAAAAATCACACATAAAGCCGACACCACGCGGAGCGGCAGCCAGTTGACGTTGGCGGATGTTGCCTGTTTGATTCATAAATTCTCTCCAGAAAAATGTAGACCGGCCTGAGCAGGTATATCACGCATACCACCGGTATGATGTGCGTTGTAACAATATAATTAACTGGCTGAAATCAGTCAGTCAAGAGGGGGGATTGCATTATTCCGGCAAGTTACGGGATTAAATTTATGCTGTCAATCCAGTCAGATACTTCGCTGGCATGACTTATAAATAAAAATCTCATATTAATTGGAATAAAGTAATTTTTATGTAGTGAATATTGGCAAATTATATTAAAAATCACTATTAATAATTAATTTGATTGCTTAATTTATGCATATATTCTTATAAATACGGATTTTTAGTAGTTATTTGATTTTTATTGCTTATGTCGATTTAATTATGCTGAGGTGGCCGACATTACTGGTTAACAAGCTCAACCAGAATGGTTGAGCCGGAAAATATGCTAAATCAACATGTCTTAATACGGAAATGCCAGATGAATACAGTATTTTTAACAGTAGTTCAGGAGCGTACCTTAATACGTGCCGGCTTGCCGATAAGCAGACAGAACACAAAGGATACAGATACCATCACCAGTGCAATTTCATAAATCACATGATGGCCTAAATTGGCAGAAATTACTCCCTGTAGCATGCCAGCGAGAATAATGCTGCAAGATACACAGTTATTAAACAGTGTAGATGCAACACCGGTGCGCCCGGGTAGCAAATCCTGAAAATAAATCAGGCCGATACTGGCCACGATGCCGATAAAAAGACCATTGAACAATTGCAGGGCAATCAGCATCCGTTCATTCTGGGTAAACAGCATACCAATATAAAATATGATGCCGCAAATAACAGCAAAGCAAATCAGATTCTTGTTGCCAAAACGCGGTACCAGCATACTGGCCACCAGCATAGCCGGAATTTCAATCGCTGCGGCAATACCCATTAAATGGCCGGGCAGGGAGGGTGAACCGGGCAGTATCTTGTCGATATACAAAGGCATGTCAATCATATACATCATATTGGCCGTACCCATGCTGATAGAGGCGATAAACAGCAAGACAACATTGTGATTACTGAAAATCTTTTCTTTCTGCTCCTGCTGCTTACTGACAGGAGCAGGACGTCTGATGGCTGGAAAAAACAGAAAAACAATCAGCAAGGCCACAAAAAACATGGCTGCGGCGCTCAGATACATGATGGTAAAGCCGTAATTTACCGCCAACAAGAATGATAAAGGCGGCCCGATTACCCAGGCCAGCGATAATTGTGCCCGTAAAATGCCATTGAATACCACAACATTGCGGCCAGTCTGGTCGGTATATTCACGTGCAGAGGCGAAAATCTGCGGCATAGCTGCCGAAGTGAGTGCTGAAAAAAAGATACCAACTGTGACCAGTATCAGGTACTGGCGAGAGAAGGCAAACGTGATGCAGTTACCGATACCCATCAGGCAGCAAAATAAAATGATATTGCGCCGGATGCCTTTATTATCCGAGTACTGTGCCAGTAGAAAGCTCACTACTATTCCGGCGATAGCATTTATTGAATAAAACAATCCTACCTGATACGGATTTACTTTAACATCTTCAGCTAAGTAGCGGCTGAGAGTAGGCGCCTGTAAGGCACCGGCAATACCAATAATAAATGCAGCTACCAGAAAAGAACCCAGAATAATATAAGTCTTTTGTTTTACAGCAATATTTTCTTCCACGTTTAACTTTTCTATTCTGAAAAGAAAGAGTTATATCACATCTCATGCTGATGGATGTCTAAAATTCTACCTGAACAGGATGTTGCAGACAGTATGATAGTATAAATTATTGTTAATCTGTTAATTAATCGGATAGCTGATTTTAAATTATTATTTATCTGATACGTATGTATTGGTAGTTAGTATCTAAATAGTAGTATAAGCAATTGACGGCCGGAGATAATAAGGGCTGGTTGCTATGCACTGTATCAATGTATCAATCATGCATGGCTGGCATTTTATTTTGCAAGAGCAGATATGTTTGTTCAGAAAATTCTTTAAATATGTATGATATGCTGTTCATAATGAAAAGATAATTATTAAACCGGATTAATGGTTAAAAGTACAAGATTAAACGGTTTTAAATTAACCGAATAATCCTGTGCTGACACAAAGGTTTAGACTAACTGCTGTTGATGCAGTAAATTTTCAATTTGTTCTTTTTGCCAATGATTGCTGGCGGCCAAGGTCAGGATTGCCAGTGCAGTTTCCAGATTGCATTTCCCACCATTAATCACACCAGCTGCGCGCAGCTCATGCCCTTGCGCATAAACCGCGGAGGCACAACCCTGTAAAACCTGACTGATATTCAGAACAGGTATGGATTGCTGGCCGATTTGTCTGATTGCCGCCAGAAAGCTGGCATCAGTTGGCGTATTACCATTGCCATAGCTTTGCAAAACCACACCATCGGGCGGGTTGTGAGTCAGGCTGGCGGTAATCATGTCTAAATTGGCGCCCGGAGTAAGAGTAAAGCAGTGAATTCTGGCAGACGGGCTGATGTTATGGCACATTGGTGCAGAAGTGGGTGTGCTGACAGGCAGATTGGTGTTAAACCAGCCGTCTGTCACCGACCATTGTGCCAGTGTGCCAAATTGCGGGTTGGCAAATGCGTCTGCCCGCTCCGTACTGATTTTGCTGCTGCCAATGGCTGGCCAGAGCTGGCCGTTGAAAGCTATCGCTGTCTGGGTAAACCCAGACAGGCTGAAAGCTGCCAGCGCTGTGCGCAGATTCAGTGGCGCATCACTATTAGGCGCAGCCAGCGGCAACATGGCACCGGTAAGGATGACGGGAATACCAAGTTGTGGCCGTGCCAGTGCAATGATATTGGCACTGTAAGCCATAGTATCGGTGCCATGCAGGATAAGCAGGCCATCATAATCTGCGGCCTTACTGTCTATCCAGTTAAGCCATGTCTGCCAGTTGCTCAGGGTAATGGCTGAAGAATCGATTAATGGCTCGCTGATAAACCAGTCACACTGAAGTTGATGACTGTATTCCTGAAAGATGGGCGCGGCCAGATTGGCGAGGCTGGCTGCAGGTGCCAGTCCGGCAGGGGTTTGCTGCATACCTATGGTACCACCGGTGTAGTAAACAGCCACATGTTTCTGGGTTGTCATATGCATATACCGCCTTTCAGACAATAAAAGTATCAGATGCAAGCATAGCACGGATGGGTTTTGTTTAGTCCGGCTTGCGCGTACAATAGTGGTTTTCTGTGTCTGAATGATAATCATGATACGTACTCGTTTTGCTCCCAGTCCTACCGGTTTTCTGCATATTGGCGGTGTGCGCACAGCTTTGTTTTCATGGGCGTTTGCGCGTAAACAGCAGGGTAAATTTGTGTTACGGATTGAGGACACGGATCTGGAGCGCTCTACGGCCGAATCGGTGCAGGCCATTCTGGATGGTATGCACTGGGTAGGTCTGGACTACGATGAAGGTCCGTTTTACCAGACGCAACGCTTTGACCGCTATGCGGAAGTTTTGCGTGAATTGCTGGCATCCGGCCATGCCTACTATGACTATACTAGCCGTGAAGAACTGGAAGCGATGCGGCAGGAAGCCGAAGCGCGCGGTGAACATTTCTGGTACGACCGTCGCTGGCGTCCGGATGAGGGTAAAACCCTGCCGCCTGTACCTGAAGGTGTGCAGCCGGTGGTGCGTTTTAAAATGCCGCTGACTGGCGAAACGGCATGGGATGATTTGGTTAAAGGGCATATCGCCATTGCCAATCAGGATTTGGATGACCTGATTATTGCACGTGCCGATGGTACGCCTACCTATAATTTCTGCGTCGTAGTAGATGACTATGATATGGGTATCACTCAGGTAATCCGCGGTGATGATCATGTCAACAATACTCCCAAACAGATTAATATTCTGCGCGCCATGGGGGCTACACTGCCGCAATATGCTCATTTGCCGATGATTCTGAATGAAAAAGGCGCGAAAATGAGCAAGCGCCGTGATGCGGTAAGTGTGGTTGATTACGACAAACAGGGTATTTTGCCGGAAGCCTTGCTGAATTATCTGGCCCGGCTGGGCTGGGGTCATGGTGATGATGAATTCTTTACCATGGCGCAATTTATTGAATGGTTTGACTTAAAGGATGTCAGCCCCTCAGCCAGCCGTTTTGACCATGAGAAACTGTTGTGGCTGAATGCGCAGCATATTAAAGCCAGTGATGATATTCGTCTGGCTGAACTGATACAACCACGTCTGGCACAGTCAGGCATTGAAGTTACCGAGCAGCCGGCTTTGGCAGATGTAGTGGCATTGGTAAAGGAACGCGCTCAGGATTTGAATCAGCTGGCCGACGAATGCAGGTATTTTTATGCGAAAGCCACGCCGAGTGAGAAAGAAGTAGCTAAACACTGGGATGCAGATGCTCCGGCGCGCATGCAGCGCTTTGCTACTGAGCTAGAACAGCTGCCACAGTGGGATGCGGAAAGCATTCATGCGCTGTTTGCGCCATTCTGTGAAGCAGAGAATATTAAAATGGGTAAATTGGGTATGCCTTTACGTCTGGCTGTATGTGGCACAGGTAAGACTCCGTCAATTGATCAGGTACTGGCGTTATTGGGGCGTGATGAGGTATTGCGCCGCCTGCGCCAGAATTGAGTCTGATTTGCATTTGCACAGGCTGCCGGTATTGTGATTGTTTGTCCATGGGCAAATAATGCAGTGCCGGCAGCCTGTGTTATTTATTCTGTTGCTACTCTGCCAGATGTTTTTTTATGTTAAATAATGCTGTTTTTTGATTATTACTGTGTATTTATGCTGGCAGAAAGTTAGTTTGCTACAGGATTAATGATGCCGGTAAGTTGTGGCTAAGCTCTGGCTGTGGCACAATCTGCGCCGGTTTTGGATGAATGTAAATGAATATAAAAGCAAATTTATCACAACGTATTGTTGTTGGTATGTCCGGTGGTGTGGATTCATCGGTCACTGCTTGGCTGCTCCGACAGGGCGGTTATGATGTGCGCGGTGTTTTCATGCAAAACTGGGAAGACGATAACGATGACGAGTATTGCTCTATCAAGCAGGATTCACTTGATGCGGTAGCAGTGGCCGACCTGATTGGTATGGATATTGATATTGTCAATTTTGCCGGCCAATACAAAGACAATGTTTTTGCGTATTTCCTGCAGGAATATCAGGCCGGGCGCACACCCAATCCGGATGTGCTGTGCAATGCTGAAATTAAATTTAAATGTTTTCTGGAACACGCACTGGCCGGTGGCGCAGATTTGATTGCTACCGGACATTATGCGCGCAAGGATGTGCGTGATGGCGTGCATTATCTGCTCAAGGGGCTGGATCAGAATAAAGACCAGAGCTATTTTCTGTATCGTCTGCAACCCTATCAGTTGCAACGCGCTTTATTTCCGCTGGGTGAGCTAGAAAAATCTCAGGTACGTCTGCTGGCTGAACAGGCACAATTGCCGACAGCAAAGAAAAAAGACAGTACCGGTATCTGCTTTATTGGTGAGCGGCCTTTCAGACAGTTTTTGCAGCGTTATTTACCAACCAATCCGGGTGCAATGGTAACGCCGGAAGGCAAAGTGGTAGGTGAACATGAAGGCCTGATGTATTACACTCTGGGACAGCGTAAAGGTTTGGGCATCGGTGGCGATGGCAAACCGTGGTTTGTAGCCGGTAAAAATCTGCCGCGTAATGAGCTTGTGGTGGTGCAGGGGCATGATCACCCGCTATTATTCAGCCACAGCCTGATTATGCATGATTTGAGTTTTACTACTCCACAGCGGCCGGTTGAAGGCCGTTATGGGGTAAAAACCCGTTACCGGATGCCAGATGCACAGGCTACTTTGCATTATCTGGATGATGGTTGTGCCGAGCTGGTGTTTGATGAACCGCAATGGGCAGTGACGCCCGGGCAGTCTGCTGTACTGTATGCTGGCGATATTTGTCTGGGTGGTGGTATTATCAGCGATACCGATAGTCACAGTATTTATAATAATTAGTTTGGTTTCAACAGATTGTCTGGATACAGGCAGTCATCTTACTGGCAATGATGCTGAAGTTCTGATTTGATGTTTTCTTTACAGTCGGTTTCGACTGAAATTTCCTTACTTCCTTTTAAATCAGACGCGTTGTTGCAAAGGATAAAAGATAATGGAAAAAATCTGGTTAAAAAGTTATCAGGAAGGGGTGCGGGCAGAGGTGGATGTGCGTGCTTATTCGTCGATTATTGACGTGCTGCACACCAGTGTGAAGAAGTTTGGCCCGCAGCCAAGTTTTTCCAATATGGGCACAACGCTTACTTATACGCAAACTGCTACTTATGTGAATCAGTTTACTTCTTATTTGCAGAATGTACTGAAGCTGCAAAAAGGTGAACGGGTAGCAATTATGATGCCGAATGTATTGCAATATCCGATTACCGTATTTGGTGTATTGCAGGCCGGTGGCGTAGTGGTAAATGTCAATCCGCTATACACACCAAGAGAGCTGGCACATCAGTTAATTGATTCGGGTGCTACTGCCATTATCGTGCTGGAAAACTTTGCCCATACAGTGGCCGAAGTATTGGCGCAAACAGCAGTCAAACAGGTAATTGTGGCCAGTATGGGCGATATGCTTGGCTGGCTGAAAGGCAGCGTCGTCAATTTCATGCTGCGCAAAGTTAAAAAAATGGTGAAGCCTTTTCATCTGCCCCAGTCGATTACTTTTGCTCAGGCATTGGCGCTGGGGAAAAAGCAGCGTTTTACCCCAGTACCATTGGAACTGGAAGATTTGGCATTATTGCAGTATACCGGCGGCACAACTGGTGTTTCCAAAGGGGCAATGCTGACACATGGCAATATTGTGGCCAATATGCAGCAGGCATCGGAATGGATTAAGGCCAATCTGACGCCCGGCGAGGAAGTGGTGGTAACGCCATTGCCGCTGTATCATATTTTTTCACTCACTGTGAATATTATGATTTTTGCCAATACTGGCTCCAAGAATATTCTGATTACCAATCCGCGTGATATCAATGCTTTGGTTAAAGTATTGAAAAAGAATCGGGTAACGGTAATGAGCGGAGTCAATACACTGTTTAATGCCCTGATTCATAATGAGGAATTTAAAACGATTGATTTTTCATCATGGAAATTGGTTTTGGGCGGCGGTATGGCTACTCAGAAAGTAGTGGCACAGGAATGGAAAGCCATTACCAATGTACCGATTATCGATGCCTATGGCCTGACTGAAGCCAGCCCGGGCGTGTGTGCTAATCCTTTAAATAATCCTGAATACACAGGTACAGCAGGCTTGCCAGTATCGAATACGGATATCGAAATCCGTGATGATAATGGTAAAGTGCTGGGTATTGGTGAAGTAGGCGAATTATGGGTACAGGGGCCGCAGGTGATGAAAGGCTACTGGAACCGGCCGGAAGAAACCGCTAAAGTGCTGGATAGCCGTGGCTTTGTGGCTACTGGTGATATGGCTGAAATTGATGCCAAAGGCTATGTGCGTCTGGTTGACCGTAAGAAAGATATGATTCTGGTATCGGGATTTAATGTTTATCCGAATGAAGTGGAAGAAATAGTAGCCGCTATGCCCGAAGTATTGGAAGTAGCCTGTATTGGCGTACCCAATGAGAAAAGTGGTGAGGCGATTAAATTATTTGTGGTTAAGCGCGACCCCAATCTGACGCGTGAACAGATTATTGCCCATTGCCGCCAGAATCTGACTGGCTATAAGGTGCCAAAAGATATTGAGTTCTGCACTGAATTGCCTAAATCTGCGGTAGGCAAGATTCTGCGTAAGGACTTACGCACCAATAAATAACTTTTCAGGTACAGAAAAACGGTTACTGCTATTATGCAGTAACCGTTTTTGTTCTATCCGTGTGTATTATTTGCGGACAGGATAATAGCTAGTTCTATATAAGTGATATGATAATAACTATGTTATAAAGTCTAAATAACAGATAATCTGCTAATGATTTATATAATCACTCATTAGTCAGTTCAGTTTGTAATATTTAGCTGTGATTAAATTTTATTCGTATTTTATTTATAGTTTTAGCTAATGAAAATAGGTAGTTTGCAAATATATTTATAAAAAACAATGACTTTAAATTATATTAATCAATTAATTGTTATGATGTATAGGATTTTTGATTAAATGATTTGTTGTCAATATTTAAAATAGAAATGAAGCCTATGCGGGGTAGGCGAGAATTCTTAAAATTCAATAATGTTCATTTGCGTATAACTAGATTATGGGTAAAAATGAAAATAAGTAATTATGCGTTTAATTTATTGACTGTTTCGCACGAGTTCGGTTGCACCGATGGCATAAATAGTCAGAGCTTGATAATGAATCTAAAAATTAAAAAATTATTGAGTCTAGCAAAGCGTCAATGGTGTGCTCGAGCAATGTTACTTTATCATTTTTTCCAGTCAAAATATTAATAACATCTTCGACAGTCTTTATGTTTTTGATTTTTTCTTCAATACCGTCCTTACTTATATTGCGTGTTAATTTGTCAAGAAAAGTGAGTTGTTCATCTGAATTTGCTGCAATGCCGATTACGATATAAGCCAATTTACCATTCTCACCCCAAACAATACCTTGAGGAAAGTGAAATATTTGTACTCCGGCTTTTTTAATTAAATGACGGGATACGGTTGTAGGTATTATTGCGATTCCATTATCCAAATAGCTTGCCGCTTGTTGTTCACATTGCTGTATCTCTTCACTATAGCCATCTTCTACTAAATCTGCGTCAACCAAAGCTTGGGCAATACTCTTTATTGCTTGTATTTTACCGGTTGCACTTTGATTTAAATGAATATCCTTTTTAGTTAATTTAAACATTCAATACCTCTGTATTTTATTAAATGTATTGATTCAGCACTAAAGTTCGGCAATAGAGCGGCAAACAGGTAATGATGTGATAACTAATCTGAACAGGTAATGAATATGTGTCGTGGCAGCAATACTATACAGGTTTTTATCTGAATAAAATGCTGTAGGAGCAGCAATAGAGTAATTCTGTTCAGCATGGGCTGTTATTCAGAAGATGGCTATAAGAAGTTATGGCAATCAGGCAGGCTGGCTGGGTAAATTCATGGCCAGAACGCTTTGTTTCTGGTTTTCACGAAAATCAGCCAGTTTTTGTGCCAGCTCGGGATTATCATTGGCTAGTAGTGAGATGGCAAACAGGGCAGCATTGGCTGCACCAGCCTCACCAATGGCGAATGTGGCTACGGGTACCCCTTTAGGCATTTGTACAATAGACAATAATGAATCTTCACCACGCAGATATTTGCTAGGAACAGGTACACCCAGTACTGGAATGGTGGTTTTGGCGGCAATCATACCTGGCAGGTGAGCAGCACCTCCGGCTCCGGCAATGATCGCTTTCAAACCACGAGCACGTGCATTTTCGGCATATTCAAACATTAAATCTGGAGTACGATGGGCGGAAACAACGTGTATCTCATATGGAATGCAGAATTGTTGCAGAAACTGTTCTGCCTGCTGCATTATCGGATAATCGCTGTTACTGCCCATAATGATGCCGATTAGTGGAGTGTTCATGTTGTACCTTATTTACTATAACGGGTTATTTTTTTAACAGATGTCTGGCTCTGCTGGCCGCACTGCTGTTGGGGTAGCTGCTGATAATGTGCTGATAGGTGGTACGGGCAATATCCTGCTGCTGTAAATGTGCCTGACATTGTGCCACCTGATACAGAGCATTAGGACTATGGCTGTTCTGCGGGAATAGGTTGGTAAAGCGTTTGCCAATATTGATAACCGATTCGCAGTTGTTTAATCGGGTATGGCTTTGCAGGAGTAACCACATGCGTTCCTGTGCCGAAGCGCTGCCATTGCCACCACTATCAGCATTTTTAAGCAGCCGGATACTTTGTGCATAGAGCCCTGCATTGTATAAGCGGCGTGCTTCGCTGGTATTGTCGTTAGCGGCCGAGTCGCTGGTCGCACTCCCCTCACTGGCCGGAATACGTACATTTATATAACGCGACAGGGTTGTCTGTTGCTGGCGAATATCGTTCATCTGATTTTGCAGACCATCAATCTGGGTTTGCAGGCTGGCCAGTTGTGTCTGAATCTGGCTGAGCTGGTCAGCAGTTTGGGTAGTATCAGCTGCTGATTTAGTTGAAGTGACGGTAACCGGTGCGCCAGAGGAAGGCATGGTGCTACATGCGCTGATGGTGAGAATGGCTATTAGGGCCAGACTGAAATGGCGATAGTTTGAAAGTGGCATGAAATGCTTTTCTCCTCTGGGTAATCGTTATTATTTTTTCTGAATAAGTGTCAGGCCATCGCCTAGCGGTATGGTTAATGGGCGTATGCGCTGATCGTGTATCAGGCCAGCATTAAACTTACGCATGATAAGGACACTTTCAGACTCACCACCACCGGTTGTCTGAGCAACACGGCCATGCAGCAGCACATTATCTATGGCAATAATGCCGCCGGGACGAACCAATTGCAGGCAGCGTTCAAAATAATGGGGAGTGGGTGTTTTGTCGGCATCTATCAGTGCGATGTCGTAATGATTGGTCTGATTACTGGCAATCAATTTATCCAGTGTGATTAGCGCCGGTTGCAGGTGTAACTGTATTTTGTGGCTGACATTAGCCTGCTGCCAGTAGCGACGGGCAATATCGGTATAAGTAACATTGATGTCGCAGGCTGTAATGTGCCCGTCTTCAGGCAGTGCCAGTGCCATTGCTGTACTACTGTAGCCGGTAAATACACCGATTTCCAGATAGTTGCGTGCCTGAATTAGCTGTGCCAGCCATACCATTAATTTTGCCTGTTCCTGTGCAATACTCATGGCGCCCTTGCGATGCCGCGCAGTTTCAGCCCGCAGCTGTACCAGCAATGGCTCTTCTACAGGATTAATCCCGGCCAGATATTGCTCCAGTGCCGGCGTACTCAGACAGGTATGTTGACTCATGACAGACCAGCCAGCGATTATTCAGTCAGATAGGTATAGCCTTTTTTTGGCAGTTTGGCTGCGGCGAAGTTTGCTTCATCTTCTGGATTGAGCTGAACATCCCATAACATGGCACGATGTTTTAGCTGAACCTGAGCTTCTTCGGGGTGTTTAGCCATAAATTCATTCAGAAATTGGGTAGTGTCAGACTGATAATTGTACATATTGGTTTCTTCTTGGATATGGTATTCAGAAACGAGAGTATTATTATATACAAATTAGGCCGTACTGGTGTAGATGCCGGTCTAATTGCACTGGTTTTAGCAGCAGGGAATGATGAGAGGTGAACAGATAGGTTATACTATGCCGCTTTATCGGTCGTGTTTGCTGCGGCACGCGAGTATTTTTTTCATAAATTATTGTATTATTTATGCTAACAAAGTGGTTACACAGGGTTTTACCGCGAAAGACTGCCCGCGGTGGCAGAAAACGGGAAATACCATTAGCACAACATCATATTCAGGCAGATGAGCTTAGTTTTGCTGCGGAAAAAGTAATTGCCCGCTTGCAGAAAGAAGGATATCAGGCCTATGTGGTGGGTGGTGCCGTGCGTGATTTGTTGCTTGGTGTGACACCTAAAGACTTTGATGTGGCGACTAATGCCACGCCTGAACAGGTACGTAAGCTGTTCAGGCGCAGCCGCATTATTGGCCGGCGTTTTCCGATTGTACATGTTATGGTGGGTCCTGAAACGATTGAGGTAACAACTTTCCGGGGTGGAGTCGTCAACAGCCACAATGAGCTGGGTCGGATTATGAAAGATGCCAGTTTCGGCACCCTTGAGCAAGATGCAATGCGCCGCGACTTTACCGCCAATGCTTTGTACTATGATCCGAAACGTCAGGTTATTCTGGACTTCCATCATGGCGTTGAAGATATCCGTAACCGGCGTCTGGTGATGATCGGCAATCCACTGGAACGCTATCAGGAAGACCCGGTACGGATGTTGCGTGCGGCCCGACTATCAGGCAAACTTGATTTTACTGTCGATAAACATACGTCTAGGCCGATTGCTGAATGTGCGCAGTTACTACAGCGTGAACCGCCAGCCCGGCTATTTGACGAAGTGCTGAAGATTTTATTCAGTGGCAATGCGCAAGCATGTCTGCACCAGATGGCTGTTCTTGGGCTGAAAAATGTTCATCCATTGCTGGATGCACTGATGCCGGGCGGTGAAAGTAATGATAATATTGTTGCACTGGCTCTGCATAATACGGATGAACGTCTGCGGGCAGATAAATCGGTTTCGATGGGCTTTGTACTCGCTGCTGTATTATGGCCGCATATCAGAGATGCATGGCAGCGCGAACAGGCTGCTGGCATGCGTACCAATGCGGCTATGAATGCGGCAATCGCTTCGGAGCGCCAGTATGTGGACAAACGCTGGGGTGTGCCGCAGCGGTATAGTATTACCATGCGTGAAATCTGGTCTTTACAACCTCAGTTTGAAATTATGCGTGGGGCACGGCCTTATCGTTTACTTGGCCAGCCGCGTTTTCGCGCCGCTTTTGATTTTATGTGTCTGCGTGCAAATCTGGGAGAAGTGCCACAAGAAGTTGTTCAATGGTGGCAGGCTTTTCAGCATGGCTCGGATACAGAACGTGAGCAGTTGATTGGTACTGCCATGCAAATGGAAAAAACATCAATAAGACAAAAACGATATCGTAACAAACGAACTAAGCAATCTAAGCAGGAGGAAGCATGAATACAGTGACAGCGGTTATTGCTTTAGGGGCTAATCTGGAAAATCCGCGCCAGCAGGTTGAAGCAGCCATGGCTGCTTTAAATCAGGTTAAAGGAATTCGAGTTAAGGCAATTTCACCACTTTACACTACTAAGCCTGTAGGGCTGACTGACCAGCCTGATTTTGTTAACGCGGCGGTATTGGTTCATACCTCGCTGAGTGCATCGGAGCTGTTACACACCTTGCTAAAACTGGAAAAGCAGCAGGGCCGGGTACGCGATATCCCTAATGGCCCGCGTGTAATTGATTTGGATCTGATTGATTATCATCATCAGATTTTTAATGATGCTGATTTGGTTCTGCCTCATCCGCGTGCGCATGAGCGTGCCTTTGTGATGGTTCCGCTTGCGGCTATTGCGCCGTATTATGTAATTGGTACACACGGTAGTGCCTCAACTCTGGCCGCAAAATTATTGAAGGCACAGCCAGATGCGGTGACCATTATTGCAGACGGTCAGGACTAGGGCGGAGGAAAATATGGATTATCGCTACATTGTCGTAGAAGGGTCTATAGGCAGTGGCAAATCAGCTTTAAGCCGTCGTCTGGCGCAGTATTTCGATGCCTTGCTGTTATCGGAAATACCGGAAAGCAATCCGTTTCTGGAAAAATTTTATCTGAATGCCACTAATCATGGCTTGGCCACCGAGATGCATTTTCTGATGCGTCGTTGTGAGGCAATCAATGTGATTTATGCTGAGGATGAGCGGCGTTCACGGATTATTGCTGATTTTCTGCTGGAAAAAGACCAGATATATGTACCGGTAATTTTGCGTGAAGGTGAACAGACTCTGTACTGGCAAATCAAACAGAAAGTGATGCCGAAATTTCCAGTACCCGATCTGGTGATTTATCTGGAAGCAGATGATGATTTACTGGACAGGCGTCTGCATCAGCGTGAAGATGGGATGATAAACCTGTTTCCTGCGGGTTATTTACAACAGATTCATGCAGAGTATCGTCGTTTTTTTCATTTATACCAGCACGCGCCTCTGTTAATTGCTAATACCAATGAGCTGGATTTTCTGGGTAATGACGACCATTTTGAGCTGTTGCTCAATACCATTGCCAATATGAAGGGTAGTCGCAACTATCTGAATTTGAGCGAGTAACTTTCTGATGTAGCTTCCGAAAAGGCTGTTAATATCTGCTGGTTTTGGTAATTATTGTAGCCTGTGTCTGTCGTAAATGTGCTATTTTAGCTAGCTACGCTGTTTAACCTAGGTAAAAATATATCAATGATATTATGCTTTTTGTCTGGTATTTAGCAGACTGATTTACAAATGAGCATGGTAGCGAACTGTATTTTTCCATTGGAAAAGTACAGTTTTTGTATATTGGCTAACTGAATAATTGGTTGTTGGACGCAAAATTCAGCAGTAAATAAAACAGATAAAGTCTGGTGGTAAACGAGTGCTGCCGATTTTAGCTGCATAGCCTGATTATTTTGCTCGAATTGAATTAAATGTTAGAGATTATTTATTAGGCTAATGAAAATGCGGCTGCTGGCAAAATGTTTGTTAATCTGCTCTGGTATGGCGGGCGGCTGTGGTATTTTGCCGGTCATTAATCCAGGCTGGATGCTATTTGCGTTAACTTACACAGATGTCTTTTGTCAGTGTGCTGACGACAGGTAAATAAGCAGTAGCCACCGGCAGTATTTTTCTAATGAACATAATTAACGGATTTATCTGTTTATGCATACTATTCACACTTTAAGAAAGATGAAAGCAGCTGGCGAAAAAATTGCTATGCTGACTTGTTATGATGCCAGCTTTGCCCGCCTGATGAGCGATGCAGGTGTTGATGTGCTGCTGATTGGTGATTCACTCGGCATGGCGGTACAGGGGCAGACTTCTACCATACCGGTTAGTGTAGAGGATATTTGCTACCACACGGCAGCGGTGGCGCGTGGTAATCAGCAGGCACTGATTCTGGCTGATTTGCCGTTTGGTGCCTATCAGCAAAGTAAGGAGCAGGCTTTTGCTGCCGCGGTACGTCTGATGGTGGCTGGTGCGCACATGGTTAAACTGGAAGGTGGTGCGTGGATAGCAGAAACCACGCAGTTTTTGCAGCAGCGTGGTATCCCGGTTTGTGCGCATATTGGCCTAACTCCGCAATCCGTTCATACGCTGGGCGGCTATAAAGTGCAGGGGCGTGGTGAGGCTGCGGCACAATTGCTGGCTGATGCTCAGGCGCATGCTCAGGCAGGGGCGGATATGGTGTTGATGGAATGTGTACCCAGACAGCTGGCAGCACAGGTTACTGCTACAGTAAGCTGCCCAACCATCGGTATCGGTGCTGGAGTGGATTGTGATGGTCAGGTACTGGTAATGCACGATATGTTGGGTATTTATCCGGGTAAAACAGCTAAATTTGTTAAAAACTTTATGCAGGGGCATGACACTATTCAGGCGGCAATCAGTACTTATGTAAATCAGGTAAAGGCAAAAGTTTTTCCGGGCGTAGAGCACAGTTTTACTGACTGATTGTTTTAGTTAATTTTTTGTTTTTATTTGAAAGCATCCCCGCTTTGCGCAATTTTGTCTTTACAAACGGGCAGATTGGGCAGCGGGCGGATATTTTTACAGGCTTGTTTTTTTTGCAGGAAGTATATATAAGTTAATTCGTTGACTAATAGAAATATTTAGAGAGATGCCTATGGCGCTGGCCAAGCCTTACCCTCGTGCAATGACTATTGCTGGTTCTGATTCCAGTGGTGGTGCTGGTATTCAGGCGGATTTAAAAACCTTTGCTGCACTTGGCGCATATGGCACCAGTGTCATTACCGCCATTACTGCGCAAAACACTTTCGGTGTACATCAGGTTATGGTTGTACCTCCGGATATGATTGAGGCGCAGTGTGCTGCTGTGATGTCGGATATTCGGATTGATGCGGTTAAAATCGGTATGCTCGCCGACACTGACAGTATTCGTAAAGTGTCAAAGACGCTACAGCAGTATCATCTGCCTTTTACTGTGTTAGATCCGGTGATGGTGGCTACGTCTGGTTCGGCATTGTCTATAGAGAATACAGTACAGACATTGAAGCAACTGCTAATGCCGCTGGCTGATATTGTTACGCCTAACTTGTTTGAACTGTCTACGCTAACACAGAAACCGATTGCCACCACGGATCAGGAAATGCTGGAACAAGGGCAGATATTGCTGGATGAGGGATGTCAGGCTGTACTGGTAAAGGGCGGGCACCGTAATGATTCTGAAGAAGCTACTGACTGGCTGCTGGAGGTGGATTGCGAACCAGTGTGTTTCAAAAGTTTACGGATTAATACTTCTCATACCCATGGTACCGGCTGCACACTTTCAGCTGCGATAGCCGCATTGCGCCCCAAGCATGAGAATCTGGCCAATACGGTTGCAGCAGCTAAAAGCTATGTGCATGGTGCGATTGAGGTGGGCCAGCACTGGCATCTTGGACATGGTTATGGTCCGTTAGCCCATTTCTGGCGCATAAAACGTGATTAGTGGTTTCATCTGTATGCTAAAATTGGCTGCTTGACAGCTAATCAGGGTAAGGCAGTAATTGCCATTTTTCAGACAGGGGAGTGCTAATGCAGACATGGCATCAGGCAATTGGTGCAGAAAAACAGCAACCATATTTTCAGCATATTCTTGAAGTGGTACGCGCGGAGAGGCTGGCCGGCAAGGTAATCTATCCGCCTGCTCAGGATGTGTTCAACGCATTCAAGGCAACTGAGTTTGCTCAGGTTAAGGTGGTGATTCTTGGGCAGGACCCTTATCATGGTCCGCAACAGGCACATGGCTTATCTTTTTCTGTACGGCAGGGTATTGCCATTCCACCTTCATTAGTCAATATCTATAAAGAGCTGGCGGATGATATTCCCGGCTTTCATATTCCACAGCATGGTTATTTGCAGCATTGGGCAGAACAGGGAGTACTGCTGCTGAATACTGTTTTAACCGTACGCGCCGGACAGGCGCATTCACATGCTGAACTGGGCTGGGAAACTTTTACTGATCGGGTTATTGCTGTGCTCAATGCCGAGCGTGAGCACGTGGTATTTATGCTGTGGGGTAGCCATGCACAGAAAAAAGGTGCCATGATAGACCGACATAAGCATCTGGTATTGTCTGCGCCACATCCCTCGCCGTTATCGGCTTATCGGGGCTTTTTTGGCTGCAAGCACTTTTCCAAAGCCAATGCATACCTGCAAGAGCACGGCCTGACTCCGATAGACTGGCAGCTATAGTATGCTGTTTATCGGCCAGCATGCCGCAGCTACGGTTTTCAGGTAAATAACCTTGTTCTGCCTTGCTGGAAAGCATCATTAAAACCATGTTAAATCTAAACCCGCAACAACACGAAGCCATTCATTATCTTGCTGGGCCGCTCTTGGTACTGGCTGGTGCCGGCAGCGGCAAGACGCGTGTTATCACCGAGAAAATTGCCTATCTGATTACTCAGGCAAATTATCCGCCACAGCAGATTGCCGCTATCACTTTTACCAATAAAGCAGCACGCGAAATGCAAGAGCGGGTGGGGCATTTATTGCGTAAACCGCAAACACGTGGTTTGACCATATGTACCTTCCATTCACTGGGCATGCGCTTTCTGCGCGAAGAAGCGGCTGCGGCCGGATATAAGAAACAGTTTTCCATTCTGGACAGTGCTGATGCTGGCAAAATTATCAGCGAGTTACTGGGTAGTAGCGGCCGGGAAATGGTATTTAAAGCGCAACACCAGATTTCACTGTGGAAAAACAGCCTACTCACACCTGAAACGATTATTCAGCAGGCAGAAGACCCGTGGACACATCAGATCGGGCAGCTATACGCTTCCTATCAGGATACCCTGACCAGTTATCAGGCGGTGGATTTTGATGATTTAATCCGCATTCCGGTTGAGCTGTTACAAAATGAGGCAGAGATTCGTTATAAATGGCAATTACGTTTGCGTTATTTGCTGGTAGATGAATGTCAGGATACCAATACCTGCCAGTATGCCTTGATGCGTCTGCTTACCGGCGCGGAGGGTAAATTCACCGCCGTGGGTGATGATGACCAGAGTATCTATGCATGGCGTGGCGCCAATATGGAAAACCTGCGCCTGTTACAGCAGGATTATCCGGATTTGAAAATTATTAAGCTGGAGCAGAACTACCGCTCTACAGCACGCATATTACGGGTTGCCAATCAGGTAATTGCGCATAATCCCAAGCTATTTGCCAAAACCTTATGGAGTGAATATGGCCTTGGCGACATGATTGATGTGATTGCCTGTAAAAATGAAAGCCATGAAGCTGATTTGGTGGTAAGCCGGATTGCCCATCAGAAGCTGGTTGGTGGTGATGCAGTGCATTACCGGGATTTTGCTATTTTGTATCGAGGTAATCATCAGGCAAGGGTATTTGAAGAAGCCTTGCGCAGCCGGCGTATCCCGTACCGGCTTTCCGGCGGACAAAGTTTTTTTGATAAGGCTGAAATCAAGGATGTGCTCGCTTATGTGCGTTTGCTGGCCAATCCCGATGATGATCCGGCATTTTTACGCGCAGTGACGACACCGCGGCGAGGAGTGGGCGAAACCACGCTGGCCAAACTGAATAATTATGCCAAAGTGGCACAATGTAGTCTGTTTGAGGCAGCACGCAGTATGGATGCCTTAGCAGAACTGTCGCCAAAAAGCCGCGAACCTTTACAGCAGTTTATGGCTATGCTGGCTGATTATCAGGCACGTGCCAGTACAGAGGCAGCCGGTAGCCTGCTGCATAATCTGCTGGCTGATATCGCTTATGAGGCACATCTGCTCAATACCGAAGAAGGGCGCGCCGGAGAAATCAAATGGTGCAATGTTCGGGATTTACTTGGCTGGATAGGCAAAAAAGGCGAAGAAGACGGCAAAAATATTCTTGAAATAGCTCAGACGATTGCACTGATGACATTGCTTGAGGGCAAAGAAGATGAAGATGCAGATATGGTAAGCATGTCAACGCTGCATGCTTCCAAAGGACTGGAATATCCGCATGTATTTCTGGTGGGCTGCGAAGAAGGCGTTTTCCCCCATGCCGACAGTGTGGAAGAAGGCAATATTGATGAAGAACGCCGGCTGATGTATGTGGGTATTACCCGGGCACGGCAAACCCTGACGCTGACCCATTGTCATAAACGCAAACGTGCCGGTTCATGGGAATTTCATGAACCCAGCCGTTTTATTGACGAGATGCCGGCTGAAGATATTCGTTTACTTGGACGCAAGGGCAGTGAACCCATTGTTAGCCAGTCGGAAGGCAAAAGTATTCTGGCCAGTATGATGGCGCGGCTGAATAGTCTGCAATCCTGATAGTGCACTTTACGGCTGTTGCATGTGGCTTTGCCTGTTCCATGTTAAACTAGACACTGTTTGCTGCGAATGCAGTTTATTATGGAAAAATGTTATGAAAATCGCCAAAAACTCTGTTGTGATGCTGGATTATGAAATGTTTAATGCTGATAACCAGCTGATAGACAAAACTGAAGAACCGATTAGCTATTTGCATGGTGGTTATGATGGTATTTTTCCACTGGTGGAAGAACAGTTACATGACAAA
Source organism: Snodgrassella sp. ESL0253 (assembly GCF_013344965.1). NCBI lineage: Bacteria > Pseudomonadati > Pseudomonadota > Betaproteobacteria > Neisseriales > Neisseriaceae > Snodgrassella > Snodgrassella sp. ESL0253. Next base: position 173,215 of record NZ_JAAEDQ010000001.1, on the reverse strand, counting down.
GAAGTAGGCGATGTAGTGGATGTAACACTGGCACCGGACGATGCATTTGGTGAACAGGAAGAAGATTTAATTCGCATTGAACCGCTGGATGTTTTTCCGGTTGAAGTGGAAGTGGGCATGATGTTTGAAGCTGACGACCCGGAAACTGGTGAGGTAATGGTATATCGCATTACCGATGTGGCTGATGGCAAAGCAGTGGTGGATGGTAATCATCCATTGGCAGGCCAGCGCATTCGCTTTATCGCAACGGTGAAAGACATTCGCCCAGCTACTGCTGAAGAGCTGGAACATGGCCATGTGCATGGCGCGCACGACCATCACCACTAATGACTGATACAGCCACGTAGTGGCTGTACCGCACAAATAAAGGGAATATTCGCTCAGGGCTGAATATTCCCTTTATTTTTACCTATTAACTGGCGCTGGCCAGTGTTGCGCGGGCAGACAGAAAACGATTGTATTTTGGCTGCCAGTTCACAGCGCCAGAGCCAGACGGTATGATGTAACCATGCGTTAATTTTCTTATTGATAGCATCATGACTCCCGCACAAATTCTCGCCACTGCCCGCCCATATTCACTATTTCTTAGTCGTTTACTGGATAATCATTTACTTGATCAGGATAAGCTTTATCCATGGCTGCAACGGCGTCTGACAGCAGATGATTTTCATGATTTTGCTGACTGGGGGCAATTACAGGTCAGTGAAAATGAAGCCGAACTGGCACGGCAGTTACGCCTGCTGCGCCGTTATGTGATGGCACATATCATGGCGCGGGATTTGGCGCGCGTGAGTGATTTGGCTGAAGTTACCACCACCATTACCCATCTGGCTGATTTTGCCATTAATGTTGCCGAGCAGTATGCGCATGCCTATTATGCTGGCCTGTATGGCGAACCGATTGGTTATCACAGTGCCACGCCTCAGCGCCTCAGTGTAGTGGGTATGGGCAAAATGGGTGGTTATGAACTGAATGTTTCTTCTGATATTGATTTGATTTTTGTTTTTCCCGAAGCCGGTGACACCAATGGCAAACGACAGAAAAGCAATCAGGAATTTTTTACCAAAGTTGGTCAGAAAATCATCGCTTTGTTAAATGATATTACTGGCGACGGGCAGGTTTTTCGTGTTGACATGCGTCTGCGTCCTGATGGTGATGCCGGAGCGCTGGTGATTAATGAAACGGCACTGGAACAGTATCTGATTCAGCACGGGCGGGAATGGGAGCGCTATGCATGGACAAAAGCGCGCCTGATTACTGATTATCCGAATAATATAGCGGCACTGGTGCGGCCGTTTGTGTACCGTAAATATCTGGATTTTAATGCCTATGATGCCATGCGCAGCCTGCATCAGCAGATTCAGCGCGAAGTTACCCGAAAGGGCATGGCCGATAATATCAAACTTGGTGCTGGTGGCATCCGCGAAGTGGAATTTGTCGCACAGATTTTCCAGTTGATACGTGGCGGACAAGTACGCAGCCTGCAACTGAAAGGTACACAGGAAACCCTGCAAACACTGTTACAGCAAGGCATGCTGCAACAGGATAACGTGGATACCTTGCTGCAAGCCTACCATTTTCTGCGTGATACCGAGCACCGGTTACAATACTGGGATGACCAGCAAACCCAGATGCTGCCCACAGGCGCAGAACAACAGCAAATGCTGGCACAGAGTATGGGTTATGGCAATTATGCCGATTATCTGGCTGCACTGAATCAGCACAGAGAGGCTGTAAACCAGATTTTTAATGCCATATTTATTGATCCGGATGATAAAGCCAAGCCACAAAACCCGGATATGGTACGCGTATGGCAGGATGAAAGCGACTGCGAAGAAAAAACAGCCCTACTGGCAACGTATGGATTTGATGCTAAAAAGGTATTGCCGCGTCTGCAACAGCTACATCATGGTAGTCAGTACCGACAGTTATCGCCCGCAGCGCAACAGCGTTTTGATGAAATGATACCATCTGTGCTTAGTGTGGCAGCCAAATATGCCCAGCCCGACACCACATTAACCCGCTTACTGGATTTTCTCGAAGCCATAGGCAGGCGTAGCTCCTATCTGGCCTTTATGCATGAACATCCGGAAGCGCTGGAAAAACTGGCCGGACTGATGAGCCAGAGTAGCTGGGTGGCTACCTATTTACAACAGCATCCGGTGTTATTGGATGAACTGCTCAGCAATGAATTAATGCGCATAGATACCGACTGGGCAGCACATGCACAGGAACTGGTACGCGTACTTGATGACTGCCATGGGGATGTTGAAACACAAATGGATGTTTTGCGCCGGTTTCAGCATGCGTGGACTTTCCGCCTGGCTGTGCAGGATTTGGCGGGTTTGTGGACGGTGGAAGCATTGTCTGACCAGCTTTCTGCTCTGGCCGATTTAATCATTGAAACCGCATTGGCAAGAGTGTGGGCACAATTGCCGCGCCGGCACACCGATACTCCTCATTTTGCCGTGATTGGCTATGGCAAATTGGGTGGCAAAGAGCTAGGCTATACCTCTGATTTGGATCTGGTTTATGTATTTGCCGATGATCATCCGGATGCTATCGATATCTATACCCGTCTGGCACGCCGTTTGACTAGCTGGCTTACCGTACCTACTGGTGCCGGTATGCTCTATGATATTGATTTACGCCTGCGTCCGAACGGCGATTCAGGTTTTACTGTTACCCATATACAGGCATTTGAACGCTATCAACGCGAAAGTGCGTGGATATGGGAGCATCAGGCCTTAACCCGGGCGCGCTTTATTGGCGGAGACAGTACAGTGGGTACCCGCTTTGATGCGGTGCGGGACGAAATCCTGTGCCGCCAGCGTGATACAGATGAGTTGCGCGCTGAAATCATTGCTATGCGTGAAAAAATGTTTCCTACTCATCCGCCCGTTGCCAGTAATGTTAAATATGCCCGTGGTGGCGTCGTGGATGTCGAATTCATCGTGCAGTATCTGATACTGGCCTATGCACATCAGTACCCGCAATTATTACAGAATTACGGCAATATTGCCCTGCTCAGCATCGCAGCCGAACTGGGACTGGTAGACAGCAGTCTGGCCGAAGCCAGCCGCGCTGCCTACCGCTATTATCGTCAGCAACAGCATAATACCCGCCTGCGTGATGCCGTCACTACCCCCATAGACACCACTTTACTGGCGCATTATCAGGTAGTGAAGCAGCTATGGACACAAGTATTTGCCGCCGTGCCGGCTGAATGAATATTTCCATGTATCTGCCCAAACAGTACTGGCAGACATAAAATCCTTATTCCTCAGCAGAATTACTCCATTGTGCTGCTTGAAATAAACAAAGCAGACAGCGTACAATCAAAGGCCGCACTACCTTTTCAAACTGGTCTACCGTAGTGAACCAACTGATATTTGACTTTGATGATCGCAGCTATCCCGGATTTGATAAATTTCTTGGCCATACCAATGCAGAACTGATTTACGTATTACAACAGCAGGCCGACCCATTTGTTTTTGTCTGGGGGGAGGCCGGCAGCGGTAAAAGCCATTTGCTCAAAGCATGGGTGGCACAGGCACAGTCGCGCGGGTTGAAAGCTGAATATGTTGATGCCGCCAGAGAAGGCCTTGGCTACTGGCTGTTTGACCTTGACTACGTTGCCGTAGACCAGATTGAATTACTTAGTGCCACCGAGCAGCAGCAACTGTTTTCTCTCTTCAACCATTTTCGTAACAGCCGTCGTGGTAACTTACTCCTGAGCTCAGCTATCCCGCCCCAGCAGCTCATGATTCGTGAAGATTTACGTACACGCATGGCCTTTTGTCTGGTGTACGAAATCAAGCCATTAAGCGATGATGAAAAATTCAATGCTCTGGTAGGCATGGCACATGCGCGGCAGATACCAGTGGATGCCGAAGTTATCCGCTACCTGCTTGCTCACTGGCGGCGTGATCTGGACAGCCTGCTTCTGATGCTCAATACCCTGAATGACTACTCACTGGCGCAAGGACGGCGCATCACCCTCACATTACTGCGCCAGCTACTCAAACAACAGGAACATGCATGAATCTGGCTATTTTTGACCTTGATAACACCCTGATTAACTGTGATTCGGATAATGAATGGCCGAAATATCTGCTGCAAAAAGGATTGGTAGACAAATCATTTGTCGATATGAAAAACGACAAATTCTATCAGGATTATCTCAATGGCTGTCTGGATATAGATGAATTTCTGCAATTTCAGCTCGCTCCACTGGCACGTTTCAGCCGTGCCGAACTGGATGAAATGCATACCGAATACATGCGCGACTTTATCGTGCCGCATATTTCTACCATGGCAAAAATGCTGGTACAGGGGCATCGTGATGCCGGTGATGAAATGTTGCTGTTATCCGCTACCAATGAATTTATTATCGCTCCGATTGCAAAAACATTTGGTATTCAGAATATTATCGGCGTACAGTTAGAAACGGATACAGCAGGTAATTACACTGGACGCTATATTGGCACACCCAGCTTTAAAGAGGGCAAAGTTACCCGCCTGCAACAATGGCTGGTACAGCGCGGGCAGCAGCTGAGCGATTTTGCCAAAGTGTATTTCTACAGTGATTCGCACAATGATCTGCCACTGCTGAAAGAAGTAACCGACCCAGTGGCCGTTAATCCTGATGAAAAACTGGCGCAATATGCGCGCCACCATGGCTGGCCGATACTCAATTTCATGTAAAGGATGCAGCATGAGCGCAACAGAAAAAATGCAGATTGTCGATTATAACGACCGCTATCAGTCTGCTTTTCGGGATTTAAATGCAGCATGGATAGCCAAATACTTTGAAATGGATGACCGCGATTATCAGTTACTCGATAATCCCAAACAGGCCATCATTGAAAAAGGTGGCTACATACTGGTTGCACTGGATAATGGAAAGCCCGTAGGCGTATGCGCGCTGGTAAAACTGGATGGTGATCCCTACGATTTTGAATTGGCCAAACTGGCTGTGGCACCAGAAGCTCAGGGCAAGCACATTGGTTCACAGCTAATAGAGGCCGTGATAACCAAAGCGCGAGAGCAGGGCGCAAAAAAACTGTATATAGAAAGCCATACCAGCCTGAAACCGGCCATTCATCTGTACCAGAAAGCTGGCTTTAAAGAAATCACTGACCATCCCAGCTCATTTAACAGAGTGAATATCCAGATGGAGCTAACCCTGTAATACTCGGAACATAGCTGCATAAATAGTTGTGAATCACGCCGGTATGCGGCAAAAAAGCCAGTATATCTGTCAAACGGATACACTGGCTGCTTTTTAGCCTGAATGCATTATTGTTTTATGGTACTCGCATGATATAGGCTAATAGCAAGTGCCTGTTGCCTGATTTCCGCCACACAGTACCACAATCCTCCTATCAGCGTATTTAAACTGCCAGAAAAACTTAGCATTTCTGCCATACTTACCGTAGCCATGCCACCCAGATTTTCACGTTCTATTAACAGCTTGCCCAGTATTTGCATTAGTTCCTGCAAAATATAATCTTCTGATTCGCAGCAGTGTAGCAGCAGTGCAAGGTCTTCTGGGCTAATCAGTCTGGCTTTTTCTGCTACCGATAAATCTGGATTGCGAATAATACCTACAGCCTGAGCATTGAGCAGAAGAGTGGCGGCACCGTCTGCCAATTGTGGTGATAATTTAGTCATAGCATATTTCCTATTTCAGTATTGTTATTGAAAATAGCTACACTATTAATAATACATGGTAAAAGAGGTGCTATAACATAATCCTTTGAATAATAAATTACTTTAATTGCCGCAATATCAAAAGATTGAAATTAAACATCCAGTTGTATATCACATCGCAATCATCGTGTTGGCATTTTAAATAAACTGTTTTAAAGTATTAACAATTGATGTTTTATGCAAACAATAAAGATTTATGATTACTTTGGCTCAAGGCACTATTTTAAATAATAAGCAGATGTGCGAATTATTTCTCTGTTCACCACAAGGTGGGATGCGTAAATCAAATAAAACAAACACATTAGTGCTCATTACTAATCATCTCGACTCTGTATATAACGATGTATGGGAAGATGATATTTTACATTACACTGGTATGGGGCAATTGGGTAATCAGTCTTTGGAATTTGCCCAAAACAAAACTTTAGCTAATATTGAGAATAATGGTGTGCAAGTACACTATTTTGAAGTATTAAAAGAACATGAATATACATATATAGGTGAAATGCTCAAAGCTGGTGAGCCTTATATTGCTCAACAATTAGATGTGAGCAACCAATGGCGCCAAGTTTATATTTTTCCACTGCGATTGAAGCAAGGTGGCTTACCCGTTGAAATGATAAACCATCATGAAAGTGATAAATTATCAGCATTAAAGCGCTTATCAGATAAAAGACTAGTAGCTAAGATTCAACAACAAACGCTAGAATTTAAACAGGCTAATAAAATAACAGTGAAAACACCGCGCTATCGGCGCAGTATGGAGTTAGTAGAATATGTAAAGCGCCAAGCTCAAGGTTATTGTGACTTATGTGAACAGCCTGCACCTTTTGCTAATAAAGACCAACAACCTTATTTGGAATGTCATCATGTAATATGGCTATCGCAAAACGGCGCAGATTCATTAGATAATATAGTAGCCCTATGTCCTAATTGCCATCGAAAGATGCATATTGTGCAAGATGAAAATGATATTAAGAAATTAACTGCAATTGCCCGCAATCGTCAGCACTTATTAGATACAAATTTCTAATTCTGGAAAAAATTTGTTTGTGGAATAAACAAGCAATATATATCAACCAAATTATCAAAAAATATTTTAGGAAAAACCATTTATATTTATTAATTTAATTTTTCCAATATGACGTTGAATAACATTAACTATTCAGCCTTTTGGTGGGTGAATGCTGATAAGTAAGTAACATATGTTGTATTCAATTTTGTTATAGCACCAGTATGGCACGAAAATCGTTGATATTGGTGCGGGTGGGGGCGGTTAGCAGTAGTTGTTCTGTTGAGGCAAAGAAGTCGTAAGCACGGTGTTGCTGGAGCATGGTAGTAGCGCATAGTCCGGCCTGCTGTGCTTTGAGCAGGCTGTCTGGGGTAAGCCATGCGCCGGCGTTGTCTTCGCTGCCATCAATGCCGTCGGTGTCTGCGGCCAGGGCATAGATGTTATCGGCACCATTCAGGGCAATAGCCAGTGCCAGCAGAAATTCGCTGTTACGGCCGCCACATCCCTGTTGCTGGTTCAGAGTAACGGTGGTTTCTCCGCCGCTGAGAATTAACAGTGGTTTGCTGTTCTGGCGCTGATGACGCTGAAACAGGGCAATTCCGGCCATGACCTGAGCAACTTCCCGTGCTTCGCCACCAATACGGTCGCCCAGATAAAGTACATCGATGTTTTGATTTTGTGCCCAGTTTTGCGCGGCGCTGAAAGCCTGATGCGGGGTAATGATGATATGTGCGCTGCTGTTAGGCAGTTTTTTAGGCGTTTCTGCTTCGGCTGTGTGTAAATAGGTGGCTACACTGGCAGGCAGGTTGAGCTGATACTGGTTTTCGATATGTTCAATGTCGGCCAGTGTGGTTGGATCAGCTACTGCGGCGCCGGAACCGATGGTGCTGATATCGTCGCCGACTACATCGGATATGGCCAGTGTAGTGATGTGTGCTGGCGCAGCAGCTTCTGCCAGCCGGCCGCCCTTGATGCGCGACAGATGTTTGCGCAGGGTATTCATGGCTTCTATGGGGACGCCGTGGCTGAGCAGCTGGCGGTTGATGTATTGTTTATCGGCCAGTGTAATACCCGCTACCGGCAGGGTGGTCAGGGCTGAGGCACCGCCTGATACCAGATAATATACCTGATCATCTGCATTTAACCCGCTTACCGCATTGAGTAAAGCCTGAGCTGCTGCCTGTCCGGCAGAATCCGGCAGGGGATGGCTGGCTTCCAGTACTTTGATATGCTTTGTGGGTACGCTGTGGCCGTAACGGGTCACAACTACGCCGGATAGTGGCGGATAATCCTGTGGCCAGATTCTTTCCCATTCAGCGGCCATAGCTGCTGCTGCTTTGCCTGCGCCTACGACAACTACCCGTCCACGGGGTTTTTGTGCTGGCAGCCACGCGCTCATTTTATTAATCGGGCTGGCTTCTTTGACGGTGTAATGAAACAGTTGCTGTAAAAAGCTGATGGCGTTGGCGTGGTTGAGCATGCAGTTTCTCCTAGGGCTGTTTGGTTGAATTTTAGTGGTTTTGGTCGGTTGCAAATTTCATGGCCAGAAAGTCGATAAAGCTGCGTACTTTGGCACTGAGAAATTCGCGGTTCATATAGGCGGCATACAGAGTATGGCTTTGGGGGCAAGCGAAGTGGTCAACAGCTTGTAAGCGCTGGTGTTCGATATCTTCTTTTATCATCCACTCGGGCAGGTAGGCCAGTCCCATATGGTTGAGTGCCATCTGGTGTAATAGCAGGGCGCTGTTGCTGGTGCAAGCAGGGATAAGGGGTAAATCAAGATGGACATACTGTGGTAACAGGCCATAGTGCTGTTTCAGATCGGCGATGGTGTGCGGTATACCGTGCTGGTGCAGATATTGCGGGCTGGCTACCCATAAAAAATCAATTTTGGTAATGGGTTTGACAATCAGGTTTGGTTCGGGATGATTGGTAACGCGCAGAGCCAGATCGATTCCTTCGGCCACTAAATCCGTACGCCGGCTGTCGAGGTAGATGGATAAACTTACATTCGGATATTGCTGTCGGTATTCGGCCATCAGTTCGCCAAAATGACGTGAGGCACACCAGTTGGGGGCGGTAATTTTAAGCAAACCCTGTGGTTTGATTGTACCAGCCTGAGCAATGTGTTTGGCTTCGGTAAGCGTATCAAGTGCTTCTACACAGCGGTGATAGTATTCCTGCCCGGCTTCGGTAAGGCTGATGCGGCGGCTGGTGCGGTTGAGCAGTTTCGCCTGTATGCTTTTTTCCAGATGATGCAGGTGCTTGCTGGCCATTGCAGTGGAAATATCCATGAATTCAGCTGCTTTGGTAAAGCTGCCTAATTCTACTACATTACGGAAAACCCACATGCTTTGTAATGTGTCCATTTATTTTTCTTTACAGGAAATAATTATTCTATAACCATAATATCGTTTCTCAATGGTAAATTCAATACGCTATCGTTTTCTTTTTTAAGAATAAAGAGAAGGGATTACCATGATTAATGCACAAAAAATTCATGATGAGGGAGCTGGCTATGCGCTAGGTTTACTGCGTATGGTTACAGGGTTTTTGTATATTCAGCATGCCACGGCGAAATTCTGGCAATGGCCGCTATCGATGACTGATGGACATGGTGCGGTGCCGCTATTCTCGATGATGGGCGCGGCAGGTGTGTTGGAGTTAATTGGTGGTGTTTTATTGTTGCTTGGCTTGTTTGTGCGGCCTACGGCTTTTATTCTCTGCGGCCAGATGGCAGTAGCGTACCTGTTTATTCATATGCCGTCTGCCGGTATCCATACTTTGCTTATGCCACAATTGAATAAGGGAGAGATGGCGGTATTATACTGCTTTATTTTTCTGTATCTATCTGTTGCAGGTGGCGGCTGTTTGGCACTGGATAACCAGCGTAAATAATTTTTTGGATTAGCGTCAGTAATTGATTTTCTAATGTATATAGGAGCAGGTATGTAGCTGACATACCTGCTGGAACTGTGCTTTTGGACAGCAATATCAGCCGGGTACGCGCAATGCTAGTAAAATTATGCCAGTTTTGAAAAAACTGTCAGGTATTGGTGATGGTTTTATATTACTTATGGATAGTTATTCTGCATTTACTAGAGGCGTGATTTTGATTCGATAAAATTAAAATAACTTTAAATTTACGCTAAAAATAGCATCCATATTGCATTGCTTTGGTTGAGAATAATTGTTTAGGTTACATTGCTGTTAGTTGCTTAATAAAATAATTCGAATTTTAATCTTATATTAAAAAGGTGATAAGGATAAAAAAAATCGAATAGATATGCGATTAAATTATTTTTGTGTATTCGATTGTCTTTGTTATCTGCTATTCTGGGTGAGAATTTATTATAAACCATGTTGGCTTGTTGCCAATATTGGCGCTGTTTTTAGTTTTGGTTGTGCTGATGATTATAAATTTTATTATTTTTATCAGTAAATTCGGCTGTGAGTCTGTAAATTGCTGGTATCTGTATTGTTACGACAATTAAATATACCTGATGCTGGGTAAAAATAATAAAGTCAGATGTGCAGTATATGCAAAAAAGATTCTGGAGTTTTAATTTGCTTGGATGTTATAGAGAATTAAGTAGCCAGTATGGGTATAGATTATTTATCTTAATTTAATTAATCAGCCCCGAACAGATTAAGCCAGTTATAAAGTTTTCAGAGTGCTTGTACCCATGTTAAAAAATTATGCTGGTTTTACACTCTGAAAACTCTGATTGGTGATGTGCTTTAATCAAAACGGCGGGTATAACGGATTTCACCACCAGCTGATTCGGTACCCACATGTATGATGCTTTGCAGGGCGCGGCTGATCTGGTAGGTAATGCTAACTGTCTGGGTGGCACTTTCAATACCATACAGATAGCTGACATACAGGTTGTTGGACAGATGCTTGCCGATGGTAATGGCCTGTTCTGCCGGATTCATTTCACCAGTCTGGCTGTTGCGGGTTTGCTGGCTGGTGAGGCCGATTTCGTCGAGCAGGCCGAGTTTGTCGTTCAGGCCACCGGCCAGCCAGGCGCTGGCGGCAGCAGCAATGGCTGCTTCATCGCCGGCACTGCCGCTGCTGGGGCGGTTCAGTATCAGCCATGACAGTTTGTCTTTTTCGCTCATGGGTTCGTTGGCTATGAGGTTAATGCGCGGGCTGTCGAGGCGACCCAGTGCTTCAACGCCGGCGCCTACCTGTGAATAACGGCGTTTGGCACGGATTTTCAGGTTGGGATTATCCATCGGGCCGACAAAGGAGATGGTGCTGCCATGCTGAATGACCAGATACTGTCCATAAGCTTTGTACTGGCCGCGAACGACGTTTACGGTACCGACAATCTGGATGGTGCTGCCGGGGTTGGCGGTGGCGGTAAGCTGACCGCCAAGCAGGACATCAATGCCTTCGCCGCTGAAGCGGAAGGCGTCATTCATGTCTAAATCAAGGTTGAGACGGATTGGAGTAGCACGCTGCTGTTTGGCTGTTTTTTCGCGACCGAGTACGACAACATCGTCGTCCAGTTGGGGCATACCGGATTTTTGCATGCCAAAGAGGCCTTTATCTACTTTGAGTTTGCCACTTAAAACGATGCCATGGGCAATGGTGTAAAGTAGTTGGGCATCACCGCTGAGGGTGAGGCGGCGGTTTACCTGGTCGAAGATGTTGTAGTGGTCAAGATGGGCGGTAATGTTGATATCAGGTGTGAGTTTGGTCATGTCAACAACGCCGTTGAGTTTGATGGTGCCATCGCGGCGGGCAAAGCTGAGGCTGTCAATTAGCCAGCGCCGTCCCTGAAAATGGCTTCGGAGGCTGCCGTTTTCGAGGATGGTACCGTTGGCCTGATCGCGGTAATAAAGGTTGTCGCCGATGAGGTTGCCATTGAGCAGGGGTTCATTCAGGTGGCCGCTGATGGTGGCATCTGCATGCATATTGCCTTTAAGCTGCATGCCGATGGGCAGCAGGTTACGGGCGGTACTGAGGTCGGGGCTGTCGATTTTAATGTGTCCGCTGATGGGCGCGGTGCTGATTTTGCCATTGCTGTTAGGGGTAATAATCAGTATGGCATCGGTAGTGCCATAACGGGTAAGGCCGTTCAGGTGGTTATTGATATGCCCATTCTGAAACTGGGTATCCAGCCGTACGTTTTGTAAGCCAAGTTTTTGCTGGTGCTGGGGCAGGGTGATGTCGCCGCCCTGTTGATAGAGTTTCAGATAGCCTTGCATATTATGGCTATAGCTGAAGTTCCAGTCGCCACCTATGACCAGATTCTGTTCGACGGGTAATTCGATGACGTTGTGCAGTTCGCGCAAGGCCAGATTGCTGGCTGTCCCCCGGGTAGTCAGGCCTTTGTTTTTGTCCCAGTTGAGATTGCTCAGGTTAAGGTTGCCACCCAGTGCTGCCCAATGTGCATTCTGCATGTTCACGCGCTGGGTTCCGGCTTCGAGCTGGATGGGGTTGAGCAGTTTCAGATTGAGGACGCCGCTGATATCCAGAGCGTTAACTCGTCCACGCCACTGGTAGTTTTTGTCCAGACCGCCATGAGCGTTAATATTCAGATGATAGGGTTTCCCATCCAGCGACAGGTTGCTGCTGCCCTGTAACTGATGCTGGCTGCCGCGGCCGTTGATTTTGATGTCGGTGTTGTTGATTACGGTGGGTTTGCTGCCGTCACTGCCGGCGATGTCGATGTGGTCGGCAATCATGTTTATCAGCAGGGGCTGATTGATGTCTGGAGAACCAATGATTTTGAAATCCAGCTGATTGATGTTGAGTAGCTGACCGATTTGCAGGTTGCGTGCTGCGCCGTTTAAATTGGCCGTGATTTTTTTCGGTTCGCCGGCGATAAAGCCTTTGGTGTTGAGCAGGCCTTTCAGGCCAAAGCCGAATAGTCCCAGATTGGGTGCATTGATGTCGAGATTAAGCTTGTCGCTGGCTTTGCCGAAGCTGCCATTGGTGACAATCCGGTTTTGGCCGGCAATAAGGTTGATGTTGGCCTGTTCCAGATGCTGATTGCGGTAACGGATAGTGGCTTTGCCTGAAAGGGCTGCACCGGAAAGTATGCTGTTATGCCATAGCATGTCTGCCTGAATGGCTGGTTGTTGTGCCAGCTGGCCGTTAATTTTAATGTGGCCGTTAATGCTGCCGCTGGGAAAGCTGGCATTGACTTTGGCAGGATTGAAGTTGTTGCTGTTGATGATAAGTTGCAAAGCTTTGTTCTGATACAGTGCCAGACTGCCCTTGGCATTGAAGCTGCCGCCGCCATTGGGTGTCAGGTTTAATTTGTCGAGTATTAGGGTTTGCTGATGTTTTTGTTCATCGGTAATAATCTGGATGGCACCGTCGCTATTGCCTTTTTCGCTGGCCAGCAGCCATTGAGTGGTTAAGCCATTAAAGCTGCCGAAAACGCGAATATGGCCATTGAGTGAGCCAGACAGCGGTGTGGTGAGCGCATCACTGGCGTAGATGCGTAACAGTTCACTGTTGATGTCGAGCTGTCTGGCTGCGCTGTCTACACTGCCGCGGGTGATGATTTGTCCCTGTTGCAGCAGGCGTGTGGTCAGGGCAGGTAATATCAGTTTGCCATTACTGTCGATGTTGATGTCGCCGTCGATGCTGCGAATAGGTAGTCCAGTGGTTTTGGAACCATTATAGGCACGGGGTTGTTCATTACCGAGTTTGATGTGACCTGTAAGCTGGTTTTTGCTGTCATTGACTGGCGCCAGATTCAGGTCCAGATTGAGATTAAGGTCGGCAAAGGGCAAGCTGCTGCTGAAAGCTGCCGGATTAATGTGGCGGCTTTGCAGGTTGATGCTGACGATTTTGTGATTTAGTTGCAGGGCATAGGGTTTGAGGATGGCATGGGTACGAAAGTGGATATTGCCACCATCCAGACGGGCAAAGAGGTCGGGCTGTTGCAGGCTGCCCTTGATGAGGGCTGCACTTTCAACTGCGGTTTTATCAAGAGTACCGTTGCCGTCAAGTTGTCCGCTCAGGGCAAACGGCGTCTGGGTAGAGATGCTTACTGTGCCCTGAATGTTTTGCCACGGGGTATTCAGCTCATTGAGGACAAGCTGGTGTTTACGATGATCATAAACGTAGCTGGCCTGACTGGCGAGTATAATCGGCGTTTGATTTCTGCCAAGGGTAAAGCCGCCAAGCTGAAGCTTATCAATATTAATCTGTAGTGGCAGGCTGATGCTGTTGGGCAAGGTGGAAACAGGTTTGTGCTTGGATTGGGGTACGCTGTGGTTGATGTAGTTGATTTTACCTATGTCCAGTAGCTGTACGTGAAAGCGTCGTTGCCACAGTTCGCGGTTGTTCCAGTTGAACTGAATTTTAGCAATGGATAAGTCAAAATCGCGATGGTTGACGCGAATATTGGTGCCGGCAAAACCACGCCAGATGGTGCCTGTTAGCTTGTCCGTACTGATATGCACGCCAAACCATTTTGGGATGGTGTGAACGCTGAAACGCAGACCTGATTCGGTACCAGCCAGCCAGCATAATATGGCGATGATCATGATGAGTAAACCAAGCAGAGAATACAGGCTGGCTTTCAGCCAGTGTTTCCAGCGTGGTTTGCGTGGCGGTACGGGTGCAGTAGTGGTGGCTGATGATTCGCCTGAATTGAGTGTGGTTTCAGCCATTAGAATTTGGTTCCCAAACTGATAGACCAGCGCCATTTTTTATCATGATGGCCATAGGCAATGTCAAATGCAAATGGGGCCACAGGGCTAAACCAGCGTATGCCGAAACCGCTACCATGACGCCATTGCATGTCACTGAAGTTTTTTGAGACAGAACCGGCATCGTGAAACAGTGCCAGTGCAAAATCTTTATACACCGGAATCTGGTATTCCACACTGGCTACAGCCAGTGTACGGTTGGGTAAAACCGAGTTTTGTGAGCTGTTGATACCGATGCTGTCCATTTCATAGCCACGTACGCTGTTGGCACCACCGGCGCGAAACATCAGGATGGAAGGTACATTGACTGTATCACCGGTATGTACATAGCCAATCTGGCTGCGTAATACCCAAGTGCCGTATTTTTTGTTTTCTGGCGTGAAATAGTAGCCGCCACTGGCAGTTACCCGCTGCATGGAGGCTGATGACAGCAGTTTACCCATGGTAGTGCCGATTTTACCTTCCAGATAATAGCCATTGGCCGGACGCAGCTGAGTTTCGATATTTTGCCGTTTCCACGAGGCAGTAAGCATGGTGGCGTAGCTGTGTCCGAGGTCGGGGCCGTTTTCAATTTTGCTGCTTTCGGTAACATACTCAACGCCAACACGGGAGTCAATTTCGTCACGGTCGCGTACTTTCCAGAAGCCGCTGGATAAGGCGCGGCTTTGAAGGTGTTGTACAGTAGAGTAGGTATAGTTGAGATTGCTGGTCCAGTAGTGGCCGCGGTTATTACGTGGCTGGCTCAGGCCGATGCCGAAAGTGGTTTCGTAGCGGTCGGTATCGAGCAGGGTAGAACCAACAAAGCCTTTATGAAAAACATTATAGTGGTCATAGCCACCGCGGAAACCCGGGCCGTTTTTGGTATCGTAGCGTAAACCAAAGGTGAGTTTCTGGCGCTGCATTTCGCTTACTTTTACCAGCACTGGCACATGGTCGTTTTGCATATGGTCAAAGTCTGCGCTGACAACAGCGTTGCCATAATGACTATCCTGCTCCAGTGCCTGCTGATAGTCGAGCAATTTGTCCAGATCATAGGGCGAACCCGGGCTGAAGCTGGCCATGCCGGTAACGATGGAAACAGGATAGCGCTCATTGCCGCTAACCTGAATATCACCAAAATAGATAGGCTGTTTGCTGTCTACCGTGAGCGACAGTTCGGCCTGATTTCTTTGCGGGTCAATGGTGGCCCGGCTGGCACTGATGGTTGCCAGCGGATATTTTTTGCGCACTATGGCGGTAAGTACAGATGATTTACTTGCCGACCAGTTACTCTGGGTAAATGGGTCACCTACTGGCAGCACCCAGTTGTCAATGGCGCTTTTGTAATAATTGGTCAAACTGTCATCAGCAGTGACATTGCCGGTAAGGGAAACATCCACATTTTCAATGTGGGTACGAGGACCAGTTTCGATATGGATAATGTAACCATTGGCCTGTTTCTCCACATTTACTCTGGCATTGAAATAGCCTTCAGTTTCAAGCATGGTTTGTGTCTGTTCCGGCGCTTCTTCGGCCAGAAAGCTGACCTGTTCGTCATCCAGGTCTTCAATTAGCTGTTGAGTAATCAGTGGCAAATGGTCATTAATCAGTTTGTGCAGGGTTGCATTATCTATATCAATGATGACAGGAACCCGCGGCGTTTTAGGTGGCTGGGGTTTTCTTTCTTCACGATGTTCCCGGCCATGCAGCAGTCTGTGCAGCAATCCGGTTTTAGGTGGTGGAATATCGTCATCTACATCATCACTATCCGCTGGCAGGCTGGCTGCCCATACCAGTGAGGTAAGGGAAGACAGTAACATGCTCAATAGCAACCAGTGCAAGCGTTTCTGCGTGAAGTATGCCAAGATTGATCCTGAATGGTTATAAAGTTGTTACTTTTAAAAGGATAAAATTTATGTCAAGTGGGTGTGGCAAAGTTATTTTGTTATTGTAGCGCGAAAATAGTTGCTAAACCTATATCTGAAACGGTGCTATTTGCAGATTAGAGTAAAATATATCTGTAAATTTGTATTAAAAGGTTTGATATGGTTAATGGTTATCAGAGTCATGCCAGTTTGGACGCTGGGCTAACTATTTTGTAGAATGCTGGTTTTGTGGTGGTCTGGGCATTGATGTCCATGAGCCGCAACCTTACTGAGGATTGATTGTGACCAAGATTATTCGTGTAGGCAATATTGAAGTAGCTAATCATTTGCCGCTGGTGTTGTTTGGTGGCCTGAATGTACTGGAAAATCTGGATTTGACTTTGCGTACCTGTGCACATTATGTAGAGGTAACACGTAAACTGGGTATTCCGCTGGTGTTTAAGGCATCATTTGATAAGGCCAACCGTTCTTCAATTCACTCATATCGTGGTGTGGGTCTGGAAGAGGGAATGAAGATTTTTACGGCGGTGAAGCAGGAATTTGATGTACCAGTGATTACTGATGTTCATGAACCTTTTCAGGCTGCGCCGGTGGCCGAGGTGGTTGATGTGTTGCAGTTACCTGCATTTTTAGCCCGCCAGACTGATCTGGTAGTAGCGCTGGCACAAACTGGTAAAGTGATTAATATCAAGAAACCGCAATTTTTAAGCCCGCACCAGATGAAAAATATTGTGGAAAAATTCTATGAAGCCGGCAATAAACAACTTATTCTGTGCGAACGTGGCAGTAGCTTTGGTTACGATAATCTGGTGGTTGATATGCTGGGCTTTGGCGTAATGAAAAAAGTTTGTGCTGATTTGCCGATTATTTTCGATGTAACCCATGCCTTGCAGCAACGTCAGGCAGATGCAGCCGCTTCAGGCGGGCGTCGCAGTCAGGTATTGGATTTGGCTTTGGCCGGTATGGCCACCCGACTGGCCGGTTTGTTTCTTGAAGCACATCCAGACCCAGACAAAGCCCGCTGTGATGGCCCCAGTGCTTTGCCATTAGCGATGCTCGAACCATTTCTGGCACAGGTTAAGGCAGTGGATGATTTGGTGAAAACCATGCCGGTACTGGATATTAACTGAACATATACTGACACTAAAAAAGCAGGGTTTTAAAAACCCTGCTTTTTTATCTGTCTGGCTGAAAATCAGTCAGACAAGAATTTATTGCTCAACTGAACCGGAATTCTGATACAGAGTAAAGAGAGGTACACCCTCATCACGGATTTTTTTGCCGCCAGGTAAATCGGTAAATTCGATAATGGCGGCGGCTTCCACCACTTCTGCACCCAGCTTGCGAATCAGTTTTACGCCTGCGGTCATGGTACCGCCAGTTGCTACCAGATCATCCACCAGCAATACACGGGTACCAGATTTTACCGCATCAGTATGCATTTCAATGGTAGCATGGCCATACTCAAGCTGATAACTTTCTGCAATGGTAGTAAAAGGCAGCTTGCCTTTTTTACGGATGGGCACGAAACCTACATTTAGCTGATACGCCAGCGCAGCACCGATAATAAAACCACGTGCATCCAAACCGGCAACAACATCGATTTTCTGCCCCATATAACGGTAAACCATTAGATCCACCAGCAAACGAAAGTACTGTGGACTTTGCAATACCGGAGTAATGTCGTGAAATAAAATGCCTTCCTGTGGCCAGTTCGGAATTTTGCGAATTTTTGCAGCCATCGCGTCAATACCTATGACTTCTGGGTGAGTCTGCATTATAAATCCTTTAAAAATAAAGACTATATGCGAAAGTTATAAACGCAGGACGAGCGAAGTTATTTGCATATAGTGTATGCGAAAGGTGCGCATAATAGCACTATTCCCATTTTTCTACAGCCCATTATGAAGCAGAAAATGATGGCTTTTGGTACAATTGCCATCATAATTTACACAAATCAACAGGTTGATAACATGGTTAGCACACCTGATCAAGTTCTTGCCACCAATTCCTGCTCACCCTGTGTCTGGTTAGACGATTATATTGCTTCTGTATCGCCGGCCATGGGAACAATGCTGCGGCATGCACAGGTTTTGGTCAACAGTAGCTATCCGCAGGATGCGGTTACTTTTTGTGGCGAAAACCTGTATACCAATCTGATGATTGCCGCCAAAACAGTAGCAGATATGGATTTAATGGCTGATGCTGTAGCCGCTACCATGCTGAGCTGTCTGCCTAACTATGTAACCGATTGGAAAAACATTGTACAAGAACAATGTGGTGACAGTGTAATGCAGCTGGTGACTGGTTTGTATCAGGTACAGAAGCTTACCTATTTTGTTAGCATCAGCCCGCTGGCTACCCAGGAGGAGCGTCAGCAGCAGGCAGAAGCAATGCGCCAGATGCTGCTGGCGATGGTGTCCGATATCCGGGTGGTATTAATCAAGCTGGCTATGCGTGCTCAAACCATGAATTATCTGAGCAAGGTTACCGATGAGGCATTGAAAAAAACGGTTGCCAAGGAAACCATGACAGTATTTGCACCTCTGGCCAATCGTCTGGGGGTATGGCAGCTGAAATGGCAGCTTGAAGATTTAAGCTTTCGCTACCAGAATCCGGATGAATACAAAAGAATTGCGCGCCTGCTGGATGAAAAACGGACAGAGCGGTTGAATTATATTGAGCATTTTGTCGAGACCCTCAAACAGCAGTTGAGCCGGCTGAATATGCACTTTGAAGTGGCAGGACGGCCAAAGCATATTTATTCCATTTACCGCAAAATGGTGAAAAAGAAGCTGAATTTTGATGGCCTGTACGACATCCGTGCTGTGCGCATTCTGGTAGACACTGTGGCAGACTGTTATGCCACGCTGGGGATTGTGCACAGCTTGTGGCAGCCTATTCCGGGTGAATTTGATGATTATATTGCCCATCCCAAACCCAATGATTATCAAAGTCTGCATACCGTAGTGGTGGGACCGGATGACAAAGGAGTGGAAATCCAGATTCGTACCTTTGATATGCACCGGTATGCTGAATTCGGCGTGGCAGCGCACTGGCGCTATAAAGAAGGCGGCAAGAGCAATGAAGCCTACGAGCACAAAATTGCGTGGCTACGCCAGTTACTCGACTGGCGCGAAAATATTGCGGAAAGCGGTAATGACCGCGAAGATTTATCGCGTGCTTTCCAGACTGAACTTTTTAACGATACCATTTACGTCCTGTCTCCGCATGGCAAAGTATTTTCCTTACCAGCAGGTGCCACGCCGATTGATTTTGCCTATGCTTTACACACCGATATCGGTAATCGTTGCCGTGGTGCCAAGGTAGACGGACAGATTGTGCCTTTATCCACGCCACTGGAAAATGGTCAGCGCGTAGAAATCATTACCGCACGGGAAGGCAAACCTTCAGTAAACTGGCTACATGATGGCTGGGTGAAAAGCAATAAAGCCATCAGCAAGATTCGTGCTTATATTCGTCAGCAGAATGGCGAGTCGATACGCGAGTCCGGTCGTACCGCACTGGAAAAACAGCTAGTGAAAATGCAGGTACAGCCGAATACGCATAAACTGGCTGAGGCACTTGGGTTCAATAATGTAGACGACTTATATCTGGCCATGGGGCATGGAGAAGTTACCGGCCGCATGATTCAGAAGGCAGTCGATACCTTACTGGAAAAACCGGAAGTTCCAGTAACCGAAAACCATTTAGTCAAACGCAGTAAAATCAAAAACAATTTTGGCGGTGTGCTGGTGGATGGCGAATCCGGCCTGCTCACTACGCTGGCCAAATGCTGTAAACCAGCGTTTGGAGACAATATTATCGGGTTTGTAACGCGTGAACGGGGTATTTCCATTCATCGCAGCAATTGTTCCTCATTTCAGTATCTGGCGCATATCTCACCAGACAAGGTATTACCTGCTTCCTGGGCTGATGAATCAGCCAATCAGGTTTTTGCCATTGATATCGAAATCCGTGCTCAAGATCGCAGTGGCCTGTTACGCGATATTTCTGAAACACTGGCACGCAATCGCCTTAATGTTACCGCCGTGCAGACTTTATCGCGTGACCTTGAAGCCCAGCTGCGTTTTACAGTTGAAGTCCATCAGGTAAATGATTTACCGCGGGTTCTGAGTCAACTGAGCGATGTAAAAGGCGTATTAGCTGTGACGCGATTATAGGATATGCTTTTGTATGTCAGGCGAAGTATCAATTTGTCTTAGAGAAAAGCCATAAAAAAGCCACGCACTAAAAACGATACGTTCATGGCAGCATACCTGAGAATGTACTGAAACACGTTTACCTGTTTATTCAGTGTTTATGTGGCGGAAAATATCTGTCTGCCATGGCATACGGAATGGCTGCAGTTTCACCGTGCAGGGTGCCAGCATAATTTTTCGGACAAAAGTGGTGCTGAAAAGCACGGATTAAATTTGAGCTAGTACTTAGACACTGGCCGCATCCATACCGTGCAAATTGCAAAACCGGTTAATAGTGCCTGCTGCTATTTACTAGAACTACCGAGAATATTGTACAGATATAAAATCGCTCTGATATTTGCACGTTTGTGGCGGTGGCCGGTAATTGCATAGCGGTGTGATTCATCATGCACACCGTACAGTAAGTGTAGAAGTAGTAGTTAATCCGGCCGGATATTACATTGCTGATACGGAATTATCAGTTTTACCAGTAAGAAAAAATTTATTTTCTGTTGATTCAGTATTATCCGGCCTTAACCCGTTATAAATAAATAGCGATCCCTATCCTCTGTTCAAGAAACGGTATTATTGTGAGCCAAGCGCAGAAAAAGGCATTTTATGGTTTTGGCAACAAAAAGAATAAATAAGCTTATACAGCAACAAAGCAAAAAGAAGAGTATCCATATATAAACAGCTGTAAGCATTGATTCCGGATTGAAATCAATACCGAATGAAACAAATAAATATCCACAGCCATAAAAGAATAAGAAAAATACAAGTACGGATAATGTTAATTGAATAAACAATGCCTTAAAAGAAGGCGAATTGTTATCGTTAGAACGTGAAAAGATGGATTTAATGGTTTTACAGTTGACAATAATTAAATATACAAAAAAGGTAATTAGTCCGCATATTCCCAAAAAAACACACGAACCGCCCTGTTCACAATTATCAAAGTAATACCAGCCAACGATACCTAGTATAAATACAAAATAACTTGCCAGTAAGATCAGTAATTCTTTAATTAGTTTTCTGGTACGCAGGTGGTTAACAATTTTTTCAAACATTTATTATTTTCTGTAAAATTAAGTATGATTATATTATATTGATGTATGTATATTAATGTAAAGCAGCATAGATTTTTTCAGCCAGAGCCAGACTAATACCTTCAGTCTGGCTTAAATCATGCACGCTGGCGGCAACCACACCCCGTAACCCGCCAAAACGGGTCAGTAATGCCTGCCGGCGTTTGCTGCCAATGCCCGGTATATCATTCAGTGACGAAGTCACTCTGGCTTTGGCTCGTTTCTGGCGATGGCCGGTAATCGCAAAGCGGTGTGATTCATCACGTACTGTTTGCAGTAAATGTAAAGCCGGATTATGTGGTTCTACCCGGATATTGCGCTGCTGATGCGGAATGATTAGCTCTTCCAGACCAGCTTTGCGTTCCGGGCCTTTGGCAATGCCGACTATTGGAATATGAATACCTAGTTCCTGCCATACATCCAGTGCCATATGTACCTGACCTTTACCGCCATCAATCAGTACCAGATCCGGCCATGTGCCAATGCTTTCATCATTGTCAGCCAGACGGCCGTAGCGGCGGGTTAATACTTCACGCATGGCGGCATAATCATCGCCAGCTTTGGCTGTTGTAATATTGTAGCGGCGATATTTGGCCGGCTGCATGGCTTCGTCTTCATATACCACGCAAGAAGCAATAGTGGCTTCGCCCTGAGTATGGCTGATATCGAAACACTCAATACGGTTCAGACTTTCAGCATCCATATCCAGCAGTTGTGCCAGTGCTTCAATACGGTGTTGCTGACTGTGCTGTTGCAGCCGGTGTTGCTCAATGGCCAGTTGTGCATTGCGTTCTGCCATCTGTAACCAGATTCGCCGTTCCCCCACGGTATTATGTACAAACTGTATCTGTCTGCTGTTTTCTGCATTCAGCGCGTCGCACAGGCTTTTGGGCAACTGAAAATTGCTGATAATAATATCTGGTTTGCTTTTACCCAGATAATGCTGGGCAACAAAAGCTTCTCCATAATGATTAAGTTTTTCAGCGACGCGATAGCGCGTATCCGGAAAAAAGTTTTTATCTCCAACATGGCGGCCGCCACGAATGCTTACCCAGTGAATACACACAATATCGTTTTGTTCAGTGAGAGCAAGAATATCGATATCGCTGTGGCGTGCATGTTTACTGTCTATGAATTGCTGCGATTGCATCAACCCCAGAGCCTGAATCTGGTCGCGAATCTGTGCAGCGGTTTCGAAATTCAGCTGTTCAGCTGCCTGCTGCATTTTTGCATGCAATGAGGCCGTTAATTCACTGGTTTTGCCCTGTAGAAAGCTTACTGCGGCTTTTACATTACTCTGATAATCCTCAACACTGATATGGCCGACACAGGGGCCGGAGCAACGTTTAATCTGGTACAGCAGACAGGCACGGTCGCGGTGTTCAAATACACTGTCTTCACAGGTACGCAGCCTGAATACTTTTTGTAGTGTCTGAATACTGTTGCGTACTGCATAGCCATTGGGATAGGGGCCGAAATACTGATTAGGCTTTTTCAAAGTGCCGCGGTAATAGGCCATCTGCGCAAAGCGGTGGCCGCTGAGCATCAGATAAGGATAGCTTTTATCATCACGAAACAGAATATTGTATTTCGGTGAGAGTGCCTTGATAAGATTGTTTTCCAGTATCAATGCTTCTGTTTCCGAATGAGTTGCCGTGATTTCAATTCGCGCCACCTGTTTGACCATCAGCTGAATTCTGGGCGATAAATCGGTTTTCTGAAAATAACTGCTAACCCGGCGTTTCAGATTCACAGCCTTACCTACATATAGCACCTTGTCATTAGCGTCTAGCATGCGATATACGCCCGGCACTAAAGGCAGGTTTTTGAGAAACACGGCTAAATCAAATTTATTATTGCCTGTTGGGCTGGATAAAGTGGCGGCAGTATCGTTCATGATGGTGATTGATCAGGTTAACAACTGTACAGCCATAAAAAATCCATAAGCTGCATACACAACTTATGGATGATAAGTGAAATAGTCAAGAGTAAAGATTTAGTTACAATTAAGACGTACGTCTTCATCATAACGCTGAATCAGTGCGTCGCGGTTATTGGTACGCAGACTGTCAGCCATTTTCCGGTTTAGCTGTGCTGTTTTACAGGCAGTCTCGCGGGCTTTTTTGTTTTGTGCCTCAATTTTTTTATTTTGTTCGTCTCTCAGCTTATTCTGTTCTTCAATCTTGCGGTTAAGCTGTGCCTGTTGTTCAGCGAGTGAATCGGAACTGGCCTTAGCATTAAGCTGCGGTGTAGCCAGCGGAGTGGAACTATGTGTGCGTACATTGAAACGCTGGGTTTTGGCCGGAGTGAGTTGAACAGGTGCATCTGAATATTCAGTCACACCTCGCTTATCACGCCAGGTGTATACATCCGCCGCACCTGCCATTATCGTGCTGCCTGTCAGTACCATTGCCAGTGAAATTTTCAGTATTTTGTGACGCATATTTACTTTTCCTTCGCGTTTGAAAATATATGTTTTGGCTATTATACGATAAAAAAAACTTCTGTTTACCAATTGGCAAGATTGTGTAAAAGTATATTTTGCCAGTGTGTCGTAAATTTGTTAAAATTGCTCGCCAATTCCCCTATCTAATTTTTCTCCATCTTCCTCTAAAAAAGAAGCTCTAAAATGCGTATAGTCGAAAAAGCTTACACTTTTGACGACGTGCTACTTGTACCTGCTCACTCTGAAGTACTGCCGCGCGACGTTATCCTGAAAACCCCGCTTACCCGTCATATTAATCTGAATTTACCGCTGGTATCTGCTGCGATGGATACCGTTACTGAAGCCAAACTGGCCATATCCATGGCTCAGGAGGGCGGTATTGGTATTATTCATAAAAACATGAGTGCTGAACGGCAGGCACGTGCTGTCGCCAATGTTAAGCGTTATGAAAGTGGTGTGGTCAAAGATCCAGTAACCATTACTCCGGATACACTGATTGGCGATTTGATTGGTCCCGGGCGCAAATACAAGGTATCCAGTTTGCCAGTGCTGGAAAATGGCAAGGTAGTTGGTCTGGTAACCAACCGCGATTTACGCTTTGAACGTAATCTGCAACAAAAAGTAGCCAGTATCATGACGCCGCGTGAACGTCTGGTAACAGTAAGTGAAACCACCAGCATCGATGACGCTCGTGAACTGATGCATACACATAAAATCGAGCGGGTACTGGTGGTGAATGCTGAATGGGAACTGAAAGGTTTGATTACCGTCAAGGATATTCTGAAAAATACCGCATTTCCCAATGCCAATAAAGACAGCGAAGGCCGATTGCGCGTTGGTGCTGCTGTGGGTGTGGGACAGGATACAGACGAGCGCGTGGCAGCTCTGGTGCAAGCCGGTGTCGATGTACTGGTAGTGGATACAGCGCATGGACATAGCCAGGGTGTGATTGAGCGTGTTCGCTGGGTGAAAAAGCATTACCCGGATGTAGACGTAATTGGCGGTAATATTGCTACAGCAGCAGCAGCACGTGATCTGGTAGCTGCGGGTGCTGATGCCGTTAAAGTGGGTATTGGCCCGGGTTCCATCTGTACTACACGTATTGTCGCTGGAGTGGGTGTACCGCAATTAACAGCAATTCATAATGTGGCTACGGCACTGGCAGGCACCGGCGTGCCGCTGATTGCTGATGGTGGTATCCGTTTTTCCGGTGATCTGGCCAAAGCATTGGCTGCTGGTGCTTCAGCAGTGATGCTGGGTGGCATGTTTGCCGGTACGGAAGAAGCACCGGGCGAAATTGAGCTGTATCAGGGGCGTTCCTATAAATCCTATCGCGGAATGGGTTCAATGGGTGCCATGAGCCAAGGCTCATCCGACCGCTACTTTCAGGATAATGTGGCCAGCGCCGATAAATATGTACCAGAAGGCATTGAAGGCCGTGTACCTTACAAAGGGCCGATTAACCAGATTATTCACCAGTTAGTGGGTGGGTTGCGTTCCAGCATGGGTTACCTTGGCTGTAAAACCATTCAGGATATGCATAGCAAAGCTGAATTTGTGGAAATTACTGCAGCGGGTATGAGCGAATCGCATGTACACGATGTGCAGATTACCAAAGAAGCACCAAATTACCATGTTCGCTAGATTATTATTGTAAAATCTGATGCTAATGCACTGGGCAGCCTGCCGGCTGCCCAGTGCAATAATAAAAAAATTTCTTTTTTTATTATTCAGACCAACATTGCCAAAACGAAAAGAATTAGCTAGAATGCATTGCTTACATGGCAGTGTCAGATATACCTATCCCTGCCATTATCAAGCACGTAGCTCACGTCATTTTGCGTGAGATGGCGTGTTTTTTTTTGCCCGTAACTGGTAACAGGAAGCGCGATTATTTACCCATAAAAAAACAGACTGTCGCCATGGCAATGGTCTGCATAAATCTACAGGAATCATTCATGACTACAAACGCAATTCTGGTGTTGGCTGACGGTTCCGTATTTCATGGTGTCAGCATTGGTGTGGCTGGGCAGGCAGTTGGTGAAGTAGTCTTCAATACCAGCATGACTGGCTATCAGGAAATTCTTACCGACCCATCTTATACCCAGCAGATGGTTACCCTCACTTATCCGCATATCGGCAATACCGGCGTAAACAGCGAAGATACAGAAAGTAAGCAAATTTATGCTGCCGGTTTGATTATTCGGGATTTACCTTTATTACACAGTAATTTCCGCGCTAAGGAAAGTCTGGCTCAATACTTGCAACGCCATAATACTGTGGCAATTGCCGATATTGACACGCGCCGTCTCACCCGTCTGCTGCGGGATAAAGGTGCACAGGCCGGCTGTATTCTCACAGGTGCCAATGCCAGTGCAGAGCAGGCACTGGCATTGGCACAAGCTTTTGGCAGCATGGCCGGTAAAGATCTGGCTCGGGAAGTAAGCTGTACCGCAAAATATCAATTTGCACAGGGTGAATGGCAACTCGGGCAGGGCTATGTTCAGCCACCAGCAGCCCAATACCATGTTGTCGCCTATGATTTCGGGGTAAAAACCAATATCCTGCGCATGCTCAGTGAGCGCGGCTGTCGCTTGACAGTTGTCCCCGCTACCACGCCGGCTACAGAAGTGCTGGCAATGAATCCGGATGGCGTATTCCTGTCTAACGGCCCCGGCGACCCAGAGCCCTGTGATTACGCCATCGCTGCCGTACAGGAAATTCTCGCACATAAACTGCCATTATTTGGTATCTGTTTGGGACACCAGCTACTCGGCTTAGCGCTGGGTGCACAAACCCGTAAAATGCCTTTTGGTCATCATGGTGCCAATCATCCGGTACAGGACCTCGAAACTGGCCGGGTAGTGATTACCAGCCAGAATCATGGCTTTGAAGTAGATGCAGATACCTTGCCACAAAACGTGCGCATTACTCATAAATCACTGTTTGATGGCTCATTACAGGGCATCAGCCTAACTACACAGCCGGCCTTTTCATTTCAGGGACACCCTGAAGCCAGCCCGGGACCACATGATGTGTCCTATCTGTTTGACCGGTTTATCGAATATATGCAGGCAGCGCGCCAGAACTGATAGCCATTTTTTACTAACCAACCTCTTGAGAAGAACAAAAATGGACAGGATTCCCCATGTTTGGTATTACTGACTTGGGAACATATATTATCGGTGCCATTGCCATCGTCTTATTGCCCGGACCCAACTCCATGTATTGTCTGGCCATGGCGGGAAAATATGGCGCCAGAGCAGCCTATTGTGCTGTAGCCGGTATATTTCTGGGCGACAGCGTGTTGATGTTGCTTTCATCTTCTGGTGCAACATCAATTATAAAAACCATTCCTGTATTGTTTTTATTACTGAAACTAGCTGGTGGATTATATCTGTTCTATCTGGGCTGGCAGTTACTACGCTCAGCAGCCAGACAATGGAACAGCAGGCAGCAGGCAGCAGAAGCTTTCAGGCAATCACTGCGTGAACCCGATACAGCTGATAAACCACCTTCAGCACACCATTTATTTCAGCGTGCACTACTGTTAAGCCTGTTAAATCCCAAAGCCATACTGTTTTTTCTGGCGTTTTTTGTCCAGTTTGTAGACCCGCATTATGCATATCCAGCATTCAGCTTTCTGTTGCTGGCTATTATTTTGCAAATTTGCAGCCTAACCTATCTGAGTGTACTGATATTCAGTGGTTTATCGCTGGTAAAGTGGTTTCGTCATTATCAGCGGCTGGCTGCCGGTGCAGTAGCCACAGTCGGGCTGATGTTTATAGCGTTTGCACTGAAATTATGGACAGCAAGTATCGACTGAATATTTAACTGCCAGTACAGAACTGCTGCCAAGCTACTAAATTAAACAGATAATCATTGATAAAGGTATCAATATGCCTAAGCGCACAGACTTAAAATCCATTCTTATTATTGGTGCCGGCCCCATCGTGATTGGTCAGGCATGTGAGTTTGACTATTCCGGTGCTCAGGCATGCAAAGCATTGCGTGAAGAGGGCTACAAAGTCATTCTGGTTAATTCCAATCCGGCCACCATCATGACCGACCCAGACATGGCCGACGTTACCTACATTGAGCCGATTATGTGGCAAACGGTCGCGAAAATCATTGAAAAAGAACGCCCGGATGCGATTTTGCCAACCATGGGTGGGCAGACTGCACTCAACTGCGCTCTGGATTTGGCTCATAACGGCATCCTGAAAAAATATCAGGTTGAGCTGATTGGTGCATCGCAAGATGCCATTGATAAAGCTGAAGATCGTGGCCGCTTTAAAGAAGCCATGAACAAAATCGGCCTGCACACACCCAAATCCTTTATCTGTCACAGCATGGATCAGGCGCTGGAAGCACAGGTGCAGGTAGGTTTTCCGGCACTGATTCGGCCATCATTTACCATGGGTGGCAGCGGTGGCGGGATTGCCTACAACAAAGATGAATTCATCACCATCTGTGAACGTGGTTTTGATGCCTCACCTACACATGAACTACTTATCGAGCAGTCAGTACTGGGCTGGAAAGAATATGAAATGGAAGTGGTGCGCGACCGTGCCGACAACTGCATTATCATCTGTTCCATTGAAAACTTCGACCCTTGCGGCGTACATACCGGCGACTCCATTACCATAGCACCGGCACAAACACTCACCGATAAAGAATATCAGCTGATGCGCGATGCTTCACTGGCTGTACTGCGCGAAATCGGCGTTGATACCGGTGGTTCCAACGTACAGTTTGCAATTAATCCGCAAAACGGCGAAATGATCGTTATCGAAATGAATCCGCGTGTCAGCCGTTCTTCTGCTCTGGCTTCCAAAGCCACCGGTTTCCCGATTGCCAAAATTGCCGCCAAACTGGCGGTAGGCTACACCCTGAACGAATTACAGAACGACATTACCGGCGGGCGTACACCAGCTTCCTTCGAACCATCAATTGACTATGTCGTCACTAAAGTACCGCGTTTTGCCTTTGAAAAATTTCCCACAGCTGATGACCGCCTAACTACCCAGATGAAATCAGTTGGTGAAGTGATGGCTATCGGACGCACCTTTCAGGAATCCATTCATAAAGCCCTACGTGGTCTGGAAGTTGGCCTGTGTGGTTTTGACAGCCGCAGCAGCGACCGTGCAGCTATTCAGCGTGAACTGGCCAACCCCGGGCCAGAACGCATCCTGTATGTGGCCGATGCCTTCCGTGCCGGATTCTCACTTGCCGAAATCCAGCAGATTAGTGCTATTGATCCATGGTTTCTGGCACAGATTGCCGACCTGGTGGCAGAAGAACAGCAGCTCATCAGTCACAACCTGAATGAAATAGATTATATCTACATGCGCAGACTGAAACGCAAAGGCTTTGCCGATAAACGGCTGGCACAGCTACTGCGCAGTGATGAAACCAGCGTACGCCAGCATCGCCATACCCTCAAGCTGCATCCAGTATACAAACGTGTAGATACCTGTGCGGCCGAATTTGCCACCGATACCGCCTATCTTTACTCCACTTACGAAGAAGAGTGTGAGGCACAACCCAGCCAGCGCAAAAAAATCATGATTCTTGGCGGTGGACCGAATCGTATCGGGCAGGGCATTGAATTTGATTATTGCTGCGTACATGCTGCTTTGGCATTACGCGAATCCGGTTTCGAAACCATCATGGTTAACTGCAATCCAGAAACCGTATCCACAGACTACGATACTTCCGACCGGCTCTATTTCGAGCCGCTTACACTGGAAGATGTACTCGAAATCTGCCATACCGAACAGCCAGATGGACTAATTGTGCACTATGGTGGCCAGACTCCCTTGAAACTGGCGAATGAACTGGTAGCCAATGGAATAAATATCATTGGTACATCTGCGGATGCCATCGATGCCGCAGAAGACCGCGAACGCTTCCAGCAGATTCTGCATACATTAGGCCTGCGCCAGCCGGAAAACCGCACAGCACGCACCGAGGCCGAAGCACTGCAACTGGCTGAAGAAGTAGGCTACCCGCTCGTAGTACGCCCATCTTATGTACTGGGTGGCCGTGCTATGCAGGTAGTGCATTCTGCTACTGAATTACAAACCTATATGCGCGAAGCCGTGCAAGTATCCAACGACAGCCCGGTATTGCTGGATTACTTCCTCAGCCACGCCATCGAAGTAGACGTAGACTGCGTTTGTGATGGTCAGCAGGTTGTCATTGGCGGCATCATGCAGCACGTAGAGCAGGCCGGCGTGCATAGTGGTGATTCCGCCTGCTCAATACCCCCGTATTCGCTCAGCACCGCCATTCAAAACGAAATCCGTCGCCAAACTGCGGCCATGGCCAGAGAATTGCAGGTTATCGGCCTGATGAACGTACAGTTTGCCGTTCAGGATGACATAGTTTATGTACTCGAAGTCAATCCGCGCGCTTCACGTACCGTACCATTTGTATCCAAGGCCACCAGCGTACCACTGGCCAAAATCGGCGCACGGGTAATGGCGGGTATATCCCTATTACAGCAAGGTTATACCCACGAAGTGATTCCCGAATTTTTTGCCGTAAAAGAAGCCGTTTTCCCGTTTATCAAATTTCCCGGCGTCGATACCATTCTCGGACCGGAAATGCGTTCTACCGGCGAAGTAATGGGCGTGGGTGAAACCTTTGCCGAAGCATACCTGAAAGCCCAGCTTGGCGCAGGTGAGCGTATGCCCGCGATTGGCAAAGTTTTTCTGGCCGTGCGTGATGAAGACAAACCACATGTAGTACAGGTAGCCACCAACTTCCAATCACTAGGCTATGGCCTGTGTGCCACACGCGGTACAGCAGCATATCTGGCGCAGCACGGAATCAATGTGCAGATGGTCAATAAAGTCACCGAAGGCCGCCCGCATATTGTAGACGCAATCAAAAATGGCGAAATTGCTCTGGTAGTGAACACAGTGAGCAGCGATGTGCAGTCAGTAAAAGACAGCCACTCCATCCGCCGCAGCGCCCTGAATATGCGTATACCCCTGTATACCACCATCGCCGGCGCTCTGGCCATGAGCGAAGGCGTCAGCCAGTTGTCTCATACCGAAGTGTACAGCATCCAGAGTCTGCACCAGCGTATAGAGTCAGTAACAGTTCAAGACTAATTTGTTTAAATAGCATAAGGCTACTAACAGCATTCATCGCAGTTAGTAGCCTTTTATATATAAAATAAACATTTCACTCAATTACAGCATATTCACATAACGAACATTGAATACTAATAAATGATTAATAATATAGTGCTAAAGTAATTTACCGATTAATTCAGTGCCAATACTGACTAAATTTAGCCACCTAACACGCCTGTCAGTTGAATACCATTTAGTAGTATCAGCCATATTCGAGATTACATACTAAATAAAAGCATAAATAACAAAAAATGATACTCGCAATTGATGTTTACTATATAGAAAACCAGGCAAAAACCATAGGTATTTTGTTCCAACACTGGACTAATACAAAACCAGATATCCATACCGTCATTACCGATTATCAAAATAATATTGCCCTTTATCAGTCTGGTCAGTTTTACCGACGCGAATTAGCCATGCATCATAGCACTATTAGCTAAAACTGATTTATCAACCATTTCAGCATTGTTATCGACGGATATGCACATCTGTCAGAAAGAAAAATCGGCTTAAGTAGTTATCTTTATCATGCTTTAAATAAAATCATTCCTAGCTATTTAATAAAAATTACTCGTGGCCAAAGCAAACAACCATTACATATTACTGTAATCGGCATACCATTAGAAAATACGGCGGCAAACATTAAATTAATGGCGGGAAAATATCGCCTGCCTGATTTACTCAGTTTTCTAGATCAGCAAACCAAACTATTCAAATCTGAAAAAGCGAGGCAAAAATAACACCATGCATACAAAAAAGCCTGCAAAGCTAATTGCAGGCTTTGGATCCAAAACCAATAATTAACTGCCCCAGTAGGCTGTTAGCACATTCTGTTGCTGTGACAATACCACCTGATTGGGCATAGCTAAGGCCTCAGCATGGCCCGACGACATATTTGCCATTGCTGTAATCAAATATTGCACCTGCATCACAGCCTGTGCATTTTCAGCATTGCCCAAATTATGATATCCAGCTAGCCCGTTATCAAATTTATAATAGAAATGGTATTAAATTATTCATAATGATTTTAACCATAAATGTACTGAGTCAAGATCTCCTGCTTCAAAAGGTAAATTAATGTCGCGCCGTTTTATTTCTTCTTTTAATAGTATACTTCGTTCTAATTCATCATTTGTGGCTGTTAGGCGTAGTGTAAATGACTCTAATTGTTGCGTATTCAGATTAAACTCTAATTCTGCCAGTTCTTTTAAATAAACATCTAATTCTGCGTTTACATTTTTAAAAAAGTCTAATTCTTTTTGATATTTATCTTTGAAGTTATCATATTTATCTAAAAATGCCCAGATTTTTTGAGGCATATCACCATTTTCAAGATAATAATTAAACGCCAATGTCAAAATACCGGTAACCAGTGCTCCACAAAATGCAGATAATTCAGTTCCAAATGGAAATGCAAATAATTGTGAGCACGAGCTATAAATAATAGTACCGCAAACAACAGAAATTCCAGAACTGATAATTTTACTTGCTTCTTTGACTAATTGACTTAAAGATAATGATTGTGGATTAAAAAAGATTAGTTTAACTACTTTAACAATATGACCCCACATTTCACGAATCATTTTTCCAAGTATTTTTTGCGTAGTGAAAAAAATATTTGTAATAGTCGTTGTTGCGCTGGAAAGTACGCCACTAATTGCACCATCTTTAAAAGAGTTAAGGAAATCATTAAATTTAATTTTAATACGTTTCCATATAGCTTTAAAAACATTACTAATATCATTTAAGAAATTATTAATATAAAATTTATATTTATTATTCTGGTAAATAGCAGGAAGCTGATCACGTAGTTCAAACCATACTTCGGCAAGGATAAGCCCTAACATCTGCCTTGTACCCATTGTAAATCCAGATATTGCTGATTGCTTAGCTATATTTTTTGCAAATTTACTACTGGTATAATAGGTTGTATTGATTGTTTTTTCATATTGCGCCCGTGCTTTCTTATCTATTTCAAGCATTTTATTAAAGTCAGCTTTTTCTTTATTTTCTAAATTTTTTAGGGATTTTTTTTCTTGTTCAGTTAATGACGGTTTATTTTTATATTCGGCTATTTTTTGGCGGGTTTGAGCAAGTTCATTATTGAGCTTGCTCACAAATTCTGTCATTTTGTAAGCCTTTTTAGATTTATTTATGGTTGCATTCGTGAAACATAAATTACTGCTGTGATTGGCAAGATCGGCTCCTGATATTTCTGCTAAAACTCGACCCGGATCATTATGTATCTGGCTTGCTGCAATAACATGATCCAAATTTTTTTTATCATTTTGCGCAAAAGTTTGACCTGTATAAGCATCTTTTAATTTATTTGATTGTTGATCAATTTTCCCTTGTCGATTTGTCGCAATATAATTATCATGTGAATGATATTCACGTGGGTCATATTTTGCTCGTTGTTCAAACTTTATTCTTTCTGCTTCTGTAGCATATATGCCTTGTCGTACATTATGAATAGTATCAACATCTCCGCCTACTTTATCTTTAAATAATAAAAAATCTAACCCGAATGAAGTAACCAATGATTCGACAACGGTATTATGTAACTCTTTACCCCAATCCATTTCCTGTTTAATCATTATTTATGGCTCCTTGTTAACAAATATCCAAAAGGCAAAAGCCGAGCTAGCTCGGCTGTCAAATATTACGCTTTAGAATTAAACTCGCGATATTCTCCTTCTTTAGTAGCTAGTATATTATCTATTTCTTCTTTATTGAGAACGTTGAATCCATCACGATCTTTTTCGATTTCTACAACACCATCTTCCGCGACATTCTTAGGTTTAAAAATAGGAGTAGTAATAATATCAGTCATGATTGCTGCCATTAAGTAACCATTATTAATAATTCTAAGGCTTTCTTGTGATACGTCGCTGGATGCTCTTCCTCCACCAAGAATCACTATTTTTTCATGCATCTCCTTTAATGCATGAAAATACGTATTAAAGGTTTGATTGAGACTGTCTAGCAAAGAGTAAATCCTATCCACATAGTTATTTATATTAGCTAAATGTTGCTCACATAAATCCATTTTTATTATGGCATCGTTAATTTCACGTGTTGTTTTTGTTGCTTTTTTTAGTGCTTTTTCAGCATAGTTTTCATACGCATAACCTCCAATAGCAAAAGTAGGAGCAATCGCAGCAGCACCTAAAAACATTGCGCCACCAGCCATTCCCCAACCTCCAGAAGCAAGTGAACCGCCACCAATAGCAGCCATGGTTGCATTAGAAGCAGCAGCACCAGATAAAGCGACAATTGGCGTCCCTGTTGACGCAGCAGCAAAAGCCATGACACCACTATAAACAGCAAAACCTGTAACCACCCCAGTCACTCCTGATGCGATAGCTGTACTTAAAAATTCTACTGTTAAGATGGTATATTCTTCGATTTTCTCTAATTTAGGTTTGGAAATTGACAATTTAAGATCTTTATTGCCATCTTGTTTCAATTGTTTTAATAATTCATTAGAAATTATCTTAAACTCATTAAAAGATTCACCAATATCAAGTTCTAATTTACCTAATCGTTCAAATTTCTCCTCTGAAATTTTACTCGAGGCATCCATATGTTCTTTTCGTTGATCAAATTGGCTTTTAGCCTTTTTCAGGATTTCATCTGCTTCAGATTTTATCTGATGGCCATTGTATGCTTTTTTTCCACCAACCGCAGCGGCAGCAGCCACTAAACCTGCAATAATAAAAGGTATTGCCATTTTCATTTCCTTATTAATGTTACGTTAATTAAAAATGAACCTCACTAAATATTACTCAGTATTCGCCTCTATAAATGAATTAGTTTGGTAATACACTGTTAGTATTGCTATAGAGATTCCAAACTATTGGTTAATAGCGGTAAAATTAATTATAATTAGTTTCGGGTTGTTAAAAAATTTTTTTCTTTAATTAACTTTATTTGACTTTATTAAACTATATATAAATTCTTTACCAGCTTAATAATTGGTTATTGTTTTAAGCGTTTTTGATTGTGCTTACAGCCAGTAAAAATATTCTCAATAAGCCTATTTAATTTTATATTTAATTTTATAAAATGTCATATACAGTATTCCAGTGTGCAGCAGTATATGCAACAAACTGTCTGCATACACATCAGACTGTATAAAAAGCCCGAATATAAATATGCCGGTTTGAATCAGGCTAATGCTATTATCAGAAAAATATAAATGGTATGTTTAATCTGATCAAGCATGGTTAAAGGAAAATGATGGCCAAGAGAAAAGAAATTTTAGACTGGTGTGCTCAGCAGCTTGCTATAGCTCAGTTTCGTGATTTTAGCCCGAATGGATTGCAGGTAGAGGGCAGGGATGAGGTCAATAGTATTGTTTGTGCGGTAACGGCCAGTCAGGCTGCTATTGATTTTGCTGTAGCACAGCAGGCTGATATGTTGCTGGTACATCATGGTATGTTCTGGAAAAATGAAGCCGCAGCGATTACTGGCTGGAAAAAACGCCGTATCCAGACATTGTTAGGTAATGACATCAATCTGGTTGGCTACCATCTGCCACTGGATGCACATCAGCAATGGGGCAATAATGTGCAGCTAGCACGGCATTTGGGCTGGCAGATTGATGGTTGTGGCGGAGAGCAGAATCTGGTGCAGTATGGCTCATTGGCGCACCCGCAATCAGCACTTGAGCTGGCTGGGCAAATGGAACTTAGTCTTGGCCGGGCGCCGATGCTTTTATGTGCCGATGCGCAGCGGCCGGTACGCAGGCTGGCTTGGTGCACTGGTGGTGGTCAGGGCTTTTTTCAGTATGCGATTGATGCCGGCGTTGATGCGTTTATTACGGGTGAGGTTTCTGAGCCACAATATCATCTGGCACAGGAATGCGGGGTGGCGTTTATTGCTGCAGGACATCATGCCACGGAGCGCTACGGTATACAGGCACTTGCTTTTGCTGTGGCCGAGCAGTTTGGCATCAGGCAACAGTTTTTTGATGAACTCAATCCGGCTTAAGCCGTCATTGTATGAATAATTATTATAATTATCAGGAAAAATTTTTAATAAACATAAGTTTAAGCTATTTTTCTGGTAAAAATAGAGTCATTTGTCTATAATTGGGTAATTTAGACACTACACTGTATTGATATTATACAGTAATCTTGGGAAATTGATTATGATGACATTATATGCGGGTATGACTTGCCCGTTTAGTCAGCGTTGCAGCTTTGTCCTGTATGAAAAGGGCATGGATTTTGAAATCAAGGATGTAGACGTATACAACAAGCCAGAAGACTTGGCTATAATGAATCCATATAATCAGGTGCCTGTACTGGTTGAACGCGACCTGATTCTGTATGAATCCAATATTATTAACGAGTATATTGATGAACGTTTTCCTCATCCACAGCTGATGCCGGCTGACCCGATTATGCGCGGCCGTGGCCGTCTGGTACTGTATCGTCTGGAAAAGGAATTGTTCAGTCATGTTCTGGTGCTGGAAAATCCAGAATCCAGTAATAAGGATATGAATAAAGCCCGTGAAGCGATTACCCAGGGCTTAACCATGCTGGCACCGGCATTCAGCAAAAATAAATACATTATTGGTGATGATTTCTCTATGATTGATGTGGCTCTGGCTCCGCTCTTATGGCGTCTGGACCACTATGATATTAAGCTGCCGAAATCAACTGCACCTTTACTGAAGTATGCTGAGCGTATTTTCCAGCGTGAAGCATTTATTGATGCATTAACGCCAGCAGAAAAGGCAATGCGCCGTTAAACAATCTTGATAAGGGGAGAAAGCAATGAGCAAGCTAAGTACCAAACCGTATATTTTGCGTGCATTATATCAATGGGCGCTAGACAGTGGTTATACGCCGCACATTGTTGCGTGGGTAAATGATAAAACCTGCGTACCCCGTCAGTATGTACGTGATAATGAGATTGTACTCAATATCGGAGCGGCTGCCGCGCACAATCTGAATATTGATAATGAGTGGGTTAATTTTGCTGCCCGTTTTAACGGTGTATCTCATGATATCTGGATTCCGGTTGGCCATGTCATTACCCTTTTTGCCCGTGAAACCGGCGAAGGTATGGGTTTTGAGGTGGAACCGCTTACCGATGATGATGCGCCGATAACTGAGGTCGATGAGGCAGCAGAACCTGAGGATGCAGCAGAGAGTAAACCGGCGGAAGATAGTGGTAAATCCGGCAGCAAAAAGGGGCTGAAAATTGTCAAATAGCTGATTGTTCTCAGGTAAGCATTATTTCTGAGACGCGGGGGAAATTATATTAAAGTAAAAAGGGCTGAAATCTGCTGATTTCAGCCCTTTTCTTATATCTGATTTGGTATTTAAGGCTAATAGCTGTTTACCGGGCCTTCTGTAAAGTGCGTTACAAGTGATTATGATTGTATGGCTGATGGATATACTGTTTAAGCTAAATTTTATTCATAAGATTAATTACAGGATGTGTTTTTGATAACTAAGTATAAATTTTATCTATATGCATTCTAATGTAAAACTACTATGAGCGAGTTAATATTTATACAGGCATATATGTTATGCTGGTGTATGTGTATATCAGACAAATCTGTACTAATAAGCTATTTTTAATCGTATTTCTGCTAAAA
The DNA here is from genome assembly GCF_013344965.1 of Snodgrassella sp. ESL0253. Taxonomy (NCBI): domain Bacteria; kingdom Pseudomonadati; phylum Pseudomonadota; class Betaproteobacteria; order Neisseriales; family Neisseriaceae; genus Snodgrassella; species Snodgrassella sp. ESL0253. The sequence continues at coordinate 135,440 of NZ_JAAEDQ010000001.1, read as the reverse complement.
ATAGTGCTTCATTCTGAATAACGATATAAGTTAAAATAGTGCTGTTAAGTAATTAATCATTACACTGATATTTATTAATTTTACATTTGCTGGAGTTTGAATAGATGAACCAAACTATTGATTCTGCAACAGCCGGTAATGAATTAAGCGTGCAGCTAGCACAAAAGGAACAAAAATTTAAAAGGGTAAAATTCTATTTTAATGTTATTTTTGCCTTGTGTTTTTTGGTATTTGCCTTAGGTTTGCTGTGGATGAATGTAATGGCAATTGCCAGTTCATTTATCACGGCTATGATGTTTGGCATGGCCTATCTGGGGGTGATCATGATATTTGAAGAAGATATCAATGAAATAAGAATCAAGCTGGAAGAAACAGCAGAAAAAACAGCATCTGTTTCTATCTGATTTGCCCTGGTAGCTAGAGAAGGCAGCTTTTGTACAAAGCTGCTTTTGTAGATTGATGTATCAATTCTGCTGTGGCTGGCTGAGGGTAATCAGATTCGCTATTTGTTCTGGTGCCCGCTTTTTTCTGTGGCAGCCTGTTGCAAGTGCTGTTTGCTGCAATACAAATAAGCCAGCATGATGCTACAGCCAATCAGGCACCATAGCATGTCTTGCTGTGTGTCCCACACATCGCCCTGTGTCCCAAGAAAAGTAACTGCTTGCTGATTGCTGATTTCGGCTACCAGCCATTCAAACAGCTCATAGATGGCACTAATGGTCATACAAATACAGCCACTTAAAAAAACTACCCAGCCGCGGCGGCGCACAATCTGTAAGCGCCAGAGTAATTCGCTGGCGATGATGGCAGGTGAGAAGCCCTGAAAAAAATGTCCGAGTTTGTCGTAATTATTGCGTGACCAGTCAAATACGCCGCGCAGGTAATTAAAAACCGGTTCCTCTGCATAAGTGTAATGTCCGCCAACAAGCAGAATGATTGCGTGAATTAGTACTACCCAGTACATCAGGTTACTGAAGCGAAAACGTGTATATGTGTACGCAAGTATCACGACACCCGCTAATGCTGGAAAAACTTCCAGACACCAGGTTGGATAGTCATGTGGCCGATAGGCAGACCAAAATAATACTATTATAAAGATTATCAATTGCAGAATATGGGTTTTCATGGGATACCTCTGCTGCAAGTGTTCGGAAGCACTGTCTGCTTGATATGAATAATTAATATGAATAAAAGGAAAATAATCTCTGCTGGTTTAATAAACAGCATCAATAAAAATAATGTCTAATCGGTTTTTGTATTAATATCTGTATCTTAATCTGAATAAGTTGTTCAGGCAAATTAGGCTGGATGGTTGGAAAAGGGTTTTTTTGATTTTGCTATAACTAAAATATATCTGTATTTGTAGCTGTATGTGAGGTTGTCGTCGCAGGTACTAAAGTGTAATTTTGCGGCTTTTTTGCGGATATATTAGCTATTTGTTTAAAGTGGATTTATAAGTCTTTGTTTTTTGTGTTAAATAAAAACTATGGGTTATATAAAATCATTTGATTATATTTATGATGTGAACTTGTGTACTATACATGTATTACTTAATTCAACCTGTTACATTCAAGGAGATACTTCATGGTTGCCAACGTTAATACTGAAATCAAACCATTCAATACCACTGCTTTTCATAATGGTAAATTTGTAGACATCAGCGATGCTGACGTTAAAGGTAAATGGTCTGTATTCTTTTTCTATCCAGCCGACTTCACTTTTGTTTGTCCTACTGAATTAGGTGATCTGGCTGACCACTATGAAGAATTGCAAAAGCTGGGTGTGGAAGTGTACTCTGTATCTACAGATACTCATTTCACTCATAAAGCTTGGCACGATGCTTCAGAAACCATTGCTAAAATCAAATATTTTATGCTGGGCGACCGCAATGCCACTCTGGCTACCAATTTTGGCGTACTGCGTGAAGGTCAGGGCTCTGCTGACCGTGCTACTTTTCTGGTTGATCCGCAAGGCATTATCCAGAGCGTAGAAGTAACTGCCGAAGGTATCGGCCGTGAAGCTGCTGATCTGGTACGTAAAGTTAAAGCCGCACAATATGTTGCTTCTCATCCGGGTGAAGTTTGCCCAGCCAAATGGAAAGAAGGCGACAAAACTCTGGCTCCTTCTCTTGAGCTGGTTGGTAAAATCTAATAACACTTAAACACACACATCACTATTTTTGCTGTTAAATAACAGCCATTCAGCCCGAATACCGGCTGCGGTATCCGGGCTTTTTAGTAAGATAAAAATACAGGCTATCAAAAATAGAATATCGATTGTTAATATTAATGTAACGGAGCTGTAATATGTTAGACGACACCCTGAAAAGCCAACTAAAAGCTTATTTAGAATATGTAACCAAACCGGTTGAAATCATTGCTACGCTTAACGATAGTGCAGGTGCTCGCGACATGTTGGCACTGTTACAGGAAGTGGAAGCGCTAAGTGATAAAGTTAGCCTGCGGACTGATGGTCAGTCTGAGCGTAAACCTTCTTTTGAAATTACCAATCCTGGTATGCATACTGGCCTGGTTTTTGCCGGTAATCCAATGGGGCATGAATTCAGCTCACTGGTGCTGGCTTTACTACAGGCGGGCGGCCATCCCTCCAAGGAAGCAGAATCTTTGCAGCAACAGATAAAGAATCTGCAAGGCAGTTATCATTTTGAAACCTATTATTCTATTACCTGCCATAATTGCCCGGATGTGATTCAGGCACTAAATCTGATGGCCATTCTTAATCCGAATATCAGCCATACTGCTATTGATGGTGCTCTGTTTCAGGACGAAGTTGAAGCAAAACAGATTATGGGCGTACCGGCAGTGTTTCTGAATGGCGAGCCTTTTGGTCAGGGACGGATGGAACTGGCTGAAATTGTGGCAAAACTGGACAGCAATGCTGCTAATGATGCAGTTGAGGCGCTGAATGCAAAAGAGCCTTTTGATGTACTGATTGTAGGTGGTGGGCCGGCCGGTGCAGCCGCAGCGGTGTATGCAGCGCGTAAAGGAATCCGTACCGGTATTGTGGCCGAACGCTTTGGCGGGCAGGTACTGGATACAATGGATATTGAAAATTACATTTCAGTTTTGCGTACCGATGGCCCGCGTTTTGCCCGTGATCTGGAAAGCCATGTACGCAGTTATGATGTGGATATTATGAATCTGCAAAAAATCAGCGCGCTGATTCCCGCTACCAGCAAAGGTGGATTGATTGAGGTACATACGGAAAGCGGTGCTGTTCTGAAATCGCGTAGTGTGATTTTGTCTACTGGTGCGCGCTGGCGTTCCATGAATGTGCCCGGTGAACAAGAATATCGCACCAAAGGGGTGACTTATTGCCCGCATTGTGATGGCCCATTATTCAAAGGCAAGGATGTGGCTGTGATAGGCGGAGGCAATTCCGGAGTGGAAGCTGCTATTGATCTGGCCGGCTTGGTTAAAAGTGTTACCTTGTTGGAATTTTCCGATAAATTACGCGCGGATGAAGTATTGCAGCATAAGCTGAATAGCCTGCCAAATGTAAAGGTTATTCGCAATGCTCAAACGACGGAAGTTACCGGTGCTGATGGCAAAGTCAGTGGTCTGAATTATCTGGATCGGTTAAGCAATGTAGAACAGCATCTGGCATTGGAAGGTATATTTGTGCAGATTGGTCTGTTACCCAATACCGGCTTTTTGCAGGGCACAGTTGAGTTAACTGAACCAATGCATGAAATTGTGATTGATGCCCATGGCAAAACCAATGTACCGGGTGTATTTGCTGCCGGTGACTGCACCAATGTACCATACAAGCAGATTATTATTGCCGCAGGTGAGGGTGCTAAAGCAGCATTAAGTGCTTTTGATTATCTGATTCGTACCAGCGCACCTGAATAACCTTATTTTAATAGCGAGCCCCGCAAAACTTTTGGTTTTGTGGGGCTTTTCATTTCAAGGGTTTGTGGCTGCATTGCTTGAGCGTGATTGTTGCCTGTATATGCCTATTTAAAAGCATGGAAGTTTAAGCCAGTTTTCTAAAAATAATCCAAGCTAATAATAAACAGGGCAAAACCGTAAACAGTTTTGCTCTGTCAGGAGACATAGCAGTGGCTGTATCACACAGCCACTGCTGTGAGTGTGGTTATAACCAAGTGTATTTATAGCCCAGTGTGCCTTTGAAACCTTTATGTTTAGCACTGCCAAAGTTTTTCTCATAACGCACATCGCCATAGAAATGGCTTTGACGGGTTATCGGTAGCTGAATACCTACACCTACTTCACCCCAGGTTTTGGCATATTCTTCTTTCAGGCTGTCGCGGCCGATATCAACAGATTTCGGATTGACAAAGTCGTGCCAGATATTGGTAATACCATAGAAGGATGAAGGCGGTAAATTATCAGTTGTAACACCATTGTAACCAAAACGCATACCCACACGGCCGCGCAGGGCAGATGGATTATGCTGATCAATATGGCGAATTCCGTCATTGAAATTGTCCAGAGACAGATACTGGTATGCCAACTGAGCCTGTGGTTCGACAAACCAGTTATTTCCATAGACAGTGAAAGATTTACCGGCTTCGGCTGACACTGCGGCACCCCAGCCGTTCTGATGTACGGATTCATTGGAACGGGCATTGTATTTATTGCGCAGATAGCTTACCTGACCAACCAAATCAACATAGCCGCCATTATTGGCATAGAATGTGCCATAACCGCCAACACTAACTGCATCAGTACGGCCTTTACCGGTGTAATGGTCGTCAACAACATAGCCATTTTCAGCGCGATACTGATCACGGAAATCATTTTCATTATGCCCATAGGACACATAGGCGCCTATATGCCGGCGGGTTCCGGATTTATTGTTCTCATCCAGAATAAAATCGTGGCCAATCTGGAGTACAGATTGATTACCGACTGTATCCAGACGTTGTTTGCCATTCTTATCCAGATGTTTTATCAGAACTCTACCCCATGTCTGCTGCTGTTTATCGCCAAGGGCAGTATTGTTGTTGCCAGTAATGTTGTAGGTCTGATTTTCATCACGCCGCTCATGTAGTGTACCAATAGTGGTAAAGCCTAGCTCCATATCTGCTGTAGGCATCTGTACGTAGCCAGATACCGGCTCCGCATAAATCGGTACTTCTTTAGGCGGAGTAGGTTTGATAGGTTTAGCCGGATCAGCAGGTATTTTAGCTGTTAATGTCCATGCATAATCAGTGCCAGTTCTGCCGTATAAGCTCTGATCTATTTTTATGAGCTGAGCTTCACCGGCATTCATAGTTGTAGATTTACCCCCAAAACCTTGTCCATCGATTTTTCCATCTACGTGAATAACAGTTTTTGGATGAGTAATCGGTATCTCTTTTTGTGTTATGTCTCCGTAGATACCTTTTTTGGTCGTTACTGTTGTGACGCCACCGGTTACATTACCTTCAATATTAACGCGGTCAGTATAACCAGTGCCATTTTTACTGATGGAATCATCATTCCAGAGCGTATTAACATATATCATGCCGCCACCGGTATAGTCACCCTGTACTGTGATGGTATGGTATTTATTACTGTCTCTGGCTTCAGCTACAGTTATTTGTGGAAATTCAATAATGCCCGTGTTAGTCAGCTGTGATAATGTGGAGCTTCCGGTATTTATCCATTTGCCCTGATTATTCAGATCTATTTTTCCGTTTGCACCGGAATTATTGGTAGTACCAGTGAAGGTTCCGGTGTTTATTGCAGTAATAGTACCTGAATTAGTATTTTTAATAGTAGCGATGCTTATACCTTTATTATCTAAAGTAATTGTACCAACACCTGTATTATTAATATCGCCGGTGCTTGTACCTTTATTGTCTAAAGTAATTATACCAGCACCCGTATTTTTAATATCACTTCCCAGTAGTGCATTAGCTTCATTGATTATTTCTATACGAGAATGTTCATAACCTGAGTTGGTAATATCGCGGGTAGTTGTACCATGATTAGTCAATTTAATCTTACCAGCTTTTGTATTGCTTATCGTACTTTCAAACATTGTGTCAGCCATATTGGTTACTTCTATTTCAGAAGAGGCTGAATCACTTTTATTAATAATATTGCCGATGGTTGTACCTTTATTGTCTAAAGTAATTGTACCAGCACCCGTATTATTAATATCGCTGGTGCTTGCACCTTTATTGTCTAAAATAATTGTACCAGCACCCGTATTATTAATATCGCCGATGCTCGCACCTTTATTGTCTAAAGTAATTGTACCAGCACTTGTATTATTAATATTGCTGGCGCTTGTACCTTTATTGTCTAAAGTAATTATACCAGCACCCGTATTTTTAATATCACTTCCCAGTAGTGCATCAGCTTCATTAATTATTTCTATACGAGAATGTTCATAACCTGAGTTGGTAATATCGCGGGTAGTTGTACCATGATTAGTCAATTTAATCTTACCAGCTTTGGTATTGCTTATCGTACTTTCAAACATTGTGTCAGCCATATTGGTAACTTCTATTTCAGAAGAGGCTGAATCACTTTTATTAATAATATTGCCGATGGTTGTACCTTTATTGTTTAAAGTAATTGTACCAGCACCCGTATTATTAATATCGCTGGTGCTTGCACCTTTATTGTCTAAAATAATTGTACCAGCACCCGTATTATTAATATCGCCGATGCTCGCACCTTTATTGTCTAAAGTAATTGTACCAGCACTTGTATTATTAATATTGCTGGCGCTTGTACCTTTATTGTCTAAAGTAATTAGACCAGCACCTGTATTATTAATATCACTTCTCAGTAGTGCATTAGCTTCATTGATTATTTCTATACGAGAATGTTCATAACCTGAGTTAGTAATATCGCGGGTAGTTGTACCATGATTAGTCAATTTAATCTTACCAGCTTTGGTATTGCTTATCGTACTTTCAAACATTGTGTCAGCCATATTGGTAACTTCTATTTCAGAAGAGGCTGAATCACTTTTATTAATAATATTGCCGATGGTTGTACCTTTATTGTTTAAAGTAATTGTACCAGCACCCGTATTATTAATATTGCTGGTGCTTGCACCTTTATTATCTAAAGTAATTGTACCAGCACCTTCATTCTGGATGGTGCCTTTTAGTCCAGATGTATTATCAATTGTGAAAGTACCTTGCCCTTTATTAATAATATCGCCGTCTATGACTCTCTCATGGTCATTGTCATTATTGGGTAAAGAACCCCGCTTATTATTATCAATAGTGATATTACCAGTACTATCCTGTGTACTTGTAATAGCGCCAGATATTTTCTGTGAGTTACTAATTGTAATATCACCCGCTCCTTCATTAGTAATATTACCTTTTATTATTCCATGCTTGTTTTTAATATTCAGAATACCTGCTTTCTCACCATTAGGCGTATCTGTACTCGTAATGCTGCCTTCTATTGTATAGTGCCCATCAATATTGATGTCAAAATTACTAGAATCATTTTGAATTATCTTACCTGTTGATGTATACATACCTTTATAATTAACTTCAGAGTAGACACCTTGAGAGTCATGAAAATGATTCTGCTCTCTGGCTGAGGGGGTTGTAATAGTAGAAGTCGAACCAGGAGCAGCAATAACACTGGTACTAGCTAATGCCAGAGCCACGGCTGCCACTATTTTCAGACCATTACTTTTGCATTTTCCTCGCGCTAATTCTGAGCAGGCTACCCATGTCTGGGTGGATTCACTCCATTTGGATTTATAGATAGTATTCATTAATTTTCCTTGATATGTGTAAATATTAAAAAATAAATTTTCAAATTTTAATTAAATATTTACTCTATTTAAATTAAAAATATTTTTATTAATAAATTAATAAATTTATTCTAAATGCTATTTGTATAATAAAAGTATAGTTTTGTATAATAAAAGTATGGTTGAGCTAATCTGGCTGGAGGAAATGAAAAAAAGCCAATATTTTCATATTGATAATCATGATTTATGCTATGTGTGTGGTGAGGTGTAATAAAATTATAACTGCGTTTAATAAAGTAATACTTTTAGTATAATACAGATAAGGAGTCATTAAAGAGATTATATAAGTGTTAATAAAGTTTTTTTATTTGTAGGTGATAATATTTTATGTTATTCAGGTAAAATTATATTTAGCTCCTGTATTGGCGGTATCTTTAAGCCATGAATAAAAAAAAACAAAATTTATAAATAAGTGTGTTAGTTTTGCAACTATGAAGATAAAAAAGTATTTTATTTTAAAAATTGCTTGGTTATTGCCAATATTTAGCAAGTTTATTGGTGTGTTATGAAATAAATAGAGATTTATTTGAGAGGTATTTAGATCGTTTTTTTGCATACATATATCATATATGCAGAGTGGATATTTTATTTATGTTTTATATAAAGACTCAAATTATTGTGATTACGGATTCTAAATAGCATGGCTTAAACCATCTTGCTGGATTTGTTCATATTGTGTATTTATAATGTTAAATTATGTTTTTTTCCAAAATTTTTTTAAATATGAGAATCGTTTCTAAGTGATTAAATATATTAATTCTGGCCTGATGCGATAAATACTGAATCAAAAGGCTTTAACGGCCAGATTAGATTTGAGCTAGTACAGCTAAATATTAAAATAACTACTTTCCAATGATAAAATTAATTTTTCTGCAACACTTCTATCAATGCGGAAAAATCAATCTTTCCCGTGTATTTGGCATTTATATGTGTAAAAGGAACTTTTTTGTCTTGGTCAATAATGTTAGTTGCAGGTAGTAGTGGCCGGTAAATTTTATCGCTATTCAAGTTTGGTAGGCTAGCACTTAAATTCTTGCATCACTGTCTCACAAATTTTGATAATGTGAACACTAAACTGTAAATATTTCATTTCTGATACGCAAATCAAATAGTAAATTACGCTGCTTGTTTTGGTGTTTTATATTCAATTGGTGTCATATTATTGAATGTCTCATAAGCTCTTTTACCGGGATAGTAGCTTCAGCTTCTTTTAGTAGGTATACGATTGGGTACTTCTACATTTTCCAGTAATGTGGCTGCTGCGCTCGGCACAGCGGAATATTTGAGAAAATCGTCTCTGTGAATGATGATTTTTCAAAATAAAAAACTGCTTAAACCTTTATCTGTATGGAAAGTTAGGCCAGCTTTCCAGAAAGTAATCTCAGCTGATTATATAAATAAAAACAGGGCAAAACTGTTTACGGTTTTGCCCTGTTGGGAGACATAGCAGTGGCTGTATCACACAGCCACTGCTGTGAGTGTGGTTATAACCAAGTGTATTTATAGCCCACTGTGCCTTTGAAGCCTTTGCGTTTATCACTGCCAAAGTTTTTCTCATAACGCACATCGCCATAGAAATGGCTTTGACGGGTTATCGGTAGCTGGATACCTACACCCACTTCACCCCAAGTTTTGGCATATTCTTCTTTCAGGCTGTCGCGGCCGATATCAACAGATTTCGGATTGACAAAGTCATGCCAGATATTGGCAATGCCATAGAAGGATGAAGGCGGTAAATTATCAGTTGTAGCACCATTGTAGCCAAAACGCATACCCACACGGCCGCGCAGGGCAGATGGATTATGCTGATCAATATGGCGAATTCCGTCATTGAAATTGTCCAGAGACAGATACTGGTATACCAACTGAGCCTGTGGTTCGACAAACCAGTTATTTCCATAAACGGTGAAAGATTTACCGGCTTCGGCTGACACTGCGGCGCCCCAGCCGTTCTGATGTACGGATTCATTGGTACGGGCATTGTATTTATTGCGCAGATAGGTTACCTGACCAACCAAATCAACATAGCCGCCATTATTGCCATAGAATGTGCCATAACCGCCAACGCTTACTGCATCAGTACGGCCTTTACCGGTGTAATGGTCGTCAACAATATAGCCATTTTCAGCGCGATACTGATCGCGGAAGTCATTTTCATTGTGCCCATAGGCCACATAGCCACCAATATGCCGGCGGGTTCCGGCTTGATCGTTTTCATCCAGAATGAAATCGTGGCCAATCTGGAGTACAGATTGATTACCGGCTGTATCCAGACGTCGTTTGCCATTCTTATCCAGATGTTTCACCAGAACTCTACCCCATGTCTGCTGCTGTTTATCGCCAAGGGCAGTATTGTTGGCGCTAGTGATGTTGTAAGTCTGATTTTCACCGCGCCGCTCATGTAAGGTACCAATGGTGGTAAAGCCCAGTTCCATATCTGCTGTAGGCATCTGTACGTAGCCAGATACCGGCTCTGCATAAATTAGTACTTCTTTAGGTAAAGTTGGTTTGATAGGTTTAGCCGGATCAGTAGGATCAGGTTGGGCTGGGTTGCTTGGGTCAGCTGTTAATGTCCATGCATACTCAGTTGCAATACGGCCGTCTTCTTGTTGAACTTTTTTCCCCTGAAGTTGGGTTTTATAGACACTCTGAAGTATTTCTTGCTCACCGGTAAAATCGTATATGCTACTGTTCTGATCATGCACAATAATCACAGGGGTAGAGCGTAATTTGCCCATTGCCGGTTTAGTAATATCGCCAAAAATACCTTGTTCGGTTTCTACTGTTGTCTGTTTACCAGATACATGACCCTTAATAATAAGCTGGTCACTATAAGAGTTTTCGATATCTTTGTTCCACAGCGTATTTACTATTAGTGTTCCGCCACCTTTATAGTTACCTTGTACTGTGATAGTGTGGTATTTATTTTTATCATTGATATCAGTGATAGGTATTTTTGGAAATTTAATAATGCCCGTGGTGTTAGCCAGCTGTGATAATGTGGAGCTTCTGGTATTTATCCATGTGCCCTGATTAGTCAGATCAATTTTTTCGTTTGCACCGGGATTGTCGGTAGTACCAGTGAAAGTACCGTTATTTTTAAAGGTAATGTTGCTATTAGTATTCTTGGCATTGTTGGCAGTACCAGTGAAAGTACCATTATTTTCAAAGACAATGCGGCCATTACCATTATTAGTAATCTCACCTGTAATCGTACCTGTATTTTTGACAAAAATATCACCAGTTGCATGGTTATTTATATTACTAGCAATCTTCCCTAGTTTTTCATTGCTGATATAAATCCTACCTTTTCCAAAGTTGTCTACCTTACCTGAAAGGATGTTTGTATTTTTTACGGTAAGAATACTATCAGGTTCGTTCGTTCTTGTGCTTTTTAAGACTGAACCGGCTGTTGATTCTAATCTACCTTCATTATCAATTTTTAATGTACCATTTGAATTGTGAACAACGATATCTGCACTATCAGTGATGATTTCACCGTTTGCTTTATTATGGAAAACGGCTTCTTTTCCAGCAAATAGTCTTCTGTCAGTTGCAATAACGATGTTTTTCCTTGAATTTACTGTTACTTCGCCATTATTAATAAAATGTCCATCGTTTCCTAAAATTATCCCTTTAATGTCATTATAATTCTCGTTAAGCTCATTTTTAATTTTGATCTCTGCTCCTCCATTAGCTGTATAGTTACCATTTGAGACAAAAATTGCTGAAACATCATCTGAGGTAACCTCATTAGTATCTTTTATCATCGAAATAATTGTTTTCCCTCCGACAGATAAGTCTCCAGATTGAATATGGATGGCCTCATTGTTATCAACTATTTTTTTGGTTTTAATATTGAGATCGCCCGTCGTCGTTATGGATGATGTGTCTGTGTTCTCTTCTCCTCCTTGCGAAATGGCGTAATTTGTATTTGATGTGGTTATGTTAATATTGGTTGCTGTAATTTGACCATTATTATTATTTGAGATAGCTATCTGTCCTTTTATAGACTGGAGCGCATCAATATTAATGTTGCTGCCTACATTAATTCTACTATTATCATTCTCAATTCCATTGCCAGCCTCCGGTGCTGTTTCTTGAATCTTTATATCGCCGTTAACGCTTAACCTAGAATTGTTGCTAGCTTTAATGGCAATTGAATCTTTTCCGGCGGTCTTTGCTGTCAACTTCTGGATATCTGCTTCAGAGTTGTTAAGTGAAAGAGCATTCCGGTTGCCATCACCTGAAGCGCTATTAGTAGTTTCTACATCCTTGGCTGTTAGTGATGAATTATTAGTTAACGCTATTGTTTTATCTATACGTCCATCTCTATTACTATTTAATACAACTTTGTCTCCTTCTATATTTATCGTTGCATGATTTTTTGCAGAAATAGAGTTATATTCAAGTCCTGTTAATTTACACTTCTCATTTGAAACGTTAATATCTAAAGAATTACAAGCGGCGTACGAGCTGATACTGGTTAAGGCTAATGCAATCGCTACAACAATTTTGCTACAGTTGTTCTTAATTTTGCCGCGAGCCAGCTCCGAGCAGGCTACCCATGTCTGGGTGGATTCACTCCATTTAGATTTGTAAATTCTATTCATCAGTAATCCTTAATCATGTAAATGTTGAAAAGTAGATTTTAATTTTTAATTAAAATCTACACTATTTAATTTCAATATGTCATTTATTGATAAAATAGATAAAATTATGTATATATGGATTATAGAAGATAAGTCATATCATATCCAAATAAAGTTAACTTTATGCTATTTGTGTGCTGAAGCTGTAACAGAGCTGCTTTTGTTTGCCAACAAAAAAGGTAATATTTTGATGATGGTTAACATGGTTTATGCATATGGGTGGTGAGTGGAAATAAAGCTATAGCTATGTCCGATAAATTAGTCCTTTAGTTTAATATGGCTCAGATATTATTAAAGGAATTATAAGGGTTAATGAAAGTTTTTGTTATTTATAGGTAATAATATTTTATGTTATTCAGATAAGGCTGGATTTAAACCCTGTACTGGCGGTATATTTACGTTAAGATTAAAAAAATAAAAATTATGTATAATTGTGTTAATTTTGCAGCTATGAAGATATAGCAGATATTTTATTTGGACTATTATCTGTTTATCTGTGGGATGAATGGATATATTTTGGAAAGGTATTTAGTGCGTTTTCGGGAATAAGTGTATCAAGACATAGTGTATTGATAAATATATATATTGTTGGTATGTTATGTAAAGATCAGATCACGTTTTTTATGAGTCTAAAATCTTCCAAGAGTGGGTGCTAGTCCGAAAGGCAAACTATTATCAGAATTTTGTCGTTTGAGCTGTCTGCGTAACGGTTTTATTTATTTTGCAGATTGATGGACTGTGAAGTGATAAAAAAAGCCGCTTGATAGCGGTTTTTGATAATAATTCTGCCTGATGCAGAATTTGGTGGGGTTTTTTTGGTGGGTCCAGTGGGGTTCGAACCCACGACCAAGGGATTATGAGTCCCCTGCTCTAACCCCTGAGCTACAGACCCGTGAAGCGCGTATTGTAGCCAAGATGGATTGCTATTGCAAGGTTTTACATAAAAAATCATCCGCTGTGCGCGGATGATTTTGGTTTTAAAAGATAAAAAGTTTACTGTTTGTTTTCGTCGCTGTCGAGGAAGCTTTTCAGCCGGTCGGAGCGGGTAGGGTGGCGCAGTTTACGCAGGGCTTTGGCCTCAATCTGGCGAATACGCTCACGGGTAACGTCAAACTGTTTACCGACTTCTTCGAGGGTGTGGTCGGTATTCATGTCGATGCCAAAGCGCATACGCAGTACTTTGGCTTCGCGTGGGGTGAGGCTTTCGAGTACATCTTTGGTTACTTCACGCAGGCTAGAGTACATGGCTGCATCTGCTGGTGCTACGTTGTTTGCGTCTTCGATAAAGTCGCCCAGATGTGAATCGTCATCATCGCCAATCGGTGTTTCCATGGAAATGGGTTCTTTGGCGATTTTCATGATTTTGCGGATTTTGTCTTCCGGCATTTCCATCAGCTCAGCCAGCTTGGCGGAATCGGCTTCTTCGCCATTTTCCTGTAAATACTGGCGGGAAATGCGATTCATTTTGTTGATGGTTTCAATCATGTGTACCGGAATGCGGATGGTACGCGCCTGATCTGCAATTGAGCGGGTGATGGCCTGACGAATCCACCATGTAGCATAGGTGGAAAATTTATAGCCACGCCGGTATTCGAATTTGTCTACGGCTTTCATCAGGCCGATGTTGCCTTCCTGAATCAGGTCGAGAAATTGCAGGCCGCGATTGGTGTATTTTTTGGCAATGGAGATAACCAGACGCAGGTTGGCCTGAATCATTTCCTGCTTGGCCGCGGCTGTTTCCTGCTCGCTTTTGACCATGTTTTTGTTAATCTGTTTGAGTTCGTCCAGTGAAATCTGGGCGGTTTGTTCGAGGTTGGCCAGTTCGGTTTGCTTTTCGATGATGGCATACTGGAAGCGGCGCAGGGCTTCGTTCCAGACACGGTTCAGGGACAGTTCTTCATCTACCCAGCCCAGATCAGTGGTACGGTTGGCGAAGCTTTTGATAAAGTAGTCGCGTTCCATGTGTACTCGGTTGAGGGCGATATCGCGGATGTCGCGTTCGAGTTGCCGTACCTGACTAACGCGCATGCGCAGGTTGTCGCACAGGCTTTCTATCTGACGGGTAGCAAAACGCACTTGCAATAGCTGTTCGGCAATTTCTTGTTGCAGTTTGAGGTAGTCGGCATGCTGGCTGCCTTTTTCCTGTAAGGCGGCAACCATGGCTTCATAGAGGCTTTGAATACCATCGAAATGTTCGAGGGTTTTCTGGCGCAGTTCTTCGAGATTAGCGGATGCGGCCAGTGCTGCGTTTTCTTCGTCGCTTTCTTCGGAGTCGTCGTCAACTTCTACGCTGTCGTCGCTGTCGTCAACAACTTCGGCATCGTCGCTTTTGCTGTCTAGTCCTAGGCCGAGTTCGTCCAGTAGTTCTTCATGCGGGTCGACGATGGCTTCGACTACTTCATCTACTTTGATTTCATCTTTGCGTACGGCGTCGATGAGGGTCAGTATTTCTGCAACTGAACCGGGACAGGCGGAAATGGCCTGAATCATGTTGCGCAGGGCATTTTCGATTTTTTTGGCGATGATGATTTCATCTTCGCGGGTTAGCAGGTCTACTTGTCCCATTTCGCGCATGTACATGCGTACGGGGTCGGTAGTGCGGCCGAATTCGTTGTCTGCATTGGACAGTGCTGCTTCTGCTTCGGCTACTGCATCATCGTCGGTCATGTTGGCGGTGTTGTCGCCCATCAACAGACTTTCGGCATCAGGTGCTTCTTCGGTAACTTGAATGCCGAGGCCGGAAATCATGGAAACGATGTTGTCAATCTGATCCGCATCTGACATTTCGTCAGGCAGGGCATCGTTGATTTCGGCGTAGGTGATGTAACCACGTTCTTTGCCTTGAATAATGAGCTGGCGCAAGCGGGCGCGCTGTTCTTCTGCGGTTAATGGGCGTGCGTCATCCTGCTCTTGGCTGGTATCGATGGTAGTCTTTTTCAGTGTTGAGTTTGCCATGGTTTACTCGATGTATTTGCAGCGGCTTTGTCGCTGCAAGCGGTTGTAATGGTCGTCATTCTATGCTGACGGTATCTTGGGCGGGCTTAAGAGCAGCAGTAGTAACTGTTTTTCGTCGGCACTTAGTTTTCCATGCTGGAGTTTGCGCTTCAACGCATCAATCTGCTGTGTCTTAAGGTTGTCCAGTAATTTTTGCATGCCCTGTTTGAACGTGGTGCAGTCATCTTCATTTCCTGGCTGCATAACATCCGGTGAATCCAGATAGTCATGGATAATCTGCCGGATGACGGGTTCAAATTCTGTGTTACGCATCAGTTCCAGCACGGCACCGCTGTTCAGTGGTGTAACGGAGGCTTGTATGCGTTCGGCCAGCGCGGCGAGGCATGCATAGTCGCCGTGCAGGTCGAGATATTCTGGTAGTTCTATATATACGGCCCATTGTGGATTTATCAATAGTGCGCGTATCTGCTTTTGTGCCAGTGACATGACAGGGGGCTGCCGGAATGTATTCTGGGGTAAGCGGTAATTTTTCTGTTGTATGGCCGGTTGTCTGGGTTGCTGCTGTCCCAGTAGCTGAGCCAGATTATGTTCGTCTATGCCTACTTTCTGGCTAAGTTCCTGACGGAGCAGGAAAGACAATGCTGGTGCCTTGATTTGTGCTAGTAAGGGGCTAGCCGTTTTAATCAGTTCGGCTTTGCCTTCTTGTGTGTTGAGATCGATGTTTTCAGTCAAGGTTTGCCAGAAGTAGGCTGATAATGGCAGGCTTTGATTGAGTAAAGCATCTTCAAAGGTTTTTAAACCATGGCTGCGTACGTAGCTATCGGGGTCGTGTTCGGCCGGTAAAAACAGGAAGTGTAAAATTTTGTCATCTTTTAGCTGGGGCAAGGCATTTTCCAATGCGCGCCAGGCGGCTTTTTTGCCGGCAGTATCACCATCAAAGCAGAAATAGATGTGATCACTTTGTCGCATTAATAGGCGTACATGTTCGGCTGTGGTGGCTGTGCCCAGTGCAGCTACGGCATAGCCCAAACCAAACTGTGCCAGTGCGACTACGTCCATATAACCTTCTACTACCAGTACTCGTTGGGCTTCTTTGATTGCAGCTCGTGCTTCATACAGGCCATACAGGTTTCGGCCTTTATCAAATAAGGGGGTTTCTGGTGAGTTGAGGTATTTAGGTTCGCCGGTTTCAATGATGCGGGCACCAAATCCGATTATCTGGCCACGTGTGCTGCGGATGGGAAACATGATGCGATCGCGAAAACGGTCGTAATGGCGGTCATCTTTGGTGATAACCATGCCGCTGTTTACTAGTGCATTGCTTGGATAGGGCTGGAAGACTTTGGCTAGTGCCTGCCAGTCATCCGGGGCATAGCCGAGGCCGTAATGTATGATGATTTCGTCACTGAGGCCGCGTTGCTGTAAATAATTTTGGGCACGCAATGAGGTTTTTAGTTGCTGCTGATAGTAGGTGGCGGCTGCGGCGGTGGTTTGCTCAAGGGTCTGCTGTTGCTGTTTGTGTGCTTTTTGTGCCTGTGGATTACTGTTGCCGGCCTGTTTTGGGACGGTTGTGCCAATACGGTCGGCCAGAAACTGTACGGCTTCCTGAAAACTCAGTCCCTGATATTCCATAATAAAGCCTATGGCGGAACCATGCACGCCACAGCCAAAGCAGTGATAAAACTGTTTGGTGGGGCTAACGGAAAAGGAGGGCGATTTTTCTTTATGAAATGGGCAGCAGGCCATGTAGTTGGCTCCGCTTTTTTTTAGCGGTACAAACTCTTCGATTACGTCGACGATATCGATTTTGTTCAATAGTTCGTCAATAAATTCGCCTGGTATCATGCCAACTACGCCTGTCTACTTCTATGCTAAAGATTTAAAACCTGTTTTTTAGGTTTGTTTGTGCTGCTGTTGTTAATTATCAGGCTAAAAGCTGTTTGATTTTTTTGCTGACTTCACTCATGTCGGCTTTGCCAGCCAGTGTTTTTTTCAAAACACCCATTACTTTGCCCATGTCACTTGGTTGTGTGGCACCTACGCTGGCAATGGCATCTTTGATTGCGGCTTCAATTTCGGTGTCATCTAGCATTTTAGGCAGGTATTGTTGCAGCAGATTGATTTCTGCCTGCTCTTTTTCGGCCAGATCATCTCTGCCACCTTCAGTATACATACGTACAGATTCTTTGCGCTGTTTGACCATCTTGCTGATGATTGCTGTGAAGCGACTATCGTCTACTTCGATTCGCTCGTCTACTTCGATCTGTTTTATTGCAGCCAGTGCCATGCGAATGGTAGACAGGGTAGTTGCATCATGGTTGCGCAAGGCTGTTTTCATGTCTTCCTGCAATTGTTGTTTTAGGCTCATAATGGATGCTCGCAATGAAATGAATAAGTATTAAGTGAATTGATAGTTGGTAGTTTACTGCTGTGATTCTGGTTTGCTACAGTTTTTACTTGTTAAAATGCAAATACCGCAAGCAATAGCCTGCGGTATTGTTTTTTCAATGGTGTTTACCCAGCTACAAGATTTTATGAGCCGGCGATACCAATTAACCAATTAATAGTATTTTGGTTGCAATTGCTGGCTGCGCAAGCGTTTCTGCAAACGTTTTACGGCTGCTGCTTTTTTGCGTTTACGTTCGGTAGTTGGTTTTTCGTAAGCTTCGCGTGCACGTAGCTCGGTCATCAGGCCGGTTTTTTCTACAGTGCGTTTGAAACGGCGCATTGCAACTTCAAAAGGTTCATTTTCTTTTACACGTACAGAAGGCATGTTTTTTCCTGAGTAAATTAATTTTGTTACTGATTTATTAATCAGCATAGTAAATACTGAATTACTGCCATTTGATGGCAAAGGCGGTGTTTACGGTACCGCATAACCGTCTACAACATCACCTCCCAAGGTGTAAATGATGGCTATATCTGTATGTAAAAGTATAAACAGATATATGGTTATTTTAAATAAATAAGGTTTAATTATGGCTGATTAAATCTGTGTCGTCAAGATGATATTGAATAGATTGATACTGATATTTTCTACAAATATCTGTGTTAGATACGGTTTACTCGGCGAATCTGGGGTATGGAGTGCAGATCGCGTGTAATCAGGTTGAGCTGGTCTAAGTCTTTTACTTGTAATACAAAGCGAAATTCGATAAATCCTTCCACGCCTTCAAGTTTTTTTGATGTGGTTTCTACCGATTTAATGTTGCTTCCATTGGAGGAGATGGCCTCAGCGATGGTGGCCAGCAGACCATGGCTATCGATAGCATTCAGGCACAGGGTGACTTGGTAGTTGTCTGCCTGCATGATATCCCAGTTGGCATCCAGTTGAAGCTCGGGATCTGTTTTCAGGATGGTGTTGCAGGTATCACGATGTATGATGATTCCCTCATCTTTAATCAGCAGTGCTTTGATGGCATCGCCGGGAATAGGGTGGCAGCATTTGGCCAGATGAATATGTGCTGATTCATTGCCGGTGAGGTTAATGGGTGCCAGTTTGATGGTGTTGTTAAAGTGTTCTCCTGCCAGCTCGGCAATATGCATGGCCACTGAAACAGGTTGCAGTAATCCCATGCCAACTTCGCACAGGATGTTTTCAAATGAGGTGTTTTTTAGGCGCAAATCAGCCAGATATTTGTCTTTCAGGCTGTCAGACAGTAAAACATTTTCTGGCAACAGGCTGGACAGTGCTTTTTGTAATAGCTTTTCACCCAGACGTATGGCATCGCAACGATTCATTTTTTTTATCTGGCTGCGGATGGCGCTGCGTGCATGGCTGGATATGGTAAAGCCTAGCCACGCTGGTGTGGGATGGCCATTACTTGAGGTGATGATTTCTACTGTATCACCTGTATGTAAACGGGTGCGCAATGGCATCAGGTTATGGTTGATGCGTGCTGATACGGTGCGGTTGCCAATATCGGTATGCACTGCATAGGCAAAATCGACGGGTGTGGCACCTTCTGGCAAGGTGATGATTTTACCTTTGGGGGTGAAAACATATACTTCATTCGGAAACAGATCAGTTTTTACATGCTCAAGAAATTCAATGGCATTGGCACTGTGAGCCTGAATGTCGAGAATGCTTTGCAGCCACTGGTTGGTGCGCATTTGTGCCTGATCAAAGCTATTCTGTTCGCCATCTTTGTGCATCCAGTAGCTGGCAATGCCGCGTTCGGCTATGGTGTCCATTTCATGGGTGCGTATCTGTACTTCTATCGGCAGGCCATATGGCCCAATCAGAATGGTATGCAGGCTTTGATAGCCATTGTTTTTGGGGATGGCAATGTAATCTTTGATTCGCCCGGGTTTAGGCTTATAAAGATTATGCAAAACACCTAAGGCGGTATAGCAGGCAGGAATGTTGTTGACAATGACTCTGAAAGCATAAATATCCATTACGTCAGCAAAGTGCAGATTTTTGCGGCGCATTTTTTCATAAATGCTGTAAAGGTTTTTTTCTCTGCCTCTTACCTGTGCTTCGATATTGGCGCTGACCAGACGCTGGCTGAAGGCGCGCAATACTTTACCGACTACGTCACGCCGGTTGCGCCGGGATGATTGAATGGCTTTTGCCAGAACTTCATAGCGATGGGGATATAAATGCCTGAAGGCTAAATCCTGCAATTCACGATAAACGTGATTTAATCCGATTCGGTTAGCCAGTTGTGCATAGATTTCCATGGTTTCCTGGGCAATGCGTCTTCGGCTGGCTGGTTTTTTTGCCGATAATGTGCGCATGTTGTGTAATCGGTCTGACAATTTGACGATAATTACGCGAACATCCTGAGTCATTGCCATTATCAGTTTGCGGAAGCTCTCGGCCTGAGCTTCCTGCTGGCTATTGTATTCGAGCTTTTCCAGCTTCGATAATCCATCAACCATATTGGCGATGGTTTCGCCAAATGATGCAATGATTTCTTCTTTGGTAGTACCGGTGTCTTCCAGTACATCATGCAGTACGCCGGCACATAAAGCTTGTATGTCTACGTGCCATTCTGCCAGCTGGGTGGCAACTGCCAGAGGGTGAGTAATATAAGGCAGGCCGCTATTGCGAAATTGCCCTTGATGCGCAATGGCACCAAATTCACATGCTTTATTAAGCAGATTTAAGTCTTCTTTGCTGAGGTAAGAAGCAATATTCAGAAGTTTATTCTGTGCTTCAGTAATAATGGCCTGATAACTGTTTTCTATTTGCTGCTGACAGCATTCCAGCTGGGTTGCTATGCTGGTGTGTGATAAAGTATTAATCCCATTAAAAATCTTCATGCCTACAGGACCCATAGCTTCGCTGGGCATATGGTTATCTGTAGTAGTGATGGATAAATCCTCGAAAGCTGTTTTGATTAAAACTGCTGTAAGTGCTTGTACACGGTGCTGGTTTTCAGCCAGTGATGTAGTAATGGCAAAACTGCGTTCAAGTAGCGCAGTTTTGCCAGTTTGCTCTGCCAGAGAGTAAATATAGGCACAAGCCTGTTCCAGTAATTTCCAGCGTTCCTGTTTGTTTAGATATTCTGTGTGTACAAACAGTTTATCACGCCATTGGTTTGCTGGCGGTTTATAGGGTAGGCTGGGTGGAAACATGGCTATTTGCCTGTATTATTTTTGCTGGTTAAGTAATTCTGTTCCAATTTGTCCGCTGGCAATTTCACGCAGGGCAATTACAGTGGGTTTGTCATGATCTTCGTCGACCAGTGCGGTAGCACCATTGGCTAGCTGGCGTGCACGCAAAGCGGCAATCATGGTTAGGTCAAAGTGATTGGGAATGCGTCCGACACAATCTTCTACAGTAATACGAGCCATAATCTGAATTCCAATCCTGATATCAGGTAAGTAAGAAATAGTTTAAAAAAATTATTCTCCGGTTAGAATCCGGGTAATTGTTTGACTTTGTGCTTGTGCACGTAATCCAACCGAGCGAATAATTGCCAGTAAATCCTGCTCTGCCTGAGTAAGCTCCTGATTGACAATTACATAATCAAACAGCTTGCTTTGCTCAATTTCTTCGCGTGATTTTTCCAGACGGTAGGCAATGACTTCTTCGCTATCAGTGCCACGGTTTTGCAGACGTTCGGTCAGTTCAGTCATTGAGGGGGGTAAAATAAAAATACTGGTTGCTTCTGGCAGTAAACGACGGATCTGTTCTGCTCCCTGAACATCTATTTCCAGAATAACGTTGTAGCCCTGCTGTGTTAATGATTCTACTGCTTTTAAACTGGTGCCGTAATAGTTGCCGTATACATTGGCATGCTCAATAAACGCATTGCCTGCAATCATTTCCTCAAATTCACTACGGCTGACAAAATGGTAATGTACACCATTTTGCTCTCCTTCACGCGGCATTCTGGTGGTATGGGAAATAGAAATACGGATATCCGGCTGATTGGCACTCAGGCGTGATACCAGTGTGGTTTTGCCTGTTCCGGAAGCAGCAGAAACGATGAAAATATGTCCAGATTGCAACATAATATAAATTTAAGGATTACGGTGGCTAATTATGCCACAGCCGTGAATGTTACGCCAATCTGGATGACGGGATTATTGCATATTCTTGCACAGTCTGTGACTGGTAATATCTTTCTTTTAGTGCTGGTTTCGGCTAAAATGCTAAATTCAATTTCCTGCTGATTGTCATGACCAAGTTTATTTTTGTGACTGGCGGTGTGGTCTCTTCACTAGGTAAAGGCATTGCCGCTGCGTCTACTGCTGCTATTTTGGAATCTCGTGGTCTTAAAGTGACCATGCTTAAACTAGATCCTTATATTAATGTTGATCCGGGTACAATGAGCCCCTTTCAGCATGGTGAGGTATTCGTTACCGATGACGGTGCTGAAACTGATCTGGATTTAGGGCATTACGAGCGCTTTATTGATGCCACTATGCAAAAGCGCAACAATTTTACGTCTGGTCAGGTTTATGAAAGTGTAATTCATAAAGAGCGTCGTGGTGATTATCTGGGCGGAACAGTTCAGGTTATTCCGCATATTACTGATGAAATTAAACGTAAGATTCATGAAGGTGCTGCCGGCTATGATGTTGCTATTGTAGAAATCGGTGGCACGGTAGGTGATATTGAATCTCTTCCTTTTCTGGAAGCTATCAGACAGATGCGTAGCCAGCAGGGAAGAGCGAATACTCTTTTTGTTCATCTATCTTATGTTCCCTTTATTGCCGCTGCCGGTGAAATCAAAACCAAGCCAACACAGCATTCTGTCAAGGAATTACGTGAAATCGGCATCCAGCCGGATGTGCTGATCTGTCGTATGGATCGGCCAATGCCGGAAGAGGAAAAACGCAAGATTGCTCTGTTCTGTAATGTTGAAGAACGTGCTGTTATTAGTTGCTATGATGTAGACAGTATTTATGAAGTACCGAGAATGCTGCATGATCAGGGTATTGACAGTATTATCTGTGAACAATTGCAACTGAATGTTCAGCAGGCTGATTTGACTGCATGGAACAAGATTGTCTACTCAGTACAACATCCGAAGCATAAAGTAAAAATTGCCATGGTGGGCAAGTATGTGGATTTGACTGAGTCATATAAATCTTTATCCGAAGCATTAAAACATGCCGGTATTCAAACTGAAACGGATGTAGATATTCACTATATTGATAGTGAAATTCTGGAAACAGATGGAACAGCCTGTTTGCAGGATATGGATGCTATTCTGGTTCCAGGCGGGTTTGGTACTCGTGGGGTGGAAGGTAAAATTGCTGCTGTACGCTATGCACGTGAACAGAAAATACCTTATTTGGGTATTTGTTTGGGTATGCAGATTGCTCTGATTGAATATGCGCGTGATGTGGCAAATCTGGAAGGCGCCAATTCAACTGAATTCAACTTGAAAACTCAGCATCCTGTTGTAGCCTTGATTAGTGAGTGGCAGGATCGCGATGGCCAGATTGAAAAGCGTGATATTAATACTAATCTGGGTGGCACAATGCGTTTAGGTGCGCAGGAAGTCAAGTTGGCTGCCGGTTCTCTGGCCAGAACTATTTATGGTAATGAGCTAATTCGTGAGCGTCATCGTCATCGTTATGAAGTTAATAACTACTATCTGCCTCAGTTACAGCAGGCAGGTCTGGTAATTGGTGGTGTATCTACGGGACATGAGCAATTGGTGGAAACTATTGAATTGCCGGATCATCCTTGGTTTTTTGCCTGTCAGTTCCATCCTGAATTTACTTCAACGCCGAAGAATGGCCATCCTTTGTTTACTGCTTTTATCAAGGCGGCATTGGCTTATAAGAAATAAATCAATTTTTTGCTTGCTGTACAGGCTACCCGTTTTTCCGGGTAGCCTGTTTTTTTTTGCCTGAATCTATTAATATTTTTGCTATCTGTAATTACATTTTGTATGATGGTTTAAGTGTTTACAAGTGGGACATATAAATTCCTCGCTATGAAAAATATTATTTTATTGGTCATTGTGGCATTGGGCCTCTGGTGGTGGCAATATGGCACGGTGGATGAACAGCAAAAGAGTCATGCGCAAGAGCAGATAGTAGAATCTTTTAAATCGATTCGGAATAATTTTACCGGCGCACCATCGACCAGCAGTCCGGTGTTGGGAGCGATTCCTGTTCAGCAGGCTCAAAATGAAAATCTGGATAAGGTACAGGTATATGGAGAGGGTAATGTGATTAAAACCTTGCCCGATGATAATAAGGGTATTCGTCATCAGCGATTTATACTCAAGACTGATAATGGTACTCTTTTGGTAGTACATAATATTGATCTGGCGCCCCGATTAGAGGGTTTGCAGCGCGGAGATAAGGTTGTTTTTACTGGTGAATATATTAGTAATGAACGTGGTGGCCTGATACATTGGACACATCATGATCCCGCTCACCGTCATGCTGATGGCTGGTTGTTATATCAGGGAAGGCGTTATCAATAAGCTTGCTGAAATATTGGATTTTAAAATTTATTATTTGTGGTTTATATTTAAATAGAGGAAATATAGTGAATAATCTTTCTTTTCGTAGTCCATTGGCTAATTTGCTGTCTGAAAACTGGTGGGTAATACTGATACGTGGGATTGCGGCTTTAATTTTTGGTTTACTGACGTGGTTTTATCCATTTATATCCATCTTGGTCATGGTGATGTTTTTTGGCATTTATGCTTTGGTTGATGGGGTGATGGGTGTTGTAATTGCTATCAGTGGTCGCCAGACGCATCAGGATTGGTGGCTGATGCTGATTTGGGGTATTGTCAGTATTCTGGCCGGTATGATGACTTTTTTTGTTCCGGGAATAACTTGGCTGGTTTTGATTACATTGATTGCAATCTGGGCATTAGTTAGTGGTATATTGCAGATCATCGCTGCTATCCGTTTGCGTCAATCTATTCATACCGAAGGATGGATGATTGTTGCGGGTATATTGTCGGTTTTGGTAGGTATTATTTTGTTTGTCAATCCTGTACAGGGCGGTATCGCACTGACATGGGTTATTGGTGTTTATGCCGCATTGTTTGGTGTAATGAATATTGCTTTGGCTTTTCGGGTGCGCCGATTTGCTACCTCAAAGATAAATGAAAATAATTAATTTTAGATCTAATTTAACATTTTCATTAAAAAACTGGCTGGTAATAAGTTAAACCAGCCAGTTTTTATCATTTAGAAAGCGCTTTTATTTCAATACTTCAGCCATTGCATTGGCTACATATTCTATATTGCTGCTATTTAAACCGGCCATACACATGCGACCATTTTCGACTAAATACACGCCAAATTCACTTTTTAAGCGTGTTACCTGCTGGGGGCTTAAGCCAGTAAAACTGAACATGCCACGCTGCTTAATGAAATAGCTGAAATCGCGTTCTGGGATTTTAGTCTGCAATACTTCGTACAAACGAGAGCGCATGGCACGAATACGGTCGCGCATGGCGTAAACTTCCTGCTCCCATTGTTGAAATAATTGATTATTATTCATCACATGGTCAACAATGCGGCCACCGTATGCGGGAGGGCTTGAATATAAACGGCGAATAGTAAATTTGAGCTGACTTTGTACCAGGCGGGCTTCTTCAGCTGTAGGACAGACTATGCTCAGACCACCAATACGTTCACCATACATGGATAGATTTTTGGAAAATGAATTACTGATATAAACACATAAGCCCATATCAACAGCTTTGCGAATAGCATAGGTATCAGTATCAATATCGTCACCAAATCCCTGATATGCTATGTCCATAAAAGGTATTAATTGCTGTTGTCTGATAATTTCCAGCAGTTCATCCCATTGCTGATGAGTAGGATCAACACCGGTAGGATTATGGCAACAGGGATGTAACAAAATAATACTGCCTGCTTCCAGTTGTTGAAGAAACTGTTTTAATTCTGTAAATTTAATGCCGATGGTTTCAGGATCATAGTAGGGATATTTATGTACTTCTATTCCTGAGCCCTCAAATATACTGATGTGGTTGCCCCAGGTAGGATCGCTGACGTAAGCTTTTGCGTGTGGGAACCAGTGGTGAATAAATTCTGCACCTATGCGTAAAGCGCCAGAACCGCCAAGGCTGGCAATAGTGGCAACCCGACCGTTTTTAATGGCTTCATGTTCACTGCCGAGCAATAGTCTTTGGCAGGCTTGTCGATAACCTGGCAGCCCGTCCATGGGTAGATAATCATGCGGCAGATGCTGTTCAACCATTCGCGATTCTACGGTTTTAACGCATTCCAGGACAGGTACATGACCAGTATCATCATAATAAACACCTACACCCAGATTCACTTTATGGCTGCGCGAATCCTGTTTGTATTGATCCATCAGACCTAATATAGGATCTCCTGGATAGTATTCGACATTCTGAAACATCTCAGTTCCTTAGAAGACAGCAATGTTATTTGACGGAAAAATGAATTGCCGTAATGCAATCCAAGGTGATTGTACCTTAAATGTCTTTACTCTTATTAATTCTTGCTGTTATTTTTTTACAAAAACCAAATCCCACACACCATGTCCCAGACGTTTACCGCGTGCTTCAAATTTTGTTTCCGGCCGATAGGCGGGTGTTGTAGCAAAATCATTAGCAGTATTTTGTAATTCCGGAAAGCTAGTTAACACTTCAAGCATCTGTTCGGCATATTCCTGCCAGTCAGTAGCCAGATGAATATAGCCGTTTTTTTGCAGTTTTGGAAGTAATTGGGCAATAAAGGGTATCTGGATCAGGCGACGTTTGTGATGGCGCTTTTTGTGCCAGGGATCCGGAAAAAAAATATGAATACCATGCAGGCTATCGTTGCTGAGCATATGATTGACCACTTCTACTGCATCGTGGCGCATCACTTTTATATTCTGAATATTCTGTTCCTGAATCAGTTTTAGCAGATTACCTACACCTGGGCCGTGTACATCAATAGCCAGAAAATCGCATGCAGGCAGATTCTGGGCAATTGCGGCACTTGCGACACCCATGCCAAAGCCGATTTCCAGAATTTTAGGTGCATTCCTATTGAATATAGTGTCTAAATCTACTATGTTTTTATTGAAATCAATACCGAATTGTGCCCATTGTGTATCAATGGCACGTTGTTGTGCAGCAGTCATGTGGCCTTGGCGAAGAACAAAGCTGCGGATACTACGAATTTGATCTTTATTGCCTTTTGCTTGCAGGTCAGGTTTATTGGTCATACTTTATCTTGCATTTAACATAAAAGTTGATAATTTGGCAGATAGGGATTCTAACATGCTTCAGGAGATATATTGCTTCAATGTTATCGCTAGTGTTTCAGTTGTTATATTGTCGGCTAACGTGGCCTGTCCAAGGGTTTTCAGCACAACAAAACGCAAGTTTCCATCAATTACTTTTTTATCATGACTCATATGGGTAAGCCATGCGTTCAATGACATTCGTGGAGGAACAACGGGCAGATTGGCGTGAGATAATATAGTAATGACACGTGCAGTATCTTCTGGGCGCAGATAGCCAAGTTGTTCAGACAAGCGGCATGCCAGTACTGTACCCGCTGCAACAGCTTCTCCATGCAACCAGTTGCCATAGCCCATTTCTGCTTCAATGGCATGGCCAAAGGTATGTCCCAGATTGAGATAAGCGCGAATACCCGTTTCTTTTTCATCTTTGCCTACAATATCGGCTTTCATCTGACAGCAGCGATAAATAGCCTGAGCTAGTACAGATGGATTTTGATCAATTAATGCAGCAATATTGCTTTCCAGCCATTGTAAGAATTCAACATCACCTAATACTGCATATTTAATTACTTCTGCCAAACCAGCGGAAAATTCGCGAGGAGGTAAGGTTTGTAAACTGTTTAAGTCGATAAATACAGCCTGAGGCTGATAAAACGCGCCAATCATATTTTTTCCCAAGGGATGATTGATTGCTGTTTTACCCCCAACAGATGAGTCTACCTGACTAAGAAGCGTGGTAGGAATCTGAATAAAAGGAGTACCGCGCTGATAAGTTGCAGCCGCAAAGCCTACCATATCGCCAATGACACCCCCACCCAAAGCCAATAAAGTAGTCTGGCGTTCAGCTCTGTGTTGCATCAGCCCGTCATAAATGAGATTCAGTGTTTGCCAATTTTTATATTGTTCGCCATCGGGCAAAATAATACTGAAATGCTCATAACCTGACTGGGTCAGAATCTGCTGCCATTGCGGCAAGTACAATGCTGCCACTGTATCATTACTAATAATGGCAATTTTATTATTGAGATAGGGTGCAAGAATACTGTGCGCGAATTCACGCAAATTACTGCCAATAAAAATTGGATATTGATGTGAGGCGGTTGCAACAGAAAGGGTATGCATGATGATTTATAATAGAGACAGTTGTTGAGAAGGTTGGCGCAGTAATCGAATTAATCGGCTAACGGTATGAGTACAATAAGGACTGCCTACATCTATTACGGTATGTGCGGTGGCACGATAAATAGGATCACGTATAGTATATAATTCCTGTAGTTTGGCTAGTGGGTCAGAGACCTGTAACAGGGGGCGATTTTTATCATGCTGAATTCTATTCAGTAAGACTTCCGGTTGGGCATGAAGATAAACGACATGGCCATTCTGTTGCAGTTTAAGCCGGTTTTCGATTTGTAAAATGGTGCCGCCACCGGTAGCAATAACAATATTTTTTTGTTGTACCAGCTCGTTGATAACCGTTGCCTCACGACAGCGAAATCCTGCTTCTCCTTCAAGTTCAAAAATGGTTGGGATGGAAACACCGGTACGTTCACAAATTACCTGATCGCTATCATAAAAGGGACGGCGTAATTTATTTGCCAGTTGTTTACCAAGAGTAGTTTTACCTGCTCCCATCAAACCGATCAGAATCAGATTGCCAGCTATATTATCCATGCTTGTTATTGTAACTGAGTGTTGCAATTTATGCATTAGTAAACTATGGTAGATAGTTGATGAATAGTGCTAAATTTAAAAATATAAAATAAATAAGTATATCTTTATTAACTTACAAATTTTTTATGATGAATGACTTATTAATTAACAAAAGAATGTTTCTATGTAGCTTTGCTGATTTGATATTTTAAAGACTACCTAATTAACCTGAAACTCAATATTTATTTATTGTTTAAATAAAAAAGCCAGTCTGTTTTTACAGACTGGCTGAATCAATCTACTGTATCTACCTCAATATTTTAGTGGGGTATTAGTGGATTCAACAATCCGTGGCGTTATGAAAACAAGTACTTCACTACGTTCCTGTTTATTTTTTCTGTGTTTAAATAAACTGCCAATACCAGGAATATCACTTAATAAAGGTACTTTATCAAGACCGTATTCATTATTTTCATTATAAATACCACCAATAATTAAGGTACCACCATTTTCTATCATGGTTTGGGTATTAACAGTTCGTTTTTGTAAACAAATATCACCAGAACGCGTCACATCAGCCGCAACATTTGAACAGGCGATAGGATGATCATTTTGTACGTTCAATGTCATAATGATATTGCCATCTGGAGTAATTTGTGGTGTAACTGTTAACCCCAATACAGCATCCTTGAAACTGACAGAAGCGGCTCCGCTAGAAGTTGCTTCCAAATAGGGAACTTCATAGCCAGATTCAATTTTGGCTTCTCTACGATCTTGGGTTAATACTCTTGGTGAAGAAATAATTTTGGTTTTACCCTCAGATTGCGAAGCTGAAAGTTCAAGAAGCAATGCACCTGAAGCAAAATTATGTACCCAAGACACGATGGAAGTTGCATTTGTTACACCAAGATTTATATTTGGTGAGTCAAATTTAGCTGTACCAGTGCCTCCACCAATATTACTCCAATTAGTTTCTGTGGTATGGCCACCAATTATATTTCTGCCTGTATGCCGGTTATAACCGAATCTGGTACCTAATTCACGTGCAAAGCTATCTGAAGTTTCTACAATACGCGCTTCTATCAGTACCTGTTGAGAGGGAACATCTACTTGTGCAACCAGCTTCTCAAATTTTTTAATGACACTATTGATATCGGTAATAATTAAAGTATTAGTAGCTGGATCCATTAATGCGCTACCTCGAGTACTTAAAATACTATGTTCTGGATCCGAACTTTTTCCGTCCTCTGAAAGTTTAAGAATTTTTCTGAAGTCTTCTACGCTCCGGTATTTTAGCTGGAAAGTCTGTGACAGCAAAGGACCTAAATCATCAATTTTCTTTTGCTGTTCAAGGGTGGCACCATCACGGGACAGTAATTCCTCGCGTGGTGCAACATTAATTACGTTACCATTACGCCGCATATCCAGATTGCGCGATTCCATCACCAGATTTAACGCCTGATCCCAGGGAACATCTTTTAATGAAATAGTCATTTTCCCCTGAACGCTGTCGCTGGCGACAATATTCATACCGGATTCTTTTGCCAGAATTTGTAGAATAGTGCGAACATCAATGTCTTGAAAGTCTAAAGAAACGTGTTTACCTTTGAAAGATTTATTGGTATTTTTTAATCCTTCGCTGTCTAAGTCAAACTTGCGTGATACTTCTATAATCAGATTATTACCACTTTTAATCTGGTTGTATTCCCAGTCACCCTGCATCTGGATATTAACTTCAGTATCATTACCTATCCTGCGCAAACGAATAGTACGCACCGGTGTGCTAAAGTCAGTCACATCAAGATTGCGTTGCTGTTCAGTTAGTAAAGGTACATTTTTATAGGTTAATGTCAGACTGGACGGATTGCGTTTAATTACAGGTTCGACTTTGCCATTGAGCCCAATAATAGAAACTACGCCATTACCGTTTTTACCCTTTTGAAAATCTACATTAACAGGAACACCGGCATTATATGTACTGTTATCTGCGCTTACCGCCTGACGGCTGACCACCTGTTCTGTAATATTGCTGCTTGCCGGATAGGATGGTGCATTCAATACAGGTTTAGTGTTGATAGGCGGAGTCTGTTTACTTTTAACTTTATTTTTTGCTGGAAGTGATTCTTGTACGTATATCCAGACTTCGTTACCTCTAATCGTGGCATTATATTGACCTGCTTTTGCTAAAGACAGCATAACGCGTGTGCGACCTGAAGTCTGACCAGCTTCAATTTGTTGCAAGACAGAGTCATTAAATTTCAGCAGATTTTGTGGAACTGTTAATCCGGTACCGGCAAAATCCAGTGCAATTCGCGCCGGATTCTCGGTTGTAAAACCTCGCGGTAGTGCAGGATCTTTATCAAACTGGAGTTTAATTAAGCGCTGTTGATTCTGCAGAGCACCAACTTTGATAGCGGTAATATTACCTGCCAGTAGACTCTGACTCAGTAAACCCAGGCCCAGAGTGGATAAAATAGATATGGTTTTAATTTTCATATTGATACCTTCTTAATTTTAAATGGGTTACTTTTTTAATTCTGGCTGGATGTTTCTGTAGAAGAGTTGTCTGCCGCTTGTGACGGTAAGCTGGCACGTCGGTCTGACCAGTTGCCATATGTGTCTTCAACTAACTCCGAAATAACGATTTCATCTGGTGTTATCGCTGTTACACGTCCATAATTCTGACCCAGATAATTACCCAGATTAACGGTATATACATGTCCATTCACAGCAATGAAAGCTGAAGGCGCTTTACCTGCCGTTTTAATCAGGCCGACATAATGTAATTCATCTAAAGAATAATTTTCCAGAATCTGTCTGGGGCGGTTTAAATCAGGGACATTATTTCCCTGTAGTCCCGCTTTTAAACGAGCTGGATTAAAGATATTCATTTGTGGTAGCGCCGGAGCAGTGTATTTGGGCTGAATATTCAGTTCAGTTTGTTTACGTTTAATAGGAATGGATTTTGCCTGCTGGCTGGTATTTTGCATCCATTCGTGCAGATCTTCATTGGCTGCCGAACATGCACCTAGTGTTAGAATACAAAGGCAGAGTAGATATTTATTCATGTTTAATCCGTTGCTTATCTATTTTAAAGTACCGTGATTACAGAGAAAGTAAACTTAGCTTTTTTTATCATTAGTTTGTGCTTTGATTTCTGCATCGGTTAACGCTTTGTAAGTATTGGCAACTGCATTTAAGGTAAGCGTGTTATCTTTATCATTACGTTTCAGAACAATGGCGTTTAAGGTGACAATACGTGATAATTTTCCCACATCACGCATAAACTGACTGATCTGATTGTAATTACCCGTCAGAGTAATATTATAGGGTAATGTCTGGATAACCTGCTGTTCGGATTTATTTCCTGAATCAGTATTTTGAGCTTGTGACGGTGTCACACTATCCATACTCAATCCGTTTTTGGTTGCACATTCATGCAATTCCTGAATCAGATTAGGAATTTCTGCCTGTGTTGGTAATTGCTTCAATAATGAATGAAATGAACCATTTATGCTATCTAGTTCCGCTTTCAGAACATCCAGATGCGCTGCCTGCTCACTTTTTTCTGCATAAGTTTGTTTCAGTGTTTCCTCTTCCTGTTTCAGTTGGCTTAATTGTTCATTTAGACCACTGTAAACAAAGAAGTAGGCCAACACCAGAATTACAACAATAACGCCTCCAGCTATACCCAGTTGCACGGGTTTGCCTTGCTGATATAGGGAGTTTAAATCTATCGCTTTGAGGTCAATGTTTTTTGCCATATTCAACTACTCCTTCAGTTTGATGCTGCTGATGCATCAGATGCAACCTGATTATGTGGTTTTTCTGTTGCCAGATTTTGTTCCGCAGGTGTTGCATTTGAACTAATGGCTTGATTAGTTTCAAATACGTCTTCTTGCTGACCAATGTCGTTATTCAAACGTATGCGGATGCTGAATTCTTGCGTATTATTAACACGTTTTATATTTAACAATTCAGGCGTACTGAAAAGTTTACCTGGCAATGCGCTCATAAATGCAGCAGTTTTGGCATCACTGAATGCTTTGCCATTAATTATGTACGTATTGGCATCCTGAGCTTCGATGCTGGTTACGTATAATCCCATAGGCGCCACAGCATCCAGTGTATCCAGTATACGAGCTGCTTCAAAACGTTTATTAGACAGTTCCGCAACTTTTTCCTGTCGCGCCATAAAGTTTTTTCGCTCCTCTTGCAGTTTGGCAATCTCGCTAATCTCTGTATCCAGTTTGCTTATGCCATTTTTTAAAACCTGATTGCGGCTGTCTTGGCTGCTTACTCGACCTTCAAAAGCCGTATAACCCAGAAATGCAAGTCCGAGACCAATTATGGCTGCTCCTGCCAATAGAGTTTGAAACTGCTTCTTTTGTTTGGCCTGTAATGCTTCACGATAAGGTAACAGGTTAATTTTCAATAAAGGTAACATCTTATAATCCTCTTACAGCCAGCCCAAAGGCAATGGTTAATAAGCTACTGTCCTGTTGTAATTTTGCCTGTTCGATACTATTACCGGGTTGTGCTAACAGTATGGGGTTAATCTGTTGTGCTGGAATTCGGGTTTGCTGTCTGATACTGTCAGTAAAACCATTAGCGCCATTGTTGCCATAGCTAAAAATCAGAATTTCCTCAATTTCGTTTTCTTGAATGGCAGAAGTAAAGTAAAACTGTAAAACCCGCTGAATTTCCTGAATAAACTGTTGCTGAAATGGCTGTGCTACGGCTGAGCTGTAATCTTCTGGTTTGGACGGGCTATAGAGCATGTCCCAGGCTTCTTCTTCAGTTAGTTGATAGCTGCGTCGTATAGACTGCATCAAATGATCATAGCCAAGATTAATTTCCTGTTTGTATAGTAGCTTACCATGACGCATGATAATTGCCTGCGTTTCCCTGTAATCAATATTGAATACAGCAATACATTTATCGGCCAGGTCTGGTTGTCTGATGTTGATCCACGTAATGGCACTGTTTATTACTGCCAGTAAATCGACATCCATTTGAGTGGGTGTGATTCCTGCATCACTGTAAGCATCCATCAGGATGTTGACATCATCCCGTTTGCTGTTGACCAGTAGCAGATTTTCCTTGCCCCGATCAGTGGTAATAATGCTCTGGTAATCATAACTGACGTCATCAAGAGAGTCATATTGACTTAGTTCAGCCATAACCTGTTCTTCTTCGGTATACTCTGTATCCTCATCCCGATCAAGGAACTGAATGGAAGCCTGTTTTTGAGAAATGGCTACGGTAATGTTGCGGCAATTGCTTTGTAGTTTATGTTTTGCCTGTTGTAAATGAGCAACAAGTTCTTCATGGTTTTCGATGTTGCCATTACCAACTATGTTTTTTGGCAGAGGGACAACAACGTATTTTTCGAGACGAAATTGATTTAAACTGCGTGCACTCAATAGCACCATGTTAATGCTTTTATCAGTAATACTGATACCAAGACACTGTCCCGAGGAAGTTGTGGCCACCTTCTTATTCTTTGAATTTATTTTGAAATTATTCAGTTTCATGAAAGGGCTTTCTGTCTGTTTATCAAATAAATGTTACGTGCTTTAAAAATTGCCGTTGTGCATTGTTAACTAAATGAAGAACAAAGTTTACTTTATTTTGAATATGTTTCGCAGCCTTTAAATGAAAATTAGTTGATTATGATTAGAAAATTATTACTATCTACCGTAGGTCTGTTGGTTGGACTGGGACTTTTTGCTGCAGGTCTGGTGGCAATTGCGATTTTGGCTACCTATCCTAAATTGCCGTCTTTAGAGGCTGTGACACATTATCAACCCAAGATGCCGCTAACAATCTATTCTGCTGATGGGAAGCTAATGGGGCAGTTTGGGGAAGAACGACGTGCTTTTACCCGGATCAATGACTTTCCTCAGGTGCTCAAAGACGCAGTAGTGGCCGCTGAAGATAAACGTTTTTATGAGCATGGTGGAGTTGATTTTATTGGTATTACCCGCGCATTGATTTCTAATATGACTGGCGGCGTACAGTCAGGTGCCAGTACGATTACCCAGCAGGTAGCGCGTAATTTTTATCTCACTAATGAGCGCACATATACACGTAAATTCAATGAGGCTCTTCTTGCCTACAAGATTGAGCAGAAATTAACTAAAGATCAGATTCTTGAGCTTTATTTTAATCAGATTTATCTGGGTCAGCGTGCCTATGGCTTTGCGGCCGCATCTCTGGCGTATTTTAATAAACCGGTGCAAAAACTGGATTTGGCAGAGGCAGCGATTCTGGCAGGCTTACCCAAAGCACCATCCACTTTTAATCCTGTTGTAAATCCGCAACGAGCTAAAATGCGTCAACGCTATATCCTGAATAATATGGTTGAATTGGGCAAGATTACTCCTGCTCAGGCTGAAGCGGCCTTTGCTGAACCTCTACAGTATGTACATTATCAGCAAGCTATCGACCAGAACGCTCTGTATGTCGCAGAATTGGTACGTCAGCAGATGTATGAAAAATATGGTGATGCTGCCTATACTCAGGGTTTTCGGGTTTATACCACAGTTAATTCACAGGATCAGGCCGTAGCTACACAGGCATTGCGTAAAGTACTGACTAATTTTGATAAGAGTTCGGTTTATCGCGGAGCAGAAGGTTTTTTTGATCTGAGTAAGATTCCGGATGATATCCGTGATGAGCAGATAGAACAGTATCTGGCTAATCGTTCAGCCGTGGATGGTATGTTACCAGCTGTTGTGACTGCACTGGATTCAAATTCTATAGTGGTATACATAGCCGGTGTGGGCGAAAGTCGTATTGGCGGTAATAGCTATAACTGGATTAAACGTGCCATTGGTAATGCTAAATGGGGAGAAGCTTCTATCCGTATTGGTTCAGTGGTGCATGTGCGCAGTGATGGTAAGAGTTTTCGTGTTGTGCAGCAGCCGGAATTGCAAGGTGCAATTGTTGCTCTGGATGCACAAACTGGTGCAGTAAGAGCACTGGTTGGTGGTTATGATTATTATCGGCGCAGTTTTAATCGTGCTACTCAGGCCAAGCGTCAGCCGGGCTCTTCTTTTAAACCATTTATTTATTCTGCAGCTATTGCAAAGGGCTTTACTCCTGCAACCATGGTAAATGATGCTCCGATAGTATTGCCTGGGCTAGGGGCTGGGGGGCGTGCCTGGACTCCTAAAAACTCGGATGGACGTTATGCCGGGTTTATTACGCTGCGTCAGGCATTAACAGCATCCAAGAATATGGTTTCAATCCGTATATTGATGGCAATGGGCGTTGATTATGCCAGACAGTATGTGCAACATTTCGGTTTTCGTTCAGATCAGATTCCGAACAGTTTATCCATGGCACTGGGTAGTGGTCAGGTAACGCCCATGCAGATGGCGGAAGGTTATGCTATTTTCGCCAATGGCGGTTTTAAAGTTTCCAATTATGTGATTGACCGAGTTTATGATAGTCGTGGTAATTTACGCGCCCAGATGCAGCCACTAGTGGCCAATCAGAATGCGCCGTTGGCTATTGATCCGCGTAATGCATATATTTTATATCACATGATGAAGGATGTGGTTAATCATGGTACTGCTTATGGCGCTCGTGCACTGGGACGAAGTGATATTGCGGGTAAAACGGGCACAACCAATGATAATAAGGATGCATGGTTTGTGGGTTTTAATCCGAATGTGGTCAGTGCAGTATATATTGGTTTTGACCGCCCTCGCAGCATGGGACGTTCGGCCTTTGGTGGTACTATTGCTTTACCTGTGTGGCTGGATTATATGCGCTATGCATTGAAAGGCAAGCCGATTGTTAATACCCCGGTTCCAGCTGGTATTGTGCAGAAATCTGGTGAATATTTTCTTAAAGAATATCAGACAACCAATCCTGATTTGCCGCTGGATAATCGAGCAGATGGCCCGGTAAC
The DNA here is from genome assembly GCF_013344965.1 of Snodgrassella sp. ESL0253. Taxonomy (NCBI): domain Bacteria; kingdom Pseudomonadati; phylum Pseudomonadota; class Betaproteobacteria; order Neisseriales; family Neisseriaceae; genus Snodgrassella; species Snodgrassella sp. ESL0253. The sequence goes on along the minus strand of NZ_JAAEDQ010000001.1, from coordinate 98,821 downwards.
GTCCAGAACAGATGATAACGAGGGTGCTGATGATGCTGGTGAAATACCAATTGCTCCGCAGTCTGGTAATAATGGCCAGTTAGACTCACTGTTTTAGCAATCAGCATACTTATGACCTTTTGCAGCGGGTAATCAGTTTTGATTACCCGTTTTTAGTGGTGTATATAGACAGGATGTTGATGTATGTATGGATAAGTTGTATTTCTGCGTAAATGGTAACAATAGCAGGTAATCAGGTTGGTGGTTACCTAAAGAAGTTATGCAGATATATCAATAACTCAATAGATTATTTGAATAATGACAGATTATTTGGTAAGTAAATGCGACATTGAGTTACAATACTTACACAGATTATCACTTTTCTTAAAAAAGAAAATTTTTGGTTTACTTGGAGCCAGAGAGGAAAGGAGTAATATGAGTGAGCAGCAATTGCAATCCGGCCAGTCTAATGAAGCCAATGACCAGGATAAAGATACTAAATTAAATGTTTTTGAAAAAAGTGTGCTGGAGTATCAGGGTAAACACTTGGATGAAGATTCCTCTACAGCACCTTTGCCAGCAAGCTATCCTTATCGGACACGTATGCGACGTGCAACCTATGAACGTGAAAAAGCCAGATTGCAAATTGAATTATTGAAAGTGCAAAACTGGGTTAAGCAGTCTGGCCAGAAGATTGTGTGTTTGTTTGAAGGTCGGGATGCTGCCGGTAAGGGGGGAACAATCAAGCGCTTCATGGAACATCTTAATCCACGTGGTGCTCGGGTAGTGGCTCTGGAAAAACCTACCGAGACAGAAAAAGGTCAGTGGTATTTTCAGCGCTATATTGAACGTTTACCTACCAGTGGAGAGATGGTGTTCTTTGATCGTTCCTGGTACAACCGTGCTGGTGTGGAACGGGTGATGGGCTTTTGTCAGCCTCATGAATACTTACAATTTATGCGCCAGACGCCAGAATTGGAACGAATGCTGGTAAATAGTGGTATTTATTTGTTTAAGTTCTGGTTTTCGGTTTCAAGAGAAGAGCAGTTGCGCCGGTTTATTTCTCGACGTGACGATCCGTTAAAACACTGGAAACTTTCGCCTGTTGATATTCAGTCTCTGGATCGTTGGGATGATTATACCGCAGCCAAAAACGATATGTTTTTTCATACGCATACCGGTGATGCGCCGTGGACAGTAATTAAGTCTGATGATAAAAAACGTGCTCGCCTCAATTGTATTCGTCATTTTCTGACCGAACTTGATTATCCGGGTAAGGATATTAATGCGATAGGTGCAGTCGATAATCTGATTGTACTAAAACCGCAGACTCAGTTTAAAGATTCAACAGATACACATATTGATTAGTTTTGCCGCTGTTTTGCTGCTCTATTAAGCGTAATAATGTTTACGTATAATTCGGCTTTCAGGGTATATGCAAGGGTTGTTGTAGTTGGGTAAATGTGTCCTGTGTGATTTTATATGAGAATAAGAATGATTTTTGCGTTGTTTTCTGGAAAGTAAATTCGCATGGTATTAACCAAATATATTACTGAAACGGCCAAAGCAGCCAAAGAAGCTTATTTTTCTTTAACTACTGTTTCTGCTGCACAAAAAAATTTGGCTTTGTCTTTTATTGCGGAGGATTTGGCTGCACAGCAAGAAGTAATTCTTGCTGCCAATGAAATTGATTTGAAATTGGCACGTCAGCAGGGGCTGGATGCTGCGTTGCTGGATCGGTTGCAACTTACCGAGCGCAGTATTGAGGCCATGATCGATGGCGTGCATCAGGTTGTGGCACTTGCTGATCCTGTGGGTGAGATGGATGAGTTTCGTACTCTGCCCAGTGGTATTACGCTTGGTAAAATGCGTGTACCGTTAGGTGTTATTGGCATGATTTATGAATCGCGACCAAATGTTACTCTGGATGCTGCAATTCTATGCCTGAAATCTGGTAATAGTTGTATTTTACGTGGAGGAAGCGAAGCGATTAACAGTAATCGCGCAATTGCTGCTGTTATTACAGCCTCACTTAAAAAGGCAGAATTACCGGAAGCTGCTGTCAATCTGCTTACCGAAACAGATCGAGCTGGTGTGGATGTTTTGGTGAATTTGCCTGAGTATATAGATGTGATTATTCCCCGTGGTGGTAAAGGACTGGTGCAGCGGGTGAATGAAAAGGCCCGTGTACCGGTTATCAAGCATCTGGACGGGGTATGTCACGTTTATATTGATGTCTCTGCTGCAACAGAAATGGCGATTGATATTGCTGTAAATGCCAAAACTTCACGTTATGGTACTTGCAATACCATGGAAACTTTATTGGTTCATGCCAGTCGTGCAGCAGAATTATTGCCTTTGCTGCAGCAAGAGTATGCTGAAAAAAATGTTGAGTTACGTGGCTGTGTGCATACTCAGCGAATTTTGGCTGATAAAGTTATCCCGGCAATCGAAGCTGACTGGTCAACCGAATATCTGGCGCCGATTCTGTCTATTAAAGTTGTGACTGATGTTAATGAGGCCATTAATCATATCAATCACTATGGCAGCCATCACACTGATACTATTGTTACCAATGATTTGTCTCATGCACAATTGTTTTTACGTGCTGTAGATTCAGCCAGTGTAATGGTTAATGCGTCTACCCGCTTTGCAGATGGGTATGAGTATGGTCTGGGTGCTGAGATTGGTATTTCTACTGATAAAATTCATGTGCGTGGTCCCGTAGGCTTACATGGGCTAACCAGTCAGAAATGGATTGTTCTGGGTCATGGGGAAGTGCGTCTCTGAAACTTATCTGTTTTTGCTGTTATAATATTATAAAGACATATGTAAATTGGTTGAAATGGTTTAGATGTCATAATTCGGATGATTAAATTCGATACCCTGATCGTTTTTATATAATACTTTTATGGGAATTCTGTTTTTGATTTTCACCAACCAGTTTGATGAAAAACTGATTATTAATGTTTTAGTATGTCACTAATATTGTGCTGATTAAATTTTGCAGAAATTAAAAGGGCATAATGTGAAACGCATTGTATTGTTTATTGCTACCAATTTTGCAGTTGTCATTGTCATTAATGTTGTTCTGAATATTCTCTGTGCGCTTTTGGGGATTAATGTCTATGGTAATGGTACCAGTAGTCTGTTATTGCTGGCCGCTGTAGTTGGCTTTACCGGTTCTCTTATTTCTCTGATCATGTCTAAAACACAGGCGCTCAGGTCGGTTAATGGTCAAATAATTGGTCAGCCACAAACGGCAGCAGAGGCATGGCTGTTAAATACTGTTGCCAATCTGGCCAGTCAGTGGAATATTACTATGCCGGAAGTAGCTATTTATGATTCGCCTGAACCTAATGCGTTTGCTACTGGTGCCACACGTAATAGTTCGCTGGTTGCTGTCAGTACTGGCCTATTGCACGGTATGTCGCAGGATGAAGTAGAAGCGGTACTGGCACATGAAATGGCACATATTGGCAATGGTGATATGGTGACAATGACGCTGTTACAGGGTGTGGTGAATACCTTTGTTTTTTTCTGGGCTCGTCGTATTGCAGAGGCTACAGCCAGAAATGATGAGGGTGAGGTATCGCAGAATACTTACTTTATGGTGAGTATGATTTTACAGATAGTCTTTGGTTTTCTGGCGAGTTTGATTGTGATGTGGTTTAGCCGCCAGCGTGAATATCGTGCAGATGCTGGTGCTGCCCGTCTAGTGGGGGCGCCGAAAATGATTGCAGCTTTACAGCGCTTGAAAGGTGAAACAAGTCATTTGCCGGCTGATATGTCAGCTTTGGGAATTGCCAGTGAGGCTGCTGATCCTCTTTTTAGTACCCATCCCACTCTGGACAACCGGATTAATCGTTTGCGTCAGATGTAATTTGCTTGCTCTATGGACTAGTATATCCCGTAACTGACCAGTAACCAGTTTACTCTCTCATTGGAAGAGAGAGTAAACATGATAAATCCAGCCTCTTATGTAGCAAGGGAAATGGATTCCCGTGATCATTCAAGCTTAGAGTGGCCAGGCTGGGCAGACCTCATGTGACGCTAAAGCGCATTACCCTGCGGGTTATGTTCATGAATATTTATTTGGCTTGCAAGAAAATGTTTAATGGCGTATTTCAACAGTAATCTATCTACGGCTTTTTCATGGCTTGCGTCATCAACAAACAGCATGTTGATGTGATTTTCATCAATGCCCAAAAAACATAAATTATTTTCGCTTCATCATGGGCTATTATCACTTTAATATTGGATAAATAGGCTTTGAGCAATAATGGGTGCAGTACTGTAATATTGCTTTCCAGTAACAAATGGTGAATAGCGTAAACAGATGATTTCCATATTGCAGTGAGGTATTTAAACTGTATGGTACTGCGGTTTCTATTTTCGTAACGCGTTTTTCTTGGGGTAATGCTTATCAAGCAAATAAATTTCTGTGGCCTGTTTTTATACGCCTTGGCCTTTTCCTGCAAGAGAGAAAACCAGTTGAGCAAATTTGCCATGGCCAGTCAGTATAAGTACATATTCTGAGGCTGTACTTTGGTTCAGTATAATGAATTTTAGGTGGTAATAATTTGAATAATGCTGATGTATTTGAGTGCTGATGAAGTTCAGGTATTAAGCTAAATAGAGCGTAAGTATTAATATGCTGTGATGAATGGATTTTTCCTATTGCATGCATATGATTATGCGATATTTGTATAGATATTTGAAAGAAATAATAATATTTATATTAGATGGTAGAAATAGGAATCATGAGAAATGTGCACTATCATTCAGTGCTTGCGCTTGATTTGTTTCTTAATGTTAAATAATCTGATTTTAAGTTATTAAACAGATGAGTTATGGTTTTATGCGTATTAACTGAATTCCATAGTAAACTTGTGATTGCTAATCCTGCTTCAATTGCTAAAGTCTTTTTATGTATAGGGTACCTGATTGTGCTATGGTTTCCATTTTGATTTATCAGGTTTATGATATAACTGGATATCAGGGTCTTGATGACTGTTGGTTATTGTAAATTTATGCTGTTGATAAATAATATTTGTATAGATAAATAGAGAGAAAGATGCATAATTATCTAACACCTAATTTTAATTTTGCGCCTGTGCTTCCTGAGCATGCGCTGGGCAGCAGAGTCTGGGATGAGAATGGGCAGGAATACATTGATTTGGCTGGAGGTATCGCAGTTAATGCGTTGGGTCATTGCCATCCGGTATTAATTGAAGCGCTTACCGCGCAAGCGCATAAGCTGTGGCATATTTCCAATATTTATACCACTCAACCAGCTCAGGATTTGGCGCAGCGCCTGGTAAAGCATACGTTTGCAGAGCAGGTGTTTTTTTGTAATTCTGGAGCTGAGGCAAATGAAGCTGCATTTAAGCTGGCTCGCAAATATGCACGCGATCATTTCTCGGGCGCTGATAAACATGAGATTATAGCCTGTGTTAATGGTTTTCATGGGCGCACGCTGTTTACTGTTTCGGTTGGGGGGCAACCAAAATATAGTGATGACTTTGCACCATTACCAGGAGGGATTCGGCATATTCCGTTTAATGATGTTGCCGCTATTGAAGCTGCGGTTAGTGATAAAACCTGTGCAGTTGTCATTGAACCGATACAGGGAGAAAGTGGTGTATTGCCGGTAACCGCAGAGTTTTTACAGGCAGCCAGAAAGGCCTGTGACCGACATCAGGCACTACTGATTTTTGATGAAGTGCAGACTGGTATGGGGCGTACCGGAAAATTATTTGCACATCAACACTATGATGTGCAGCCGGATATTGTTTCCAGCGCTAAAGCACTGGGTTGTGGTATTCCGATAGGTGCCATGCTTACTACCGCCAAAGTTGGATGCAGTTTTACGCCGGGCAGTCACGGAAGCACATTCGGTGGTAATCCGCTTGCGTGTGCTGTTGGTTGCGCTGCTTTTGATATTATCAATACACCGGAAACCATGCAGAATGTGCAGCAGCAGGGAGAAAAATTGCAGGCTGGATTGCAGGAATTAGGCGCAACAACGGGTGTGTTTTCTCAGGTGAGGGGACAGGGGCTGTTGCTTGGCTGTGTGATGTCTGAGGCCTATAGCGGGCGGGCGGCACAGTTAATGCAGTTAGCATTGCAACATGGCTTGCTGGTTTTGGTTGCTGGTAACGATGTGTTGCGTCTGGCTCCAAGTCTGTTATTGACTGATGCTGATTTACAGGCCGGGCTACAACGGTTAAAAGCAGCAATTACCGCTTTTGTGCATATTTAAACATGTCTATTTCTTCAACCAGGCAACGGGTAGTTGTTTTAACAGGTTCTGGCATTAGCGCTGAAAGTGGTTTACAGACTTTTCGTAATCATGGTGGTTTGTGGGATGGGGAGCGGGTAGACGATGTGGCCACGCCTGAGGCCTTTGCCCGCAACCCTTTACGAGTGCTGGATTTTTATAATCGTTTACGGCGCCAGTTGCAAAATGCTCAACCCAATGCTGCCCATCTTGCTTTAAGGCATCTGGAAAGTGGTTATGATGTAAATATTATTACTCAAAATGTAGATGATTTGCACGAGCGGGCTGGAAGTAGTCATGTGCTGCATTTACATGGTGAGCTATTAAAAGCCAGAAGCAGTATCGATGAGAATTATATTGTAGACTGTTTTTCTGATCAGACCATGGCGGATGTTGACGTCAGTGGGTTCCTGATGCGGCCGCATATAGTCTGGTTTGGTGAGGCAGTTCCCATGATTGAGCCGGCAATACAATTGATGTGTGCTGCTGATATAGCGATAATCATCGGCACTTCTTTACAGGTTTATCCAGCAGCTGGTTTAGTGCAGTATATTCCGCCCGAGACAGAAACTTTTCTGATTGATCCACAGCCGTATGAAGGTTTGCAAAATGTACAGTTTATTCGTGCATCAGCGCAGGCTGGTGTGAGTAGTCTGGTTCGTGAATTATTGCGGCGTCCTGAGGCACATTCTTTGTCCAGCCTGGATAGGGTTGATTAAAATCTGTACTTTCTCTAGTTAGTGCTAAAATTTCAGCTCTGATTTTCTTGATTCTTGTGTATCAGTATGACAAAAAAAAATTTAGTCATTGCCAGTCGTGAAAGTGCTCTGGCCATGTGGCAGGCACGTTATGTGCAGCAATGTCTTCAAACGGTGTACCCTGATTTATCTGTTGATATTCGGGGTATGACGACCCGGGGCGACCAGATATTGCATCAGTCTTTATCAAAAATAGGTGGTAAGGGGCTGTTTATCAAAGAGCTTGAATTGGCTTTGCAGCAGGAAACTGCTGATATTGCAGTTCATTCTCTGAAAGATGTACCCATGCAACTACCGGAAGGCTTTGTACTGGCAGCTATAACAAAGCGTGCTAATCCGCTGGATGCTTTTGTTTCTCATCAATATGCCAGCCTGGCTGACTTGCCGGCTGCAGCGATAGTGGGTACTTCCAGCCTGCGTCGTGAAGCGCAGATTCGGTTGCGATATCCGCATTTGCAGGTAAAGCCTTTACGCGGGAATGTACAGACGCGTCTGGATAAACTGGATAGACAGGAGTATGCGGCAATTATTCTGGCAGCAGCCGGCCTCGAGCGGCTGGGGTTAGATAAGCGTATCCGAAATATATTACCGGCTGATTTATTGTTGCCGGCTGTCGGGCAGGGTGCATTGGCAATTGAAGTTGCAGCCCATCGCCAGGATTTACTGGAGCTGCTACAACCACTTCATCATCCTGTTACAGCTGCTTGTGTTACTGCAGAACGTTCTATGGCAAAGGTTTTGGGGGGTAGCTGTCAGGTTCCTCTGGCTGCATATTGTATTGAAAAGTTTGGCATGCTTGAGTTGCGTGGTCTGGTTGCTTCTGTTGATGGCACAACTGTGCTGCGTGCCAGTGCACAGGCCAGCATGGAAGAGGCGGAGCTGCTTGGTTTAAAAGTGGCCCAGCAGTTAGCCCAGCAGGGCGCACAACAGCTGATTAATGCCGTATTATCTGGCCGATGAATGCTCAACCCTATCTGGCACTAATGCGCCCGCGATTGGCTGCGACTGCTGATATAGACTGTTGTATCCGCGCTGGCTGGATACCGCTATTGCTTGAATATCAGCAATTGCAACCACGGTCAGCAGTTTTACAACAGTTAGTTTTGCAAAGTCTGGTTCAGAATGTTGTTCTCTGGGTTAGTCCCAGTGCTGTGCATATTGCGGCCAAATATGTTTCTCAGTCAGAAAAATTACTGCATGTGGCGGTAGGGGCATCTACAGCCAGAACATTAGCTGCTTATGGATTCAAGCGAATTTTAAATCCCAGTGACGGACATGATAGTGAGGCAGTTTTACGTTTACCTTTGTGGCAGCAGCAAAAAGGTAAGCTACTGCTGATTCGTGGTGTTGGTGGACGTGATTTAATCATTAATCAATTGCATCAGCAGGGCTGGCAGATTGAGGTCGCTGAGGTGTACCAGCGCCAGCCACAGCCAGTTGATTGGTCAGTATTAACACAACAGGCACAGCAGGGAAGTTTGAAGGCGGTTTACATGACGACAACCGCAGCTGTGCAGGCATGGTTTACGCAGTTGCCGCCAGATTTGTACGCAGTTAGCAAAAGCTTGTTATACTTAGTTCACCATCCGCGCACAGCAACTGCGTTAACAGAGTATGGTGTCTCGACACTACTGGTATCGGATTTATGCCGTGGATTGGAACTTTTGCGTTCTCACAGCACGCTTTGATAGTGACGCAGGAGTGCTGTTTATCCCAATTATTATGTAGGGAGTATACCGAATGAGTGAACAACAAGATGCACAGTCTAGCCAGCTTCCTGAACAGGGGAAGCAGCCATTACTGGTGAATAAACAGGGTGAGGTTAGTGCACCTCCAGAATCGGCTACTTCTGCGGCTGCTGAAAGTACAGGAAAAGATAAAGATACCGCACATCAAACTACGGATTTTCAAAAAAACAACACAGGATCAGGCATGTCTGCACCCAATGTACCCAGCCAGTCAACTTCTGTAAAACAGCAACATTCCGGTTCGGGTAAAGGGATTGCGCTGGGGGCTCTGGTATTATCTTTGCTGGCATTAGGAGCCAGTGGCTTTTTATTTGTTGAAGGCCAGAACCAGCTTAAAACCCAACAACTGCAATTTGATCATAAAATCGATAATGCTGGTATTGATGCCAGTAAAACTGCGGCTACCGTAGAAACAGGCCTGGCACGCATTGATGGATTGAGTCGACAGTTGCAGGAGCTGCAATCGCAGCAGAAAACTCAGGGTGAGAATGTTGACCGTCTTACCCGTGCCTATCAGGAGCTGGTGAAAAGCCGCACAGACTGGCTGGTTGATGAAATTGAAGCTACGCTTAATCTGGCCTCGCAGCAGTTATTGATTTCTGGCAATGTGCCGGTAGCCGTAAATGTACTCGAAAATCTGGATAACCGTTTATCACGTTTTGATCAGCCACAATTATTGCCAATCAAAAAAGCCATCAGCAGTGACTTGGAAAACCTGAAAAACCGTCCATATCTGGACACGGCCAGTGCTTCTTTACGCCTGAATCGTCTGGAATCAGCCGTTGCCGGTTTGCCTTTGGTCGTAGATGGTCAGTTAAAGCCAGGTACTGCCCCGGCTACTGCAACAATTAATCCGAATGCTTCATGGTGGCAACGTACCTGGCAAACTACTATGCACTCTCTGCGCGGCATGGTAGAAGTACGTCATATCAATCATAATGATTCGATGCTGATGTCACCAGAGCAGATATATTTTGTGCGTGAAAATCTGCGCCTGCGTTTACTCGATGCTCGTATTGCTCTTATTCAGCGTCGTGGTGAAGTGTATGTGGCTGATCTGAACGGCGCCGAAGCGACAGTAAAACAGTATTTCGATGGTAGCTCAGTGGCAACACAATCCTGGTTGAAAGAGCTGGTGCAATTAAAAATGCTTAATGTGCAAACCAATCAGGACAGTAATTTGTCTGCCAGTCTGGCTGCTGTACGTGAATATCAGAATCAGTCTGGAATGGATATGTCTACAGCGCTGCCGGATTTAAGTGCTTCTGCTGCCAGCAGTGCTTCTGCTCCAGCAGCTTTACATTCTGAAAGGCCGGTCAGTCTGGAAAACAGTAATAATGTGTCCGCAGCCTCTTCCGAGCAGGGAGAACATACATTATGAGATCTTTGTTATGGTTGATTATTCTGTTCATTGTTGCGGTTGCTGTGGTACTGGGTGCGAAGTATTACAGTGGTGATGTATACATTGTGGTTGAGCAGACTCTGGTACGCATTAATTTGCAGCTTTTTATTGGTATTGTTCTGTTAGCTGTGGTGCTGTTGAATATTCTGTTACGCATCGTGATGGGTTTTGTGCATTTACCCGGACACTGGCAGCACTGGCGCATTAATCATCAGCGTCATCAGGTTGAAACAGCATTGAATCATGCTGGTCTGGCTTATTTTGAAGGGCGATTCCAGTTTGCTGCTCGAGAGGCAGAACGGGTGTTACGCAACAAGCAGGGGCAGCATAGCCGTGCCTTGGCATTATTATTGGCTGCGCACAGTGCAGATCAGATGGATGACATCACAACCCGTGACCGGTATTTGAATGATGTTGCCAAACTGCCGCAAAAACAGCAGCTATCCCGCTATTTGCTGCTGGCACAATCTGCATTGGCACAACACAATGATCAACAGGCAAAAAATGCTTTGGACGCCGCCGCTAAAATCAACCCGAATTTAACCCGGCTGGTTAAGCTGCAATTACGTTATGACTGGGAACAGCGTAATGCACAGGGAGTATTGCAGCAGGTTGACAAATTAATCCGTGCAGGTGCTTTAAGTGACAGTGAACAGCTACACTACCGCTGCTGGGCTTATCGGCAGTTATTGACAGAGGCCAAAGACCCGGCTGAACTGAAAAACAGCCTCAGGTTAATACCGGTAGATGAGCAGGAAAGCACACTTAGTGTGGATATTGTGGAAAAATATCTTCAGCTGGGCATGTATACTCAGGCATTGAAGTGGGTAAAAAAATATTATCCGCGTACTCATGATGCAGCATTGCTACCTGCTTTTAATCAGGCTAACCAGTATTTAAGCGGCAAAGAGCAACAAAAGAATATGGTTACGGCGGATAAATGGTTGCAACAGCATCCACAAGACCCGGATTTGTTATTATTGATGGGTGAATTGAGCTACCAGCAGCAATTGTGGGGTAAGGCTAAAAGCTATCTGGAAGCTAGTTTACAATCACGCAATAATAATGTGACCAGATTGCTGCTGGCCAAGGTGCTGGAGCAGTCTGGCCAGAGCGAAGCTGCCGAGCAGCAACGCAACCAGATATTGGCTACCATCAGTGATGATGAGTTGTAATCTTTAGTTTAGTTTTGATTTAACAGGCAGTTAGTGCTTAATGTGCTAGCTGCCTGAGGTTAATTATGGCAGTTTTACATAACGATACATTTTTACGTGCCTTACTGAAACAACCGGTAGACTATACACCGGTATGGCTGATGCGGCAGGCAGGGCGTTATTTACCGGAATATCGAGCAACACGGGCAAAGGCTGGCAGCTTTCTGGCATTATGCCATAATCCTGAACTGGCTACAGAAGTTACCTTGCAGCCTCTGGAGCGCTTTACGCTAGATGCTGCCATTCTGTTTTCCGATATTCTGACTGTACCAGATGCCATGGGGTTGGGGTTGCACTTTGTTGAAGGTGAGGGACCAAAATTTACCCATCCGCTACAGCATGAACTGGATGTGGCACGTTTACAGGTGCCTGATATGAGCCGTTTGCGCTATGTGTTTGATGCAGTGCGTAGTATTCGGCTGGCGTTGAATGGGCGTGTACCACTGATTGGTTTTTCCGGTAGTCCGTTTACTTTGGCCTGTTACATGGTTGAAGGCGGGGGCAGCCGGGATTTTCGTTTATTGAAAACCATGTTGTATCAACGCCCGCAATTGTTACATCGGATACTGGATATTAATGCGCAGACAGTAACTGCCTACCTGAATGAACAGATTGCTGCGGGTGCTCAGGCTGTACAGATTTTTGACACTTGGGGTGGTGTTCTTAGTGATGCTGCATTTCAGGAATTTGATTTATTCTATCTACAACAAGTGGTGTCTGGTTTACAGCGTGAGGCAGATGGACGGCGAGTACCTGTGATTGTATTTACTAAGGGCGGCGGGCAATGGCTGGAACAACTGGCTGCACTAGACGTCGATGCTTTGGGTGTGGACTGGACAGTTAATTTGCATCAGGCTCGCCATCAGGTAGGGCAGCGGGTAGCCTTGCAGGGTAATTTGGATCCGCTGGCATTATTTGGTAATTCAGAAAGTATTGAATGTGAAATTAAGCGTTTGCTGGCTGCTTATGGTGCAGGCAGTGGGCATGTATTTAATCTCGGACATGGTATTAATCAGTTTACTGATCCGGAAATGGTGAAGTTTGCAGTAGATGCAGTGCATCGTTTGTCAGTTGAATACCATCAAAACTAATTGCTGCTATATTGGCAAACGAATGACCAGTTAAAACAGATAATTCAGGCGAGTACAGCCTATTATTACGGCAGGCACAGGATATATTTTCTGTACCTGCCAGAATTTTTTGTCTGACCGGTATTGCAATTGTTTTTTCAGATTATCTACTTATCTCTTTATAATTTACCGTATCTGATGGTTTCAGAAACAACAGGTTGGCTTATATGTTACATAATATACCGTGGGCAGAAATGATTGTTGTGTTACACGTGGCGGTGGTAACCGTGCTGGTGGTACGGGTGTTGTACCACCAGCGTAATACGGGTGTATCTGTTGCGTGGATTTTGATGTTGATGGCTTTTCCGCTAGTTGGTGCTGTGGGCTATTTATTGATTGGGGAACCAAGGCTGGGTTCGCGTCGTTTGCGCCGGCAGCATGAGCTGGTGAAGTTCTATCAGGGATTTAGTGAAACTTATCTGCATGATTTTAACCAGCATGCCTGTAGTGGCCTGAATGCACGCTATCATGGTATCAGCCTGATTGCAGCTGATAAAACTGGCTTTGAAGCGACGGAATACAATCATCTAACCCTGATTACCAATGATGAGGAAATTATTGCTGCTATCCGCCATGATATTCAGCAGGCTAAAACTAGCTGTCTGCTGGCATTTTATATTGTTGATCCTCAAGGTGAAATTGTCGCATTACTCAATGATGCCATGGCAGCAGCACAACGCGGTGTGGTAACCAGTATGTTGGTCGACAGTATTGGCAGTGCCAGGTTCTGGCGCAGTGACTGGCCGCAGCGTTTGCGCAGTGCTGGTATTACCCTGACTGAAGCTTTGCCTATTCAGCTCTGGCGTACTTTGTTTGTGCGGGCAGATTTGCGTAATCATCGCAAAATTGCGGTGATAGATCAGAAAATTGGCTACACCGGTAGTTTTAATCTGGTGGATCCGCGCTTTTTCAAAAAGAATGCCGGTGTCGGACAATGGGTAGATGTCATGATGCGTTGTGAGGGTAGTCTGGTACAGCCGCTGGCAGCGGTATTTGCCGGTGATATGGCGGTAGAGACTGAATCCAATCTGATGCAGGTGCAGCAATGGGTGGATAGCTATGGTAAACAGGCGCTTATGCATAATTTACAGGTTGCCCAGCAGGAACAGAATGGCATCGTGGTGCAAGTTATTCCGTCTGCGCCGGAACAGGGCAGCCCGGTTATTTATGACACAATTGTCAATGCCATTCATGCCGCCACGCGCCGGATTATCATTACTACGCCTTATTTTGTTCCAGATGATGCTTTGCTGCTGGCTCTGACTACAGCGGCTACCCGTGGTGTCGATGTTACGTTGATTGTACCGGAAGCAGTTGATTCCAAACTAGTGAAATATGCTTCACGTGCGTATTACCCGATGTTATTACAGGCTGGAGTCAAAATCGCTCTGTTTAAGGGCGGGTTGTTACATGCCAAAACCTTAACTGTGGATAGCGATTACACCCTGTTTGGTACCGTAAACATGGATATGCGCAGCTTTTATCTGAATATGGAAATTAGTCTGGCGATTTATGATGAAGGTATGACTGAGTCAGTGGTCGCATTACAGAACGGCTATCTGCGTGACTGTGAATTTATTGAACTCAAGGCATGGCAGGCGCGTTCAAAATGGTGGGGGCTGGTGGAAAATACAGTGCGCCTGTTTGGCCCATTGTTGTAGGACTGGATAAAGTTATAAAGATGCTGTCTGGCTGATAACCGGCAGCATTTTTTATTGTCTGATAATCGTGTTGGGTTCTGTGTTAATGGATATGTTTTCAGACGGTAATGTTTACGTTCAGCAGCAAAAAATTGCTTATATTGTCGGGTTTATATTTTTATGCATAAAATTGATAAATGACTGATTTTATATGTGATACAGAATATACTGATGTTACGGTAAATATTCATAAGAGCAATTGGTTTGCCTAAGTTGTTGTTCCGGAGATTCTATATTAATTTTCTCAGTGCCTAACGCTATGATTCGCACCCATCTTAAGATTTTAGTTTTATCACTGGCAATACTGCCAGCCATGGCTTATGCCGAAGATAAAGATGAAGCTCGTCTGCCGGATATTGAAGTGGAAGCTTTGCGTACTAATACAGTATGGCTGGATACAGCAGCATCTGTTTATACCGTGAATGCGAAAAAACTGGCAAATACGTCTAAAACCAATATTTCTGATGCTTTGAAAGGCATTCCCGGTTTGCAGGCTTTAGAGCGGGAAAACTACGCTCAGGATATGCAGATTTCCATGCGCGGTTTTGGTGCCCGTTCAACGTTTGGGGTGAGAGGAATTCGGATTTACGTTGATGGTATTCCGGCATCAATGCCGGACGGGCAGGGACAAACTTCTAATATTGATTTGAATTCGCTAGAGAAAATAGAAGTGCTTGGTGGGCCGTTTTCTTCATTATATGGTAATTCTTCAGGCGGAACTATTCTGGCGACTACGCGAGAAGGTGAGGGCAAGCCTAGTGTGAGTCTGGGTTTTAATTCCGCCCGTTTTGCTAAACAGCAAACTTCATTGCAGATGCAAGGTGGCAGCGATACAGCATGGTTACCAGCATATAACATCAATTCCAGTTATTTTGATACCAATGGTTATCGGCAATACAGTGATGCACGCAAAGTGCTGAACAATGCCAAATTTACCTGGAATCTGAATGATGGCAGTACCCTGAACTGGATTATAAATCAAGTGCGTATCCGGGCCGCAGACCCAGGCGGGCTTACGCGCGAGCAATGGCAGGAGAATCCGCGCCAGGTAGCTCAGAATGTTAGGGATTATAATATGCGCAAGGAAATTGATCAGAGCCAAACCGGCTTTACCTGGGATAAGCCTGTTAATGAACATAACAGTCTGTATGTCATGATGTATGCTGGCCGACGCCATGTGGTGCAATACCAGTCTATTCCGGCCAAAGCGCAGGCAGCACCTAAACATGCAGGAGGGGTAATTGATTTTACCCGTTATTATTATGGAGCCGATGTGCGCTGGCTGAATAAAAATACATTGCCAAACCTGACACTGATTGGCGGTGTAGCATTTGACCGTGAAAATGAAGACCGCCAGGGTTACAATAATTTTAATGGTACTTATCTGGGTGTGAAAGGCAAACTACGACGTAATGAAAACAACGCCTTATGGAATTTAGATCCGTATATGCAGTTTTCCTGGCGTTTTCTGCCTAAATGGCATTTAGATGGTGGCTTGCGCTATAGTGATGTGCATTTTAAGTCGCAAGACCATTATCTGGCTAATGGTGATGATAGCGGTAATCTGCGTTACCATAAATTACTACCCAGTATTGCTCTGAGCTGGAATTTCCGTGATGATGCGGCTGCGTATATTGCTTATGGCAAGGGTTTTGAAACGCCCACTTTTACTGAAATGGCGTATCGACCTGATGCTCAGGCCGGTTTTAATCTCAACCTTAAGCCTTCTAGTAATAACACGGTGGAGGCAGGGCTGAAATTTGACCAGCAATGGGGGGTGTTTTCAGCGACAGTTTTTCACACTGAAACCCATAATGATATTGTTTCTGCAGTGTCAGCTGGCGGCCGCAGTACTTTTCGTAATGCTGACCGAACCAAAAGATATGGCGCTGAATTGGGCTGGCAAAAGACGTTGTGGCAGGATTTACAGGCGCGAGCCAGTTATTCATATGTTGATGCCAAATTTGACAGTGATATACCGGTTTTGGGTAAGGCTGTAGCTGTCCGCAAAGGAAATAAAATTCCTGGCGTGGCTCAAAACCAGCTCTATTTCGGTTTGCAATGGCAGCCGCAGCAGGGATGGCTGGGGGGAATGGATATTCGCTATATGGATAAAATATACGTGAATGACAACAATAGTGATTACGCATCTGCCTATGCTCTGGTATCGACCAATATTGGTTATGAATGGGTTCATCGAGGGTGGACACTAAGTAGTTATGCACGCATTGATAATTTGTTTAATCGGCGTTATGCAGGTTCTGTAATTGTAAATGACAGTAATGGGCGTTATTTTGAACCCTCGCCTAAACGTGCTTTCAGTACAGGTATTAATATCCGCAAAGCTTTCTGATGTAAACAAAAAGCACTGATTGAATCAGTGCTTTTTGTTTGGTAGTAGCATAACAGAATATTGGTAATCTACTGGTAGAGAATAATTAATCCTGCTGAATGCCGGCGATTAACCAGTCTTGCTGGCTGCCTACAGGTTTGACAAAATGCCATACTTCGCTGAAAGGTTGCTGTGCACTGCCCAGCTCCTCACTTACTAAACCGCTAAAGCGAACGCTGGCAATGTACTGGCCGTTTTCCTGAGTACTGTCTACAAGATCGGCATTTAGATCACTAAATTCGGCAGTATCCTGATTGTTGATAATATCATTACGGATATCAGCAAACATATCTGGTGTAAAGTAACGGCGGATTTCTTCCAGATTGGAAGCATTATTCATTGATTGCACATGATTAAAGCGCTGGCGGGCAAAGCGCAGGAATGCCTCCAGATTACTTCCGTCTGCCATACCTGACATGTTGGTTTGCATCGTATTGCCATTAGCAGCAAGATTCTGACCAAATATATTGGTACGACTACTATTGCTGTTATTATTGAGAGAAGTGAAATCACTGGAATTCTGATGATTACTGTAAGGTGTATTTGCCTGATTATTTTTTTTGCTGGCAAAACGGCGATACAGATAAAAACCACCAAGTGCGATAATCAGTAACCATATCCAGCTAAACCCGCTTTTACGTTGTGGTTGTGCCAATTGCTGATCGGCATTAGCAGAAGGGTTAACTGCTGCATCACCAGTATTGGAATCGTTGTAATTGGCTTCAGTGCTTGCTGCCGGCGCACCTGGTTGCTGCTGATTATGGTTAGCCATTGCATGGCCAGCCAGTGCACCAATAGCAGCACCAGCTACGCCCGCACCGATTATCCGGCCTGTGCTGTTTCCACGTGGCTGGGATTGGTTGGAATAACTATTCTGATTGCTGTTGCGATAGTCGCTACGTCCTGAATTAGAATAAGAGCGCGACATGCCCGCATTATTACCCCCGCCAAGCCGGCTTGAGGATGAATTGGCATAGTTGCTGCGGCTGGATTGATAAGATGGGCTATTGTTGTATGAGCTGGAATAGTTAGAACGCGACATACCGCGATTACTACCGCCACCAACTCGTTTGGCTTCAGCTAGTGGACTCAGAGTCAGGCTGAGAATAACCGCAGAAGCAATATAACGTAATTTTCGATTGTCCATCACTTGGATACTTCCATATCTAATATGTTAAAACTAACTTTACTGTACATAGCGCTGAAAAATAAGATTTCAAGCAAAAAAATACTCCTTATTTAAGCTATTTTACGGTTTCATGGTTGCTTTTGCGATTAAAAATACACATTTTGTATGTAAAAATTTTATTCATTGAGTGCGGTATAAAAGTGATTATTGTTTGAACCTTGGCAGAAATACAGTAAAAAATTTTACTGACAATGATAGAGTAATATGTATAACTATTTGTTTATTAATATAGGCAGGTAAAATTGTTTTCAAAAATATAGTTTAGCCGATATAAATTTAGGATAAAAAGAACCCTCTGTGCCAAGGGGAGAAGCAGCAGAGGGCCAAAATAACGTTTCGACAAGAGAATACTGGAAAAGCTTTTTAAATCTTTGTGTTATACGCTTGTTATTGCGTATGGACATTATCTTAATGACTTAGACTGTTTTTTGCAGCGAAAGTTCTTATAGTTTTGTTATATTTTGTAATTTTTCTTCTTTTGAAATCCCGGCAGAGTAAAGTTGTAATGATAAGCGAGTAAACGGCTTAGTACCCCGCCGATAAACAGCAGGTTAATACTCCATGGCGTAACCATTTTCCAGTGATCCAGCAGACATAATAGCAGGCCGAGTAAAATGGCAATCGTGCCGTAGATATCACTGCGCAGAATAATGGGCACTTCATTGACCAGAATATCGCGCAGGATGCCGCCACCTACCGCGGTTACAAATGCCAGTGTAACCACGCCAAACCAGTTTAATTCCAGCGCTAGCCCAACCTGCGCACCAGTTAAACTAAACGCCGCCAATCCCAGTGCGTCGGCTACCACAAACCATATGGCCAGAGCTCGATGACGCTGATATTGTAAATGAAACCCCCATGACAATAAAAGTGTAATAAATATAGTCCACAATGCTGTATTGCTTTTAAAAATCATGGGAATATGACCAACCAGAGCATCGCGCATCATCCCGCCACCTACCGCAGTAAGCAAAGCCACAATCACTACACCAAGAATATCCAGTCTTTTACGAAAACCAACCAGATAGCCAGACACAGCAAATGCAACTGTTCCTATAATGTTAATCAGTTGGAAAATAAGGTCAGTATTGTGCATGTTACATTTGGTCAGATTCTGGTTGAAAAAAACGCCAGCCACCGATGGGTAAATCGTCAGCCTGCCATGAACCAAAGGCGCAGCGATGTAAGGCAATGACACGGTTACCGGCAGCGGCAACCATGCGTTTAACCTGATGGTATTTACCTGATGTGATGGTTAGCAGCAGAGTATGGGCGTCGATTAGTTCGGCAGCTTCAGCTTGTACTGTTTCATTATCGTCATGTAACAGTACCCCGTTTTTTAAAACAGTACACAGCTTGTCGTCTGCCGCATGCTTCAAATTAACCCGATAAATTTTTGGCAGCTTGTGCTTGGGGGAAGTACAGCGATGATTAAACTGACCGTCATTAGTCAGAATCAGCACGCCGGTTGTGTCTGCATCGAGCCGGCCGACAGCCTGCATATCAAGGTGGCGCAAGGGTTCTGGCAATAAACTGAAAACACTTGGATAATACTGCGGCTTATGTGAAGTTTCATAATCGGCTGGTTTATGCAAGAGAATATAAAAATGGGGAAGAGGTACCGGTGTCAGATTTACATCATCAATTTTCAGGCTACTCACAGTCTGTGGATCAATATCCATGCGTGTATCAGTATAGACCATATCATTAATTTGTACGGCAGCATCGGCAATTAATGCCTGACATTGCTTGCGACTGCCCAAACCCTGTGCTTGTAGGTATTTTAATAATTGCATAACTAATCAACCTAACTGGCTGCTTATCTTCCAAATAAATTAAAAAAACAGTAATGTATCCAGCAAAAATAGCGGGATAAGCACAACTGTAGACCATACCATGTAGCCAAAAAAGCCTGGCATGGTAATACATTGTTGCTCGGCAATGGCTTTTATCATGAGATTGGGTGCATTACCAATATAACTGAGCGCGCCCATAAATACTGACCCCATGGAAATAGCCAGTAATGTTTTAGGAAAGTACTGCATTAGTTGCTCTGCATCACCACCGGCAAGATTAAAAAACACCAGATAGGTCGGCGCATTATCCAGAAAGCCCGACAAGAGCCCGCTCATCCAGAAATAGAGTGCATTTACCGGTTCACCATTGTGCTGAATCAGTTGTACCAGTGCCCGAAAATCGCCCGCTACGCCTAGTTGCAGTATCGCCATCACGGGTACAATGGTAATGAAAATCCCGATAAACAGTTTAGCCACTTCCCGCATCGGCGCCCAATTGAAGTCATTTTGCTGACGCAACTTGGGTGGTGTTAATTTCAGTCCACATAAGGTAATTATTAGCAGTAAACCATCACGTAACCATGCGAGCAGACTAATCTCAATTCCGTAAACATGCCACACAGGTGTATTTTTGCATATGCCTGAAAACAGGATTACGCCTGTTACGGCAAGCAATAGCACCAGATTAGCCTTGCCCTGAATAGTTAACGAGGGTGTGGTTTGTTGTGCTATCAATGTGGCTTTTGGTTCATGGTGCCATAAATAGGAATCAATACAAAAGAATAGCAACAGTAAAACCAGAGTATTAACCAGCACTGGTAATAACATATGGCCTAAGGTCCATTGAAAACCAACGCCTTTCAGAAAGCCCAGAAATAGCGGCGGATCGCCAAGTGGCGTTAATCCGCCACCAATATTAGCTACCAGAAAAATAAAAAATACGACAACATGAGTACGATGATGCCGTTGTGCGTTGGCACGCAATAATGGCCGGATAAGCAGCATGGCTGCGCCGGTTGTTCCCATCAGGCCAGCCAGCAACGTACCTGTAGCCAGAAGTGAAACATTCAGTCTGACACTGCCAGTGCCAATGTTCTGAATTACAATGCCGCCAGACAGGGTATATAACGCCAGCAACAAAAGTATAAAAGGAATATATTCCTCTAGTAACGCATGTACTGTGAGAGAAATACTGGTTGATACACCATAGTGCCAGCTTAGAGGTAGCAGAAATAAACCACACCAGAGAGTAATAATTTTACCGCTATGTGAATGCCATAGATTTGGCAGCAGAATTGGGCACACAGCAATGGATAGCAGCGTACCGGCAAAGGGAATACACCACCACAGGCTTAATTCTCTAACAGGCAGACTGGCAGCCAGCGCAGGTAAGGGAGTAGAAATACAGATGACTACGGCTATCAACTGTAATATTTGACCATTCTGGCGTAACAATGAAATGGCTGGCTGTAAATAATGAGATTTAACCGGCGGCATTCTATATTCTATTTTATTTAAACAGCAGTGATTTTAACAATAAAACCATACAAGGTTGAAGAATTGCTTGCTGGTTTGAATAGCTGTTATTGAAGATGATTGAGGGCTAAGGGTATTATGTTATTAGCTACACTTTATAAATGTAAAAATATAAGTTGCTGTGATTTTGTAGATAAGTAAATATTCGACCAAAGCCTGATGTGTTCTTGTGCTACAGCTTAATGCTATTTTTGTTTTCGCATCGGATATTCTATTCCCAACTTTGCCCAGCCTTCAGCACCCATCTGGCGTAATAGTGCTTTATTGCGTTCATAAATGGTTGCAGCGTCAGGAAATGCGGCAACAGCCTGTTCAATACTGCTTTCCCGAATCAGGTGCAAAATAGGATAGGGACTGCGATTGGTATAATTACTGATGTCATTATGTGGTTCATCGGCAAATTGAAAATCAGGGTGGAAGGGGGCTATCTGTATGGTGCCATCTGCATTAACATCCTGTAGTACCTGCTCTGCTAGTGTTGCCGCATCCAGAAAAACATCAAAATCAGTGAATAGTTGTGGCTCAATTACTAAAGTGGTTTCAATTTCAATTGCTGGGGTTTGCAGCAACAGCAGGATTTCCTGTTCGAGTAATTCGAGAAATGCATCCAGATGTCTGGCATGACTAAGCGTAAATCGAAGCCTGTTTAAATTGTAGGGCTTTCGGGCAAATGGGCAAAGATTCAGGCCGATAACAGCCTGTTCCAGCCAGTGGCGACAGGCTGCAATAATATTTTCATCAGCATTAGAAATTACAGTCATAAACCCTTATTGCGCCTGAGATTGCAGATACAGCAGTCTGGCTTGAATCGATGAATGGATAAAATTGCTATCAATCATGCTATTGCGCTTCTTATTGCTGCTATTGGCTGATATCCAAATGCTCTAGCGGTAATGAAGTAGTAGCCTTGATTTCTTTTAACACAAAACTGGATCTGGCATCTTCCACTCCAGGTGTGGCCAATAGTGTTTCAAGTACAAAATAGGAAAAAGCATTCATATCGGAGAAAAATGCCTGAAGAATATAATCTGTTTCGCCAGTAAGTGCAAAACAGTTTAACACTTGTGGCCAATGTTGTACTGCCAGAGTAAATTCATCTCGGGATTGCTTGCTTTTATTAACACGTACACGGATAAATGCCTGTAAACCAAGTGCAACATTACACGGGTCTAGCAGGGCTGCATAGCGGCGGATAATACCAGATTCTTCCAGTTGTTTTAACCGGCGCAAACAAGGCGAGGGCGATAAAGCTACTCGTTCGGATAGTTCAACGTTGCTAAGACGACCGTTGTCTTGTAAAACTTGCAGGATTTTAAGGTCGGTTTTATCTAAAAAACTTATTGCCATAATGCAAGGATCCTGGGATTTACTACCGCGTTAATGCTACTGGCGGAGATAAATAAATAAAGTAGGTTTATATTGTAAAATTGCACATAATTACAAAAATCAATGTTATTTTGACATTAATCTAAATTTAATACTAGTTATTCTAAATGATTTTTGTTTATCTAGCTCTCTTAATTAGATAAAAATTGCTGATAACAATCTGTTTTCACTGGAAATACATATTCCATTTTAAAGTTGTACAGTATTTATGCTCTAACTTGTTTTCAGTTTACACTGAAAACAAGTACCAAAAGCAATTATTAAAATAATATTATTTAAGATAGCAATTAAATATAGCTATATCAGCTATACATATAAATTATTCAAATGATTGAATTGCATATAAAAATAACTGAATGCGGCTACTATGCTTTATGACTAACCCTCTCAAATAACAAAACTCATTCACTTTTTGTGTATATTGTATAGCTAGAAATAATTAAAGTATTTTTTTTAATAAAAAGATTAAATTATTTGGTTTTTTAATTGTCGCAAACCAGAAAAGCAACAACGCCGATAAGGGGTATAATCAGTGCTACACAAAAATTAACTCATGTAAAAAATATGATTGATAATATCAGAGCCTCAATTATTTAAATCACATCAGGTAATTGAAGAATGATAATGAATGGTTTTAGTTGATTATGTCCAACTCCTCTATAGTTTCTGTTAAAACCAGACTGAATCTGGCCTTAATTATCACCGTACTGGTGACCGGTGCTCTGGCTTTTGTTCAGGTTTATTCTGTTCAGTCTATTTTGCCTGTATTGATGCAGGAATTTCAGGCAAGTGCCGCTGCGATTGGTTCTACAGTAGGAGCCACCATTCTGGCTGTGGCATTTATGTCTCCGTTTTTAGGTATGATATCGGATGCATTCGGACGAAAAGTTTTTATTGTAGGTTCAATTGTTTTTATTGCTATTCCTACTCTTGCGTTATCTTTTGTTCACAGTATCAGTCTATTATGGTGGTTGCGCTTTGCACAGGGGCTGGCTGTTCCTGGCATAACTGTGGTTCTGCTGGCTTATATAGGCGAGGAGTTTTCCGGTAATGCGCGCATCAGGCTGATGAGTTTTTATGTTTCCGGTACGGTGCTGGGTGGTTTTCTTGGCCGGTTTTTGATGGGATACCTGACCGAATTTATGGGCTGGCGGCATGCATTTATGGTAATGGGTGTTATCAGCGTGGTTGGAGCTATCTTGGTTTGGCGTAATCTGCCGGCATCGCAAAAATTTGAAGCCAAACCGCAAGTATCAACAGCATTGATTACTCTCTGGCACCATTTACATAACCGCTATGTTCTGGCTGCCAGTGCACTGGGATTTTGCGTACTGTTTTCTCTGGTTGGCTGTTTTACCTACATCAATCTCTATCTTGACCAGCCGCCCTATAATCTTTCCAGCTCGCAATTAGCCAATATATTTACTGTGTATTTAATCGGAATGGTTATTACACCACTATCGGCACGTTTAATCATAAAATTTGGTACCAATCTCACGGTTTTAATTGCAATGAGTTTGTCTATTATCGGGGTATTATTAACCTTGTTGCATCCGTTATGGTTGATTGTATTGGCACTTGCTATTATGAGTAGTGGGATTTTCATTACGCAATCTTCCACCATCACTTATATATCTGCCAATGTTACTGAAGGGCGTTCACTGGCTTCCGGCCTGTATTACATGTGTTATTATGCTGGTGGTTTTGCTGGTTCTCTGCTTTGTGGCCATGCTTTTGAGAGCGGTGGCTGGTTTATGACCGCTGTTACCCTGATTAGCGCACAATTGTTGGCTATATTGATTGGCGGGATGTTAATGCGCAAAAAAGGATGAACTGAAATACCATAAAACACCATTGCAAAGTGGTGTTTTATTTTGCCGGTTTGCAGAATTAGTTTATATTGTTTGAAGTCTAAATAGCTTAATTGGCGTAACTACGCCGAGTTACCCAAATTGATCTCTATGTTCTGTGCTTCGTCTGGCTATTAACAGGCAGTGAGCGAGCTATCTATATTGGGTTGGCTTTATACATCACGTGGCATGGCAGCACATATTCAAACAACAACATTAAGGAATAGTCGTTGGTTAAATTCCGCGGCAGGCAAATAGACTAACGATGAATGTAACCGTTTGTGATTGCACCAATAAGCTTGAACCGCAAAGGCTTGTTGTAGTTCTCCGGTTGTCACGAATTTTCCCCTTTAACAAATTCTGTTTTAATGCTTTTAAATGTTGCTTCGGATATAGTATTGGTATACGAGCACCTTTTTTACTCAGTGAGTGTTGAAGATTAAATGTATTGAAACATGTGTCTAGTAATAGATTACCAAACACCTTTCCTCTATCCGAATTAAATAGATTTAATGATGACAGTGATTGCTTAATTTGGCTTAGGCATCTGGAAAACGATATCCTAAAGCAGGCTGCACTGATAATGGGGCGAAAATCAAAATCCTGAAAGCAAACCAGCATCGTTATGCAGTAGTGGCATTATGTCGCTGCTTAGGGATATGCAGGCATTAAGTCTATTATCCGTGCAAAGCAACAAAACAGAAATCGGCCGCCGATTACGCCGATAAAATATTGACTATTTTTAATCGCAGCTATCAATCATATGGATCCAGGCGAATTCGTTTTGCCTTACAACAAAGCAGCATCAGTGTTTCTCGACGTTACCATTGTTCGGGCAATGAGGGCGCTATTATTGATATCAAAGTATATGGTTAAACGTTATCAAGGAAATCAGACGGCAGGCAATAGCTAATCGTTTACGACGTCAGGTTGATGTGGGCGCCAAACGGCAGATTATAGTGGTTGACTTAACCTATATTCGTGTGAAAGGCCATTCCAATAATTCAGAACGTCGTATAATATTTTGCCCTAAGACCTCAGATTCAAAATCAAATGTTGCGTTATATACGCGCAAATCTATAAAAATAATAGAATAATATATTGCTTTATTAATTAGGTATGTTGTAATTCTCCTCCACGGAGAAGCTAATTCGACTGCGACTGAGCTACGGGATTCAGTCATAAACAACTTAGATTGATTATTATTTGAGTCTGAATGTTGTTGTGTGTTTACCATAATTGAATCTATCCCAGATTTTGTATATTTTGCTTTTATAGATAACTGTTAATTCTGTTACTAAATTCTATAATAAATTTACTTATCGCACTTTCCCAGTTCTGCATGGATACTGCCCATCTTCCATATAATATTACTGCGTAGCTGGTGCAACTTCACACAGACAAGGTACATGCTGGCTTAACTGGTCGATATCGGCTATTTTGAAATTAACCCCAGCTTCGGTAGCTGCGGCGAGCAGGTGCAATACCATAATGGTAAAATCGCCCATAGCAACATCCGGAC
This sequence comes from Snodgrassella sp. ESL0253, assembly GCF_013344965.1. Taxonomy (NCBI): domain Bacteria; kingdom Pseudomonadati; phylum Pseudomonadota; class Betaproteobacteria; order Neisseriales; family Neisseriaceae; genus Snodgrassella; species Snodgrassella sp. ESL0253. Next base: position 72,936 of record NZ_JAAEDQ010000001.1, on the reverse strand, counting down.
TCATGGCATTATTAAACGCAGCCTAGATGGCAATGCTGCGGGGGAGGATAATGCTATCATCTTTGTTTATAATAGCGTTTGGCTAATTCAACAATACGCCGTCCAGCTTCGAGAAACGGTTCTTTACGTAAAGCATGGGTGGGCAGTATCCTAATCGGCAGCGCCAGTTACGCGGCATAGTACACGCGCACCGGCATATGCAGACCATTGATATTTGTAAACTCAAGGCTGACTTTTAATTACAGTAATTCTGCCAACAAATTTCCAGTGTAAGCCTAGATTTATTTTTTCGAGATAGTATATGTTGATATGTATTATCTATATGACTATTTCTCCGCTTTTATAACTATTGTCCTGGCTAAATAATCCTGAAGAGTACGTTGATTTGTACTTTTTCGAAAAAGCATAATCAGGCAAATGAACGGAAGCAGATAAGCAAATAACAATTCAGTAGCTATCTCGGGAAAATTAAATAAGTGAACAAATATAGCTACAAAAGTAACTGAAATAATTTCGGCAATTATATTAAAGACACCTTCACGCAGTAATACAGTACCAACAAATCCCGGATTTTGTCCGTCAATGCCAATAACTTTAATACCCATCAGGCGTTTGCCAAAAGATTGTCCGGTTTTGCTCATTTGTATAAATTGAAAGATAGCATAGATTAATAGAGATATAGAAATGCAAATTATTAAACTTAGAACTACAATATCTTTAGACTCAGATCGTAAGACAAATTTAACAAAAATAAGAGAGAGTATCATGCCAATAAGGGCAGCCAAAGTTAACAATAGACTGTTAATAATATATGCGCTAATTCTGTTCCAGGGGCTGGCAAGTTCAACTTCCATTTCCCTATCTGTTGTATGGTCATATTGATGATTATTTGTTGAAAAGTTTTCTTGGGTATTAGACATAGTTGATTTTTCTAAAAATTAGTTGATGAAGATTGCATAAATAACTTTAATTGTTACAGTAATGGTTCTTTCTGCTTCAATTGGTATGCATGAAACTATAAAAAATACTGTTAAATATTTTAAGGAATATTGCTGATCAATTCTATAATTTTTTTGTAATCAATATTCAGCTCCTATTTTTAATACTCTTATCAGTTTTTCGATAGAGTATAAATAATTACGTTACAGTTATTGGTTGGTGGTGTTTGATGAATAGCAACTTTTATTATTCAAATTAACCGGTTTTCTATTGGACGATTAAATGTTTACTTGCCCGAACTATTGATTTGCTATCCATACTGAGTATTAAATATCCTATATAGGCTTAGTAACAATACCGTAACACCTACAATCAGAATATCTGATTAACGTTTGGGGATCTTAACTTTTATAGACTTCTCAGAAATTTTATCTCTGACAACTATTGTATCAGCCAGAAAATCCGGTAATGTTCGTCGCTGCCATTTATTAATAAATACCATAGCCGGAAAAAACATAAAGACAAAATAACCAATACCTAAAGTCAATGAACCTATTATTACTACTATTAACTGATATACGATTTCGCGCAAAATCACATTGCGTACAAAGCCGGGATTATCACCATTGGTTCTGATTACCCTGAGATTTAGCATGCGTTTACCTATAGACTGACCATATTTAGTCATCCAGTTTATTTGCCATGCGGTAAAAATAATCAGTGCCATTATCGTTAAACAGATTATAGTCAGCGTTTGCGGTAGTGTAAGCCAGTCCAGAAAAAACTCTGTTAACTCATCTGAATCATACTCTTCCTCCATAGCTTCAAATAATGCTGATAGTGAATAGATAGATATAGGCAAAAAAATGATATATTGAAAGAGCTGATTGATGGTGATTGCACACAGGCGATAGGCAGGTGTGGCCAGCTCCAGTTTTCCATCTGCCAATGCCGGCATAGATTCTATGTATTGATCAGAACTTGATGTGCTTGATTTGATACGGTATTGTTTTTGCATATCAGTATTTTGATAACATATGTAATAAAAGATGTTTTATTGTAAATAAATGATGAATATCCTGCAATACTGATTTTTGATGAAATAAAATATAAAATAAAATATATATTTTTGATTGTGGTTGAAAAAAACAGACAGGTTGGTCAATCAACCTGTCTGTTTTCACTTTTGGGGTGCCAGTTTCTTTATGAGGAAGCACGCAATTCTGCTGAGAGCTTATCCAGAATGCCATTGATAAATTTATAGCCGTCTGTACCACCGAAGGTTTTGGTGATTTCAATAGCTTCGTTAATAATCACGGGATGTGGCGTTTCCGGCATAGCTGACAGTTCATGGCAGGCCATTAACAGTACCGCCCGTTCTACCGGATTGAGTTCATCTTCATGCCGGTCGAGCAGGGGACGGATGCGTTTCATGTAGTCGCGCTGGTTGTTATAGGCACCAAAAAATATCTGGGTAAACAACTCACTGTCTGCCTTGGCAAAATATTCATTGTCACGGATATTCTGCGCAATAATGGCTGCTGATTCTTCTTTGTTCAGCTGTGCCTGATACAGCGCCTGTACGGCAAACTGACGTGCACGGCGACGTGGGGTAATCATTGACATGTATACAATGTCCTTGTTAGGTAAATAATCAATATTGGGCTTTGAGCAGATTAGCCATTTCTACCGCTACCACTGCTGCTTCGCTGCCCTTGTTGTACATACGTGCCAGTGCCTGAGCATCGTTTTCAGTGGTGAGGATGGCATTGGCAATTGGTATCTGGTGATCCAGACTGACACGAGATACGCCAGCGGCTGCTTCATTGGATACCAGTTCGAAATGATAGGTTTCACCGCGGATAACTACGCCGATGGCTACTAATGCGTCAAATTTGCCGCTGCGTGCCATGCTTTGCAATACCAGCGGTACTTCTAATGCCCCGGGCACTGTGGCCAGCGTAATATCGCTATCCTTAACCCCCAGTTTTACCAAACGTTCAGTACAGGCTTTAACCAGTTGAGCACCAATTGGATTAGTGAAACGGGCCTGTACGATGCCTATGCGCAGGCCAGAACCATTGTGTTCTGGGGTGATGGTATTCATTTGATTTCCTTTTTCTTCAGTTATGCTATTGGCGTGGTATATAAGCCAGAATAAAATGCTTTTATAGTGAGCATTCAAGCGCCAATGTTTAGCATCCTGATTTTACCGAATTTGTCGATAGCGTGGAATGTTTAGGCGGTTTTTTTCTGGCTGCTTCTGGGCTTGAGTGACCCCAGATATATGGCCAGCAAGGTTAGTGCGGTGCCAGTCCACTGCACTGTATTAATCGGTTTGTTAAGAAAAAAATAATCAATCAAAATGGCAGCTACCGGCTCACTTAATAATAACAGACCAGTTAAAGTTAACGACAGTAGCGGCACTGCATAAGCAATCAATCCCCAGGCAAAGCACTGCATAACCACACCATATATCATGACCATAAGTACATCTGCCATATTCGTCGGCCAGAAATGGCTTGAATCAATCAATATGCTTGGCACAATTAAGGTACCGACTGCACCAACGCTTACCAGTAGCATCAATGGAAATAATGAAACCGGTTCTGCCTGATGTGCCTGCCGGATACAGGCCATGGAAGCAGCCATGGCTGCGCCGGAGATTAAGCCGATAAAGATACCGTATCCGCCATGGGTATTATGTCTGAGTTCTGGATGGGCAATCAGTAAAATGCCGATTACAGACAGCAGCATGCTGAATAGTTGCAGTTTACTCTGACGTTCGCCAAAGAAAAACCATGCAATTGCAGCCAGAAAAAATATCTGCATGCTGTTGAGCAGAGTAGAAATCCCCGGGCCCACGGCGTGAATGCTTTCATGCCAGAATGCCAGATCAAAGCCTAAAAATACGCCGGAAAGAATGCAAAAACGTTTTGCTTTGCCGCTTGTCGGTAATTTTTGTCCAAAATGCCGGCTGAGGAACAGAAAAACAATCCCACCAATCAATACGCGCCATAAGGCAATAGCATAGGAACCAATGGAGACAAATTTGACAATCAAGCTACCAAGCCCGAATACAACGCAGCCAAAAGTTAAACCGGAAGCAGCCCATTTTTGTGGGGTCAGTTGCATTAGATACCATCCTTGAAAAGCAGCCATTACAATAGGCTGTCGGAAAATATGTAATGTCCTAATCCGGTAACATCACATAATTCAGACAGCCTGAGGGGGCGTATTGTATGACAATTATTCTACTAAAATATATACTTGTTTAGTAAAGAAATATTATCTGGCTGGCTCTTCAAATCCGGTTACTTCAAGGCCAAATCCGTTCAGGCCGGTAAAGGCTGAAGGCTTGCCCATAACCCGCATGCGTTTTACTTGCAGGCCGGCCAGTATCTGCGCGCCAATACCATAGGTTTTACTATCCCATTGTCTGGCCTGGTGTGCACCTTTGGGTAAGGTGCGGTCGAGCAGGGTGGCACCTGTTTCAGTGCGGTGCATCAGAATGATTACGCCGGCATCAGCCTGCTGTATGCGTGCCATGGCTTCAGGTAGTGGCCAGGTGTGCAGTTGATCTGGTTGCAGAAAATCCATGGCACTAAATGGTTCATGTACCCGTACCAGCACTTCTCCGGCGTTTGCCGGATTGCCTTTCACCAGCGCCAGATGGGTTTCACCCGATAATTGATCTACATACACGTGCTGAGTGAAATCACCCCATGTCGTATGGATATTATTGACACCGAGTTCTTCTATCAGGCTTTCATGGCGGCTGCGGTACTCAATCAAATCGGCAATGGTACCGATTTTAATTCCATGCTTTTCTGCAAAAAGCATTAGTTCCGGCATGCGTGCCATAGTACCATCGTCATTGATGATTTCGCAGATAACCGCAGCCGGAGTCAAACCGGCCAGTTTGGCTAAATCAACACTGGCTTCGGTATGTCCGGTGCGCACCAGAACACCGCCTTTTTGCGAGCGTAATGGAAAAATATGGCCGGGCTGAACAATATCCTCTGCTCTGGCAGTAGGGGATACGGCTGCCTGTACGGTATGGGCACGGTCTGCGGCTGAGATACCCGTAGTGATCCCATGTGCTGCTTCAATGGAAACGGTAAAGTTGGTGCCATACTGGGCGCCATTATTCTGGGTCATCAGCGGTAAACGCAGGCGGTCGACAATTTCTTCTTCCAGAGGCAGACAAACCAGTCCGCGAGCGTATTTAATCATGAAATTGATGGCTTCAGGCGTGACAAACTGCGCGGCCATAATTAAATCGCCTTCGTTTTCACGGTCTTCCGCATCGGTAAGAATAACCATTTTGCCGGCTTTGATATCGGCAATGATTTCTGGAATGGTAGCAATACTCATGATAGTAAACAGCGCTCTCTTGGCAAAATAAACACTATTTTACTCTGGATTGGTGGCGGTAGCTTGCTTTTATCAAAAGGCTGATACTTGTATATTTAAAATATTGGTTATCGATTAATTCTGATTTTTCGCTTTTATCAGATATTCAAATTCAGGCTATAGAAATAGAAACCCATGAATAACTTATAAATTAATGTCAGCTAGATTGCTGTGTTCTATAAAAGCACTATTACTGCATTGTGGTTTATCAGGAGGAGAGGGAAATAGTTATCAGGCTTTTATTTTCAGAATAATATTAGGCTTCTGCTCAATGGGATAATCTGCACCACCTTTGAAATACCAGTTAGTAAGATATACGGCCAAAATTGCTGCTGGCAGAATCAGAAAGCCGCCGCCGATAAATAGTATCAGAGATATGATTGTGTTAGGTATGCCACAAATACAGCCAATAACAACCAGTATTTTTAAGAACAGATTAGATGTAACATTAAAAATCCAGCCGATTATCATGATTAAAAGTATCAATATGGCAAAAAAGGCCATGATTGATAAAATATCATCTGAATTTAGTGTTATATCGTCGGTAAATACTTTAATTAACCTTAAAATTGGCATTTGTCCGCCAGCAGCAAAGAGTGCCAGTAGCATAGGCCATGCACTAATAACTAAAATGAAAAAAGAGCACACCATACGCCATAAGAAAACTGCACCAGTATATTCTTTTACCATACTTATTCTCTCTTATATAGATAAACCTAATCAAAATTTGCTGATTTAAGAATCAAAAAGTAAAGTTTAAAGGTTGTATTTGATATTACAAGGTTCATCTTTATTATAACTAAGTTTTCATAAATTTACAAAAGTTAATAATTTATGTAGAGTAATATAAATTAGCTAGACAACTAAATGCTTACAAATAATTGTGTGCGGTAAAATGGAGATAGTTTTATATTGCTGCACATAGGGCTGTTGATAAAAGGCAATTGTTATATTATAAATTTGATATATAAGTGAAATAATGTAATTTAGAAATATGAATTTAATTTTATTTGTTTAAGAAAAATAAACTTGGCGACGATAAAGGTATATTGAAATAGCTAAAGAAATTATTGACTATTAAAATTATAATTTGTATATTAATGTAAATTAATGTGTGTTAAAAAGAAAGCAATGGGCGGCATTATGAATTATTTTAAATCATCAATATTTTTTTCTCGTTTAGCTTTTTCAATTTTTGCATTGTTTATAACTGTTGCTCCCTTTTGGATTTTTATCTATTTTGTTATTTTAAATCTTGTTGATAAGAATGAAAAAATTTCACATTTACTATGGTGCTGGTCAGCGTATTTGGCATCGGTCATTATTATTATAATGATAATCGGTTGGATAGTTAATGTTAAACCAAATTTATTTTTTAAAGTCATGGTTATTACAGGGACATGTTGTGCTATTCCCCATGTAGTGATCAGTTTTATTAATTTGTCTGGAATAGTAATCTTACCTCTGGATATATTAGCCTGCTATTTGGTGTATTGGTATTTGAAAGGTTGGCAACCTTATGTATCTGAACCTAAACCTGCGTTGAAAATGAAGATTAAGCTAGGCTAATTCGAATTTATACTTGATGCAGATAAAAGCTTGCATTTGAAGTTATAACTTTTAAAACCTAAAAGTCTTTAATAGTATGAGATGTAATTAAAATCATTTTATATAAAAAAATTATCTGAAGCTATGTTTAGTTTATGTATTATCTTTGATAAACGATTCTTTAAGTTAACATACATATTTAAATGGAAGTCGATATGGAAAAAGAATATACCAATACCACATTTGTAAAACGTTTTTTGATATGTCTAGGTTCCTTGATTATCGGTTCACCATGTTTCTTTATCGGAATTGTAGGAGATGGAAAAGCTTTTCCAGTTTTACGTTTTTTGCGCATTCTTCCGATGCCTGAATACATGGATAATAGCGATATTTTTTATTTTACACTGGGTGTGATGGCTTTCTTTGCAACAGTAATATTATTAATTATGATGTTCGGGTGGATATTTAATGTTTCTTCTAATCGTTTTCTAAAAGTTCTTGTTGTTATTGGTTGTTGCTGTGGTTTACCTAATGCTTTTGTATGCCTGACAATTGGCAGTATGCTTATGGGAGTTGGTTTATTAATTTTGCCGGCAACATTGTTGGCTTGCTATCTGGCAGTCTGGTATTTTAAGAGCAGACCTGATGATGTAATAGATCAATATTGATAGGGGGTTAATTGATTTTGTTCTGCATCACAAATACTGTTTGCCAGCTGTTTTTTACCTGCTGAGGTATAAAATAGCACTCACTACTGCGAAGAATGGCTAATGCTAGTTTATGTTTCTTGCTGATAGTTGTTTTTTATTATAGCTATTATGGCTATCGCTATTTTGTTTTTCTGGTTCTTTTTATAATTAAGATGCTTAGGTATTCTGGTATTTTAGGCAGTTTTAATAACCAACTTGTTTATAAAGCTTGGTAATTTGCCCCAACTATCTTGGTTTTTATTCGGTGGGCTAGTTTTGCATCCATTGTATTTACCTTTTATTTAATGAGATAGTCCTATAATTGGCAAATAGTCTAAATTTTTTATGAAGGCAAATTTTATTTTGTTTGGACAGAAAGATTAAATTAAAATGATAAATAAAGACAAAATATGCATATAAAATCGAAATTTTAAATTATTATTTGTTTATTTTTGTAAAAATAATGTATAATAACGAAAACAGCGGGAGGTGTGATGAATTACTTCAAATCAACTGTATTTTTTTCTCGTTTACTACTTGCGTTTGGCGTATTACTTACTAATGCTTCAGTATATTGTATTGGCTACTATATTAGTATGTTATATAAGGAAAGTCGCTTCCAAGAATTTGATGGTACTACTATCTGGTTTTTAACAGCTTGTTTTATATTAATTGTACTTGTATTAATGATTTTTGGCTGGATATTGAATTGTAAATCAAATTTTTTCTTTAATACCATTATTATCATTGCTACGCTTTGTGCCATTCCACATGTGATATTTAGTATTGTTTTTCTTTTAGGTATTTTTGTTTTGCCTTTGGATATATTGGCTTGTTATTTGGTTCGCTGGTATTTAAGGGGAGGGGCAAAATATCAACCTGAAGTTAAACCTGCGTTGAAAATGAAGATTAAGCTTGGTCATTGAAATTATAAAATTTTAGTTATAAGTATCCTTAATAGTACAAGATGTGACTATAGTTGTTGTTAATAAAAATTATCTAAATCTATATTGGGTTCGAATATTTTATTTGTATATCGGATTCTGAATTAATTTAAAGCTTAAAAGGAATTAGATATGAGAAAAGGATATACTGCAGAAGCATTTGTACGCCGTTTTATATTCTCTTTAAATGCTTTTTTTCTAGGGTCTCCCTGCTTTTTTATCGGGATTGTAGGTGAATATAATGGCATAAGTTTCCCTTTCTTAAGATTTTTGCATATTCTCCCTATGCCAGAAGAAATGAATACCAATCAAGCATTTTGTTTTACCTTAGGGATATTGGCTTTTTTCGCAACAATAATATTTTTTATTATGATATATGGATGGTTATTTGATATTTGTTCAAACGGATATCTAAAAATCATGGTTGCTATTGGCTGCTGCTGTGGCATACCTAATGCTATATTCTGTCTGTTGTTTGGATCGTTAGCTTTCGGAATTGGGTTGTTAATTTTGCCAGCTGTAATATTGTCAATATACCTTACTGGCTGGTATTTTTGGAACAGGACTAGTGATGAAATCAGTCAATGTTAGAAGGTAAGTCACCCGTTCAGTTCCGCATGAGAGATGTTGTTTACTAAGTGTTTTTAATGCTTATCACCCAATTTATTAATATAGCCTATTCTATGCATGTTACATTGTTAAGATGTGAGTTATATGATAATTTTCTAATTGATTTGATTATAAAAATTATATGGTGGAACCACGGTGTTGCCCAGCCGTGGTAAACAGATTCGGAAATTAATTAATAGTTGATTTAGCTACATGCTGTTGCATGTATTTTTGCACAGTATCAACAATTGCTTGCGTTTGTGCATCGATTTCCAGATTAATGCAATCATTTACCTGGCAGCTTCCAAACAGGGTTCGGTTCATGGTTTCGGGAATCAGATGTACATTAAATTCAGTTTCGGTTACATCTCCGATGGTAAGACTGCAACCATTGAGGCCAATAAAGCCTTTGGTGAGGATATAGGGTTTGGCGTTATCCGGGAGGTTAAACCAGATGGTACGATTGTGCGGGCTGTCTTCAATCCGGCTGATGGTGGTGGTGGTGAAAATATGACCGCTCATAACATGGCCGCCAATTTCATCACCATAACGTGCTGCACGTTCAATATTCACTGCGTCGCCCACTTGGAGTTGTCCCAGATTGGTTTTAGCCAGACTTTCTGCCATTACATCGAAACATACTTCATCGCCCTTGATGGCAGTAATGGTGAGGCAGCAGCCATTATTGGCGATGGATGCGCCAATACAAAGGTTGTCACTGGTGCCTTGAGGCAGGCGCACCTGTAGTGTACGTAGCTGATGGTGCTCATTGATGGCGGTGACGATACCTAAACCCTGAACGATGCCTGTAAACATTTATTTCTACTTTCAATAATGAACAGATGTTGTGTGTGCCTACTTTTCACAGCCTGTAAGCGTGCTTGCTTGCGAATAGTGTCTTCCTGAAAAAGGTATACCTGTTCTGCACTGCCGATGCACGGTGATAGTATACTGTGGGCTTGCCATTTTACCAACGGCAACCATTCATTTGAACCACCTCATTAACCCCACGCCTTAGTCAATCATGTAGGATATACCTCCTTCCTAAAAGTAGGTATTCAGGTAAAAGCACAGGCTATCCTGTATTACAGTGTCCACCACCATGCCAATAACTATTATTTCAGCACAGTTGTTTTGAATATTACTGGATTTACGGATAATGTTACTATTTGCTGTTCGGTAGAATTTAACAAATAGTTATCTGTGATTTTGTTATTTGAATATGTATTGTCATTCCAATATTTTCATTTCGTTGTTTTGCACTGAAATGAGAACAGGTGGACTCTTGGCTATTGAGCTATACAGATTTACTACTCCTATACCTCATATGATATTACAATGAGAGGGTTACTGATTAAATAATATTTAAATTGATTATTGCTGGTAGGTAGATAGTTATCAAAGTTTAATCTACTCTATAATGTCATGACAGTTTTAATAACATTTTATGAAAATAGAAAATATCTTCACCTAAACAAGAAAAAAATTGATTATCTATTTTTTCTACTAATGGAGCGGTTTTATTAACCATAATATACCCATTATCTGTTAATTGAATAGATTTGGCTCTACTATCCTTTATTGAAGTAATTCTATTAACTAATATTTTTTTTTCTAAATTATCTAAGATTTGTGATACTGTAACAACATCAATATTAGCATGTTGAGATAAAGTTACTTGTGTAACTTCATCAAAATGTTCTGAAAGATATGCCAGAGTAGTAAGAATAATAAATTGTGGATGCGTTATTGAATACTGTTTCAAACTATTTTTTATTAAGCTATGCCAAGCAGCATAGGTCTTCATAAATACAAAACCGATAGATTCTGACGAATCATGTTTAAATTGAGATGCAAACCTGTTATCTTTAGACATACTTATTTTTCTACCAGTTCTTTTAATAAAAATGCTTTATCTATAATATCATTTGAAATATTCTTTAAAAAATCACAACAAACTTTATTTGGTAATTTCACTGTCGGTTCTAATTCAATTACAGCTTTTATAGCATATTTGTTATCTGAATATTCGATTATTTGGTGAGAAAAAAACAAGACCCCAATATCAGGAATATCAAATCTTTCCGTAAATTCCTTATTAATTAACACTGTAGATAATATGACTTTCATTGCTGGCATGTTTTCCAGTTTAAATATACCATTTACTCCACTTTTCATTTCTCCTGTTATAGTGAATTCTTCAAGATCTGTTTCCCAAAGTTTTCTTAATGAAAAATCAGTAAAATATGGCCAGATTTCGTATGGCATGGACACAGTTGGGAGCTCAAAAGAGATAGAAATTTTTTTCATATATGACCCTTGTTTATTTAATTAGTTGACTTATAATAAGTACACTAACTAAATGTGTCAACTTAATATTGTCCTACCTGTTGCAATTCTGTCACCGGCAACCAAAATGTGATAAAATTTATTTTTATTAATTAATAAGTAATAAAGATTTTTCCAATATTATCACTAGTTTGTAAACCTTGAAAGTTCATCGTGAATATATAAAAATCGGGAGGCTCCCTACACATTCCTAGCTTGCTCGATAAAATCGCCCTACCAATTTAAGCATAATGCGTCTTTATTCTAAATAAGTAGCGCAATTATAGGTTCGTCTTATTGTATTAATATTTGTGTGGCCTGATGATGCTTCTATAAAATCATAGTCAAAGTCTTGCTCATTTAAAATGGTACCAGCTAATGCTCTAAGTCCATGAGCGACTAACCTATCTGTGAAGTCCATACATTTCAATATCATATTAGTGGTACTGCTATTCAGATGTGTTCTACTTTCACTAATAGATTTCATTATGTTTAATATGAATAATACTTGTTTTGATAATGGTATGGTATGAGATCTATTCAATTTCATACGTTCTGATGGGATATTCCATAGTTTATTATCAAAGTCTATTTCTTCTCATCTATCTCCTGCTGTTTTACTCAGGTTCTCCATGGTAAGTAATTGCCACTCTATAACGCATCTAGTTTGTAATTCAATCCTAGCCAGTGATAAGGCTTGCATAATATTCGTCAGAATAGCGACTGGTATAGGTTATCTGATCCAGCAGTCTGAGTAAATTGCCACCATGTACATTACCACGAAGTTTGCTAATGCTTTGGTAATTAGTACCGGCATGGCGAATTGATGTTGCGCACCTTGCGGTAGACATGGTGTAGGTATGATGGAATTACTTTTGATATGTGTGTTTATATGTCAATTACTTTCTTTCTGTGAAGATTGTTTATTTTTATAGAAATTACCAATGGTTATAACCAGTGGCGCCTGTGGAAATATGCTATCATGGTAATGATGATGGTGACCATTAGGCCAAGTACTACATAGTAACTATAGTGCCAGTGCAGTTCAGGCATGTTGTCAAAGTTCATGCCATATATGCCGGTTAAGACATTCAGTGGCATTACGATAATGGTGAACACGGTGAGCATGCGCATTTGTTCATTGAGGTGGTTGGACTGGTAGGATAAATGTACATCCATCATGCCCATTACAGTATCGCGTGCGCTGTCAAGGGTTTCCATTAGTTGCTGGGTATGGTCGTAAACATCAAGTAAATAGACGTGAATGTCTTTGCTGAACAGGGGAAACTCATTGTGTACGATACGGCCGACAATATCTCGAATGGGTGACAGAGTACGCCGCAAGTTGATGGCATCGCGTTTCAATTGGTGGATGGAAACCAACAGGTTTTTGTTGCTGTTGCTAAATAATTGTTTGTCTAAACCTTCGACGCGATTATCAAATTCATCTACTGTAACGAAGTAATCATCGACAATGCGATCCAGTAATGAATAAGCGAGAAAATCAATGCCTTTGTGGTAGATGTCGCTGTAATTGTACTGGATGTATTCGCGGATCACTTGCAGTAATCCAAGTGGTTCGAACTGGAAGGTGATGATGTAGTTTTGCCCGATGATGATGTAAATCTGGTTGTATTGCAGTTTCTGTTTTTTATAGGCAAAAACACGAGCGGCCACAAACAGATAATGTCCGTAATTTTCGATTTTCGGGCGCTGTTTGCGACTCAGGATGTCTTCCATGGCCAGTTCATGGATGTTAAATGTTTGTAATAACTGGTGTAGCTGCTCATTATCGGTAATTCCGATCAGATGAATCCAGATAAGCCTGTCTTTTGTAGGGGCTGGTATGTTTCCACAGCATATATCGGCACCGGTATAGCTGTGAGTGAGTAGTTGTCTGGATGTAATCTGGGTAATAGTCAGTGATTGTGCCGGCATATTGTTGACATTGCTGCGATGTGCCAGACTGGGCAGGTTATGTAGTTGAGCCTGTTTATTACTGGAAATGCGTGGCGGTGTACTCATATGACATCCTTGACTAAATACGGTTTAGATAGCCTTGATTTCTAACTGTAAGCCAATTTTGTGCCATAAAGCAGATTCCTGCAATAAGGCACTTGCGGTAAGCGGATTGTGTTTTAACCATTCTGCGCTGATGCTGATAATCAATTGTTTATCGCCTTTGTGGTAATGGATGTCACAATGGTTTACCGGTATCTGAATATCCTGCCGTGCTCGGCAGAATAATGCAGCCAGTCGTAGTGAAAGTATGCCTAGCCACAGCATTTCCTGCTGGGTGAATTCGGCAATTTTACGCAGGTCTCCGCGTTGCCCCAGTACCATGGTGGCGAGAATGTGCTGTTCTTTGCGGGAAAAACCGGGCATATCAGCCTGATCAAGAATATAGGCGGCGTGTTTGTGAAAGCCGGTATGGGAAATGTCCAGGCCAATTTCGTGTAGTTGTGCCGCCCAGCGTACGTATTGTTGCCACTGTTCCAGATGAACCGGGGTAATGGCGGAGGTTAGATGGTTGAATATCATTTGTGCCAGACTGGCGACTCTTTGCGCCTGAATGGTGTCGACATGGTAGCGTTTCTGAAAGTCGGCGATAGTTTGGTTGCGCATGTCGTCGCCCAGTTGTCGTCCGATCATGTCGTAAAATACGCCATCACGCAGTGCCGCATCGGTTACGGTCATTTCGCTGATGTTCAGCTCGGCAAAAGCAGCAATCATGACGGCCAGACCGCCGGCAAAGACTTCCATCCGGTCTGATTTCAATCCTTCCAGTTTAGCTTTTTTGGTGCTGCCCGCAGTGATAATGCGGTTAGCAATTTTGTGCATTTGGGCGGCAGTGATGGCATCAATGGATTCATCGCCAGCAGCAATGACATCGCGAATGGAACGTGCCGAACCTGATGTACCGATGGCGTAGTCCCAGCCAATATTTTTTAGTGCTACTGAGATACGCTGAATTTCGGCACGGGCGTTGTTGACGGCTGCCTGAAAATTTTTGTTATTTATTTTACCGCGTGGAAAGAAACGCATACTGTAGGACACGCAGCCCAGGCTGAGACTTTCGGTGATGGCTGGTTGTAATTCATGTCCGATAACAAACTCAGTTGAACCTCCACCGATATCGATTACCAGCATATTTTCACCCTTGGGCGGCAGAGTATGGACGACACCGGTATAAATCAGGCGTGCTTCTTCACGTCCGGCAATAATATCAATGGGAAAACCCAGTTTTTCTTCGGCCTGTGGGATAAACTGGCTGATATTTTTGGCTACACGGAAAGTATTGGTTGCAACAACCCGTACGTGATCAGGTTCAAAACCACGCAGTCTTTCCCCGAATCTGGCCAGACAGTTTAATGCGCGTTGCTGGGAGGCCTGGTCGAGCTTCTTCTGTTCATCCAGTCCGGCGGCCAGTCGCACCATTTCCTTTATGGAATCTACTACTTGCAAATGGCCATTCTGGTTGTGACAGATTTGGAGACGAAAGCTGTTGGAACCCAGGTCTACGGTGGCGAGCATGTCTTGCGCGGTCATAATGAAATTGTTTCGGCTTCAGATAGGTATAATGTTACCGTATAGCTGGCATCACTGCTATGAATGGCTGTGCTGCGATAGGCCAATAGCGAGAATGATACACAAGTAACCGCCTGTTTTTACTATTTTTACTATGATGTGGGTTATTGTTGTGTTAGGAAAATTTATGTTGAGTTGTACAGAAAGCATCAGAACTGGGAAGAATATGCTTTTTCTGTATACCTGTGCTGAAAGATTCTAGCAGGAGATAAGTTGCTACAGGCTTATTTTATTGGTAGGCCGCATAAGCAGATATGAATAAGACCGTTGCACTGGCAGGATGAATGTGCCGGTTAGGCTTGTATCCTGAAGTGAACGGTCTGATGAGTTAGCTTGATGCTAATATGGCTGATTACAGGCTGTAATACATTTCAAATTCAAGCGGATGCGGCGCCATGCGGATGCATTTTACATCTTCGCTCTTGAATTCGATGTAGCTGTCAATCCAGTCTTGGCTGAATACACCACCGCGGGTAAGGAATTCATGGTCAGCTTTCAGTGCTTCCAGTGCTTCCTCCAGAGATGCGCATACGGTTGGTACTAATGCATCTTCTTCTGGTGGCAGGTCGTACAGATTTTTATCTGATGGGTCGCCCGGATGAATTTTGTTCTGGATACCATCCAGACCGGCCATTAACAATGCGGCGAAAGCCAGATAAGGGTTGGCGGTAGGATCCGGGAAGCGTGCTTCGATGCGGCGTGCTTTGGCGCTGGCTACATACGGAATGCGAATTGAAGCTGAACGGTTTTTGGCAGAGTAGGCCAGTTTGGTTGGTGCTTCAAAATGCGGTACCAGACGTTTGTAGGAGTTGGTTGACGGATTGGTTAATGCATTCAGTGCTTTGGCATGTTTGATGATGCCGCCGATGTAATACAGTGCTAAGTCAGACAGACCAGCATAGCCATCGCCGGAAAACAGGTTTTGGCCGTCTTTCCAGATAGACTGATGCACGTGCATACCGGAACCATTGTCTCCAAGAATGGGTTTCGGCATAAAGGTAGCGGTTTTGCCAAAGTTGTGCGCTACATTCTGAATCACGTATTTCATGTCCTGTGTCCAGTCTGCGCGGCGAACCAGTGTGTTGAAGCGGGTGCCGATTTCCATCTGGCCGGCAGTAGCCACTTCATGATGATGTACTTCAACCGGGATACCAATGGCTTCTAAAGTCTGGGTGCAGGCTGAACGTAAATCCTGACCGGAATCAACTGGCGCAACCGGGAAGTAGCCGCCTTTAACGCCCGGACGATGACCGGTATTCTGGCCATCATAAGATTCGCCACTAGACCATGCTGCTTCTTCAGAATGAATTTTGTAGCGGGTGCCGCTCATGTCGGTTTGCCATTCTACGCCGTCAAACACGAAAAATTCTGGTTCTGGACCAAAGAAGGCGGTGTCACCGATGCCGGTGGATTTCAGATAAGCTTCGGCACGCTTGGCGATGGAGCGAGGATCGCGATCGTAACCCTGTCCATTGGCTGGGTCGATGACATCACAGGTTAAAACCACGGTAGTGTCATCGTAAAAAGGGTCAATAAATGCTGTAGACGCATCTGGTTTCAGAGTCATATCAGATGCCTGAATCCCTTTCCAGCCACCGATGGATGAACCATCAAAAGCCTGTCCATTTTCAAACCATTCTTCAGGGTCTTCCAGCACAATTCGGGCTGGTACGGATACATGCTGCTGTTTGCCTTTTGTATCGGTAAAACGCAAATCTATGAATTTGGCTTCGTTTTCTTCAATCAGGCTTACTACATCTTTTACTGACATTTCAGGACTCCCATTAAGGTCTGGAGAGCAGTGTACTCTCTTTAAGTTAGCTTGATTCTGCCACAATCGCTTTGCAAAAAAAACGCACTGATGTAAAAAAAGGCCGGCTTTGGGATGTCTTTTAAATTAATTTATTTAAAAACATGTTGTTGTGGATATTTATTCCAGTTTATATCAGATTTTGTGAACTATATGCTGCTGCTGTCAGAAAAATGGCTCTCTGTCGATGCTGATTATGATGATAAAATGTTAAAGCATTTATTAAGAATAATGAAAATGAAAGATAAAATTTTAAGCACTGGAATATTGTTTTTCACTTGTCTGGGTGCAGCTCAATCAGCTATTGCTTATGAAATTGTCTGCCCTAAGTCAGTAACCGTAATATATGCTAAACCTGATTTGAAGCAAGTGCCTGAAGGCTGGGATGTTTCGGAGAAAAAACAGGATTTAATATCTCTTAGTGGCGTGGGCGTGTATAGTGGCAAACCAGTTGATTTAGCAGTGCTCAAACCTAATCCAGTTATCATTAATGGCCAGAAACAGCAATTGGGCTGGCAGGTAAACCGTGAGTATGATAATCCGTATGGAGGTAATTGGGTTGGCTGTTCATATAACTATTATGAAGTGGAGTTAACAAGGCAAATCGATCGGTCAATGAAAACTTGTTGGGCAGTTTATTCTCAGGATAAATATCAGGCCACATTGGCAAAACTGGTATGTAGTACTGAAGTTGTAGAATAGATGAGTTTGATAGCTCACTAACTTTTGTAGATAAGAAAATAGCACTCATTGCTGGTCTGAGCTGGTTATTTTTCTGTAAATCAAAGCGATTACTTTGCATTTGCTGATGTATGGGAAAAGGCTTGGTGGTTGAATGAATGCGTGGCAGTGGGCAGCTATAATTGTTATTGGTTTGCTTCATCTCATTAACATATTTAGGTGCTGGCCAGACGCGATGCCATACCAGTCTACGCTTGAAATCATGACAAATCATGCCTGTGCCGCAACCAACTTTGCCTGCGGCGATGGCGTCGGCATGTATGCTATGCAAAGTTTCTGGTGTGTGTGTTTTGGTTGGATATGAAATCTATTGACGTTGTTTAGCAGTCCGTTCCTGATTTCACTGCGTGCCATAAGTGATAGTGCTGTAGGCAACTTCAACACCATGGACATCGGTGATGGCATTGTTTTTGCCGATGACACCTGTTAATGGGGAGCTTGATTTGCGTGCCCGTTTTTTGGATATATTATCTCCCCTTATGTATTTTATTGTTTATTAATGACTTTATTGTATGGTGGTTTTATGATGATGCTTATAACAATTGTTTGAAATCGCTGGTGGTGTAGGGTTGTTGCTCTTTTTTGGCCTGTAGGGCTGTGAGTAATGCCTGATAACGGCTGCGGGTCAGGGGATAGCCAATGGCAAAAAGTGCGGCTAGCAATCCTGCTAGTGCATGAATCCAGGTATTCAACTCCAGAATAGCGTGCAAAGCTTGTGGTGGCTGAGTAATGGCTTGCTGTCCGCTGGAAGAAATATAGCCATGTTTGTCTATATAAAAACCGATAAACCAGATGGATAGTGCGCCACCGAATTTTTGTAGAAACGACATTAAGGCAGTAATGGCACCTTCCCGCCGCTTGTTATTGATAAAATCATCCAGTTCACATATGTCGTACATCATTGAATAATAAACTGTCCAGAAATAGCTGTTGCCAAGCTGTAGTAATATTAGATAGATAAGCAGCATGGTTCTGCTGGGAAAACCACAAAAATAGAATAGCACTGTGCCTATGGAGCTGATGAGCATGGACAAATAATAGATATTTTTCTTATCAAATTTTTGGGCGGTGTAATTCACTATTGGCAGCCAAGCCAGAGCCAGCAGGCTAAAAATCAGAAAACTGATTGCTGCATCCTGTTCACTGTAAGCCATATTGTTCAGGAATAAATAATAAAGTGCGCCGGTACTGAGTGCATAGGCCGCCGACCAGAAAAAAACAGAGGCACCAAGAAACTGGCTGGATGAAAGGCGAGCAATTTCAAACATATTGTTAAAAACTTCACCGATAAAGGCCAAAGGACGGTATTGGCTATCTGTTCCAGATTGTCTCTTCCGGACAGGCAGTTCATAACCCCGGGTAATATACCAGCAGGTAAGGCCGCTTATCAGGGTTAGGGTGGCAAATATCAGGCTGACTCCAAACCAGCCAGTGCTCACGCTACAACCAGCGTCCACAATCCCTTTGACAATCAGTGGTGGCGCGGAAGATGAAACAAGTACCGCCAGATTAAGGGCATAGCTAGCCCATACCCGCAGAGAAGTACGCTCATCAAAGTCGTTGGTCATTTCCGCACCGAGGGTGTAGAAAGGAATCACGTAGATTTTGTAAGCAGACCAGAACAGAATGGCGATTACAGTGAAATATACTGTTTTTTGATTCACACTGAAGATTGAGATATCTGTATATAAAAGGAGCATTAACAGGGTGTATGGCAGGATAGCAGCCAGCATTAATGGTCTGCGTCGTCCCCAGTGCGAGCTGATGGTATCTGAAAACTGACCCACCAGCGGGTCTGCAACTGCATCCCAGATAACGGCAATCAGGACAATTGTGCCAGCCTGCCCGGCGGGGATGTTGGCAACATTAGTCAGGAAAAACAGATAAAAAACATAAAAGAGATTATAGGCCAGTGAGTCTGCCATCTGCCCGATGGCGTAGCCCAGTTTAACGTGGACTGGTAATTTATTTGATGCTTGAAGAACGGCAATCTGGCGAGTATGCATGATTCATCCCGGATAAATACTGTATCAATTGCTTTGCACTATGCAGGCGCAAAACCAATAAATTGAGGGTTTAGGTGCTGGCCAGTTATCAGGTTATTTTTTGAACTAGCAGGTTAATTAAAGCCAGCGAATTGATAAGTAGTTATGTGTTTACCTGGATGTAATCAGGCTATATTAGAGCTGAAGGATAATACAAATGTAAAATAGTTGGTAATTTATAGATAATATAGCAAATTTAGGTTAAATATAAAGAAATTTTTTAATTGTTGCAAAATTGGCTACTTTACGGGATAAATATCAGCAGATATGTCTTGCAGGGTACTGTTAGATAAAGGATAAAACTATGGCCGAGACGCTAGTTTGTGCTTAATTGATATATCAAAATAATTGATATTTTGTGGCGGTGCCGGTTTTTATATGCTGAAGGGGAGGCAATAAATTGCTTTCTGAATCTGGTTGCTATTTTGCTATTCGTGCGCGT
The DNA here is from genome assembly GCF_013344965.1 of Snodgrassella sp. ESL0253. NCBI lineage: Bacteria > Pseudomonadati > Pseudomonadota > Betaproteobacteria > Neisseriales > Neisseriaceae > Snodgrassella > Snodgrassella sp. ESL0253. The sequence goes on along the minus strand of NZ_JAAEDQ010000001.1, from coordinate 52,837 downwards.
AGTCTGGATAATAGTAATAATTATTTACGTAGTAGGGGAGGAAAAGGGTATGTTTGCAGTATTTGGGAATCCGATAGCGCACAGCCGTTCTCCACAAATACATCAGGCTTTTGCAGCTCAGGAAGGACGTAAATTAATCTACGAACGGCGTCTGGTTCCACTTGATGATTTTGCAAAAACTGCGCGCGAATTTTTTGCTACAGGCGGGATGGGAGCCAATGTGACTGTGCCTTTCAAACACGAGGCTTTCAGGCTGGCTGATGTGTTAACTGCACGGGCAGAGGCTGCAAAAGCGGTCAATACGCTTTTCTGGCGCGATGGGCATTTGCTGGGGGACAATACTGACGGTATCGGGCTGGTGCGGGCAATTGAAGAGTTACTGTATTTTTCATTGCATAACAAGCATATATTATTGCTGGGCGCGGGTGGAGCAGCCAGTGGCGTGATGCTGCCGCTTTTGCAGCAACAGCCAGCGTCATTGATGATTGCCAACCGCTCTATAGAAAAAGCACAGATATTGGCGCAGGAGCATGCGGTAAACTGGTGTGAGTTAACTCAGATTGAGCCACATTATGATGTGATAATCAATGCTACCTCTGGCAGTTTACATGGGCAGGAATTACCTGTGCCACCAGCTGTACTGGCACGGGCGCAACTGGTATATGATATGATGTATGCGCAAAAGCTGACTCCTTTTTTGCTTCAGGCACAGGCGGCCGGATGCACAAAGCTGGCAGATGGTCTCGGTATGCTGGTCGCTCAGGCGGCAGCTTCGTATGAGTTATGGCATGGGTTCAGGCCGGATATTCGGCCGGTATGCAGACAGATGCGCGAGGAAATGGAGCAGTCATGAGCCTAGTGCGCAATTTGTTAATTATGCTGGTGACGATATTTTTGCTGTTTAATACCTATGTGTATGGCAGTCTGTTAACTTATCGTGCTGTAGCGCCACACCGCACTATGTTTATGCTATTGCGTATGCAACAATTGGCCACAACCCATCCAGATACCCAATTAAATTATCAGTGGGTACCTTATAACCGGATTTCGCCCAATCTGAAAAAAGCCCTGATTGCTTCGGAAGATGCCCGCTTTGCCGAGCATGACGGCTTCGACTGGAATGGTATTCGCACGGCAATTAAAAAAAATCAACATCAGGGCAGGATTAAGGCAGGTGGTTCAACTATTAGCCAGCAATTGGCTAAAAATCTGTTCTTATCTGAAAGCCGCCATTACTGGCGCAAGGCTGAAGAGGCGGTGATTACTTCTTTGCTTGAGGCTACGACCAATAAAGACCGAATTTTTGCTTTATATCTGAATGTAATTGAATGGGGCTATGGGGTATTCGGAGCAGAAGCTGCAAGTGAAACGATATATGGGCGTACCGCGATGCAACTGTCTGCGCAACAGGCGGCGAAACTGGCTGTTCGTGTGCCCAGACCGCTTTATTATATCGACCATCCGCATGATCAGGAAATCCACCGTAAAGCCAATGTGGTTTTACGGCGGATGGGTTCAGCGCAATTGCCGGATAATGACCGGTAATGGCGCAGCATATCTGATAATAATTTAAGCTGGACTAGCTGCGCCGGCGCAGGTCTTCCACTTCATCGAGTAGTTGCAAAATAAGGGCTGTTGCACTGGCACTGGCATCGAAATCGCGATGAATGCGCCATGCACGGCGGGCTATAGCCATGTGATAGCCGGTATAACGCGCCAATTGTGGTTCCTGTTCAACGGGGATAACACTTTCGGCAATCAAACTTAATATCCAGTTACTTTGATTGTCGCAGGCGCGAACCAGATCATCAAAACTTAATTCTACATCTTGTTGGTTGTTATTCATTTTGCGCTCCTGCTATCAAACGTGGTTCTGGGGCTGAAAAGCAGCATAATGTGAGGCTAATGCCTGCCATGCGGCACGGTCGGCTTCCGTACTGGTTTGTGGCAGCACAATATTAATCAGCAGATATAAGTCACCGGCTTCTTTTGCAGGTATCCCTTTACCTTTCAGGCGCATTTTCTGACCGTTATGACTATTGGCTGGAATATTCACGCTTAACGCTCCGGCTGGGGTGGTGATATCGGTTTTGCCGCCCAGAGCTGCTGTCCATGGTGCAACATTGATGCGCTGGTAAACATCTTTGCGATTTTGGACATACAGATTTTCTTCATTACGGAAGCTGATTTTCAGGTATAAGTCCCCGGGGACACCACCGTTAAAGCCCGGTAGTCCCTGACCACCAAGCCGAATCTGCTGCCCTTCAGTGATGCCTGCCGGAATTTTTACATTCAGGGTTTTGCGCTCGTATGTCATTTGTCCATGAGCATTCAATGTGGGCATATCCAGTGACAGGTTGCGCTGAGCACCCTGATAGGCCGCGGCAATATCAACCACCAGCTCGGCATGCTGGTCTTCGCCGCGCATCGGGTCGGTACGATTCTGCTGAAAGCCATGCCGGCCACTGCTGCCAAAAGCAGAAAACAGGTCATCAAAGCGAAAATCTCCGCTACCAAAAGCTCCGTTCTGACCAAAATGGCTTGGATCAAAGTCGTATTGCTGGTAGTCATAGCCACCACGGTCGCTACTATTTTGCTGGTTGCGCCGGAAAGGGTTAGCCAGCATATCATCGTACTCTGCGCGTTTTTCCTTATTGTGCAGGGTTTCATAGGCAATGTTGATTTCGCTGGTTTTGGCGACGGCATCGGGTTCTTTGCTGACATCGGGATGATATTTACGTACCAGTTTGCGATAGGCTTTTTTTATATCGTCATCACTGGCTTTGCGGTCTACACCCAGAATTTCATAATAGTTGCGTTCAGCCATGTTCTATCCTTTGCGGAAATTTCTTTAGATTTTCAAATTACTATATTATTAAAGTTGGGGGCATAAAGCTAAAGTTTAAAGGGATGTGCTGCGCTGGCAGAGGATGGGTTATGTGATTTTGGCTGCTGTCTTTTAATTTTTGTTAGCATATAACTAAATTTATTTAGCCAAGAATTATCGACGGTTGTTGCGCAATCCTGTGCACAATGTGGCTAGCTAAATAGCTATGGCGCAGCAGAAGGCAACTTTCCGATATTGGACTAACCGAAAGCAGGTGTATAAATTTTGGTTAAATAAATCAGGATGATTTGAAAATAATACCGTATGAATGGTTAAGTATTTGCAGATTGAGCTTTTATAGTTAAAAGTATACAAATTATTTTATTGGGATTATGCTGTTTGTGATTATCTGGCGAGAAGTTTTGATTAGCCATAGTCACAATATCTGTATGGAGAATGTCTTTTTACAGTTAGCCCATGTGAATCATTGTATTGAATTGCTATACAGATTTTGCTCTTGAAAAATTACAATGAATAATAGTTTATGTTAATGATAATTATGTATTATTACAATTATAACTATTTCTATTTACTTTTTTTTTATCTAATTACCGAATTCTGGCATAAAAAACGGCTGTTAAGCAGCTGATATATATTAATTTGTGATTATTTGTTTGTTTGTTTTAAATCAGAAAATTGGTGTAAAAAGACATTGCTGTTTACGCATTACACTGGTACGATTTAGGCGAAAATACAGTATGTTGCACCACAATAATATATGCTTTTGTTGAATTAAGATTATGCAGATTTATTGTAAGTTGTTTGAATTTATATGTATTTTTTCTAATCAATTTGGTAAAGCGATTGGTTAAAAAAAGAAAATAATAGATGAAATAGCAACAACATAAAGTGTTTTGTTCATGACTCAATCCCATATGAAAGAGGATATTGCTATGTCTGCTGACTTCCATGATCAAGATATCGATCCGATTGAAACCCAGGAATGGTTGGACTCGCTCAGTTCGGTGCTGAAAGAAGAGGGACCTGAACGTGCTCATTATTTGATGGAAAACCTGGTGCGCTATATTCGCCGCCGAGGTATTTATATGCCGTTCAGTGCTACCACCGCCTATTTGAATACTATTCCTGTTGGTAAAGAAAAAAAATCACCGGGCAATCATGAATTAGAACATCGCATTCGTTCACTGGTACGCTGGAATGCAGCAGCACTAGTGTTAAATGCAAGCAAGAAGAATCTTGAGCTGGGTGGTCATATTGCCAGCTTCCAGTCTTGCGCCACTTTATACGATGTTGGTTTTAATCATTTCTGGCACGGTAAAACAGACAGCCAGGAAGGCGATCTGGTATTCTTTCAGGGGCATAGTGCACCTGGTTTCTATGCCCGTGCCTTCGTTGAAGGCCGCCTGACTGAAGAACAGATGCGTAATTTCCGTCAGGAAGTTGATGGTAATGGTCTGTCTTCCTATCCTCATCCATGGCTGATGCCTGATTTCTGGCAGTTCCCGACTGTATCCATGGGTCTGGGTGCAATACAGGGTATTTATCAGGCACGTTTGCTTAAATATCTGGAATCCCGTGGTCTGGCCAAAACTCAGGGCCGTAAGGTATGGGTGTTCTGTGGTGATGGCGAAATGGACGAACCAGAAAGTCAGGGTGCAATTGCACTGGCTGCACGTGATGGTCTGGACAACCTGATTTTTGTCGTGAACTGTAATTTGCAGCGTCTGGATGGCCCGGTACGTGGTAACGGAAAAATCATTCAGGAACTGGAAGGTAACTTCCGTGGCGCAGGCTGGAATGTATTGAAAGTAATCTGGGGCAGCAAATGGGATGCCCTGTTGGCACAGGATAAGGATAATCTGCTGAAAAAACGCATGGAAGAATGTGTTGATGGCGATTATCAGATGTATAAATCACAAAATGGCGCCTATGTGCGTGAACACTTCTTCAATACGCCTGAACTGAAAGCCATGGTGGCAAATATGTCAGACGATGAAATCTGGTCACTAAACCGTGGTGGTCATGATCCGCACAAGGTGTATGCGGCTTACCACGAAGCAGTGAATAATCCGGACGGCCGTCCGACAGTGATTCTGGCTAAAACCATTAAAGGCTATGGCATGGGTGCTTCCGGTGAAGCACAGAATACTGCCCATCAGGCCAAGAAAATGGACATGAAATCTTTGAAACAGTTCCGTGATCGCTTCCAGATTCCGGTAACTGATGAAGAGATGGAACATACTCTGCCGTTCTTCCGTCTGCCTGAAGACAGTGAAGAAATGAAATATATGAAAGAGCGCCGTGCTCAACTTGGTGGCTTCCTGCCATATCGTCATCCTGATTCCGAACAGCTAACCATTCCAGCACTGAGTGAGTTTACTCCGCAGTTGCAGGACAGTGGTGACCGTGAGTTCTCTACCACAATGGCGTTTGTACGTATTCTGAGTACGTTGCTGAAAGATAAAAATATTGGCAAACGTGTGGTACCGATTGTGCCGGATGAAAGCCGTACTTTTGGGATGGAAGGCCTGTTCCGCCAGTATGGTATCTGGAATCCGAAAGGCCAGATTTATACGCCTCAGGATCATGACCAGCTAATGTTCTATAAAGAATCAAAAAATGGTCAGATTTTCCAAGAAGGTATTAATGAACCGGGTGCCATGAGCTCGTGGATTGCAGCGGCTACCAGCTATTCCAATAATGATTATCCATTGATTCCGTTCTATATTTACTATTCAATGTTCGGTTTCCAGCGTATTGGCGATCTGGCTTGGGCTGCTGGTGATCAGCGTGCCCGCGGCTTTATGCTGGGCGGCACCGCTGGCCGTACGACACTGAATGGTGAAGGTTTGCAGCATCAGGACGGCCACAGCCATATTCAGGCTGAGCTGATTCCAAACTGTATTTCTTATGACCCGTCTTTCTCTTATGAAGTGGCTGTGATTATTCAGCACGGTATGCACCGTATGTATGTAGAGCGTGAGGATGTGTTCTATTACATCACCCTGATGAACCAGAATTACAAACATCCGGCCATGCCACAGCGTGAAGGTATCGAGCAGCAGATTCTGAAAGGTATGTATCTGTTGCAGGAAGGAACTGGCGGCAAGCTGAAAGTACAGTTGATGGGCTGTGGTGTGATTTTGCAGGAAGTGATTGCTGCTGCAGAATTGCTGAAACAGGACTTTGATGTAGATGCGAATATCTGGAGTGTAACTTCATTTAACGAACTGTATCGTGATGGTATTAATATCGAGCGCTACAACCGTCTGCATCCGACTGATACGCAGAAAGTGTCTTATGTGACTGAACTGCTGTCTGGTCACGAAGGCCCGGTTGTGGCTTCAACTGATTATGTACGTCACTTTGCTGACCGTATCCGTGCCTATGTACCACAGGATATATTTACTGTGCTGGGTACTGATGGCTTTGGTCGCAGTGATTCTCGTGACAATTTGCGTGAGTTCTTTGAAGTCAACCGTTACCACGTGGCGGTGGCTGCCCTGAGTGGCCTGGCTGATGAAGGTAAGATCAGCAAACAGGTTGTACAGGATGCCATCAATAAATATGGTATCAAGGCTGATGTAGAGCCGAGCTGGACACGCTAATGAACCGACTGCCTGAATGCATATGCCTTTCAGGCAGGTTTTGTTGGCTTAGAGGCTAACGATTGTCGGACGCAGGTGTAAGCCTGCTGTCACCAAAGGACATAATGATGAGTCAGATTGTAGAAATAAAAGTGCCAGATATCGGTAATTATACTGGTGTCGATGTTATTGATGTGGCGGTCAAGGTTGGCGATAGCATTGCGGTAGATGATACCCTGATTACGCTTGAAACCGATAAAGCCACTATGGATGTGCCTGCTGACCATGCTGGTGTGGTTAAGGAAGTGCTGGTTAAGGTGGGTGATAAAGTTTCTGAAGGTACTGTAATTGTGAAAGTGGAAGCGGCCAATGCTGCAACCGCTCCTTCTACAGCAGCTGAAGCACCAGCCAAAGCGGCGGCCAGTGAAACAACCAATGCAGCTACACAGGCTGTTGCGGTGAACGTGCCTGATATCGGCAATTTCTCGAATGTAGATGTGATTGAGGTGGATATTAAAGTCGGTGATGAAGTGGCTGTTGACCAGACACTGGTTACACTTGAAACTGATAAAGCCACCATGGATGTACCGTCTACAGTTGCCGGCAAGGTAACTGCGGTACATGTGAAAGTAGGTGACAAGGTTTCTGAAGGCAGTGCCCTGATTGAAGTGGCTGCTGCATCTGCCAGTGCTGATGCGGCTGCACCAGCAACGCCGGCACAAAAAGAAGCCGCAGAAATCAAAAAACAGGTTGCTGCAACTCCAACGGCTGAAAACAATGATTTGCGTGCCGAAATCAAGAGCCATATTCCACAGGCCTTTGGTAGCTCTGATATTGATGAAAAAGGTTTTGCAAAAGCCCATGCCAGCCCGTCTGTACGCAAATTGGCTCGTGAACTGGGTGTAGACCTGGGACGTGTAACTGGTAGTGGCCGTAAAGGACGTATTACACCGGTAGACCTGCGTAGCTTTGTTAAATCTGTGATGCAGAAAGTTGAACAGGGTGGTGCAGGTGCATCGCTTGGCGGTGGGCTGGATTTATTGCCGTGGCCTAAAGTAGATTTCAGCAAATTTGGTGAAATCGAAGTTAAAGAGCTGTCACGGATCAAGAAAATATCTGGTCAGAATCTGGCACGTAACTGGGTAATGATTCCTCATGTTACTTTGCATGAAGATGCAGACATGACTGATCTGGAAGCATTCCGCAAACAATTGAACAAAGAATGGGAACGTGCCGGTATTAAAGTATCTCCGTTGGCTTTCATTATCTTGGCTTGCGTGAAAGCTTTACAGGAATTTCCAGAATTCAATTCTTCGCTTGATGGCGATAACCTGATTCTGAAAAAATACATCCATATTGGCTTTGCTGCGGATACGCCGAATGGTTTGGTGGTGCCGGTTATCAAGAATGCCGACCAGAAAGGCCTGAAGGAAATCACGCAGGAACTGGCCGACATGAGTAAACGAGCTCGTGAAGGCAAGCTCAAACCACAGGAAATGCAGGGCGCTTCCTTTACCATTTCCTCTTTGGGCGGTATTGGCGGTACTGGCTTTACGCCGATTGTTAATGCGCCGGAAGTGGCTATTCTGGGTGTGTGCAAATCCCAGATTAAACCGAGCTGGAATGGTAAGGAATTTGAACCACGCTTACAATGCCCGCTGTCACTGTCTTTTGATCATCGTGTGATTGATGGTGCAGCCGGTATGCGTTTTCTGGTATTTATCAGTCAGTTGCTGGCTGATTTCCGCCGCGTATCTCTGTAAGTCTTTAATTAGAGGCTGCCTGAAAACAATTGGGTTTCTGGCAGCCTGCATACATGAAATACAGGTAAATTCTGTTGTGTTAATTACAACAGCTAGGCAAAAGGTTAGACCATGAGCTTAATTGAATTAAAAGTACCGGATATTGGCAATTATCAGAATGTCGATATTATTGCGGTAGAAATCAAACCGGGCGATACCGTTGCGGTAGATGATACGCTGATTACGCTGGAAACTGACAAGGCTACTATGGATGTACCGGCAGAGACAGCCGGGGTGGTGAAGGAAGTTAAAGTTAAAGTTGGTGATAAAATTTCTGAAGGTGGTGTGATTGCAGTGATAGAAGCTGCGGCCAAAGCAGAAACAGTAGCAGCTCCCGCAACGGAAAGTGCACCAGCCGCCGCACCACAGGCTGCCAGTTACAGTGGCAGCAGTGATGCCGAATATGATGTAGTTGTGCTCGGCGGTGGCCCGGGTGGCTATTCTGCTGCTTTTGCAGCGGCCGATGAAGGCTTGAAAGTCGCCATCGTAGAACGCTATGCTACTTTGGGTGGCGTGTGTCTGAATGTGGGCTGTATCCCTTCCAAAGCTTTGCTGCACAATGCGGCGGTAATTGATGAAGTTAAAGAACTTAAAGCCAACGGTATCGAATATCCGGCACCGAAAATCGATATTGATCAGCTGCGCAGCTACAAGGAAAAAGTTGTAGCCAGAATGACTGGCGGCCTGGCTGGCATGGCTAAAACCCGTAAAGTGGATATTATCCGTGGTAATGGCCGTTATATTGACCCACATCATATTGAAGTAAAACTGACTTCAGGTGAAGGCAGGGCTGAAACTGGTGAAACAACAACACTGGCTTTCAAGAACAGCATTATTGCTGCCGGTAGCCGCGTGGTCAATTTGCCGTTTATTCCTGAAGACCCACGCATTGTTGATTCAACTGGCGCACTGGCACTGAAATTTGTGCCTGAAAAAATGCTGATTATCGGCGGTGGCATTATCGGTCTGGAAATGGGTACGGTGTACAGTACACTGGGCGCACGTCTGGATGTGGTGGAAATGATGGATGGTCTGATGCAGGGCGCTGACCGGGATATGGTTAGAATCTGGCAGAAGAAAAACGAACATCGCTTCGATAATATTATGCTGAATACCAAAACCACGGCTGTTGAAGCCAGAGAAGATGGTATTTATGTTACGTTTGAAGGAGCCAAGGCGCCGACTGAACCACAACGCTATGATCTGGTTCTGGTGGCTGCTGGTCGTGCACCTAACGGTAAGCTGATCGGTGCTGAAAATGCCGGTGTAGCCGTAACTGATCGTGGCTTTATTAATGTTGACAAGCAAATGCGTACCAATGTGCCGCATATTTTTGCTATTGGTGATATTGTTGGTCAGCCGATGTTGGCGCATAAGGCTGTGCATGAAGCTCACGTGGCCGCTGAAAACTGTGCCGGCCATCAGGCTTACTTTGATGCACGCGTGATTCCGGGCGTGGCTTACACCAATCCAGAAGTAGCATGGGTAGGCATGACAGAGGATCAGGCCAAAAAAGAAGGTGTGAAAATCACCAAAGCGGTCTTCCCGTGGGCAGCTTCCGGCCGCGCTGTAGCCAATGGTTGCAGCGAGGGTGCTACCAAACTGATTTTTGATGCGGACAGTGGCTTGATTATCGGTGGCGCTATTGTTGGTCCAAGTGCCGGCGATATGATTGGTGAAATCTGTCTGGCCATCGAAATGGGCTGTGACGCAGACGATATCGGCCGCACAATTCATCCGCATCCGACACTGGGTGAATCCATAGGCATGGCTGCTGAAGTGGCGATGGGTACTTGTACTGATTTGCCGCCCCAACGCAAAAAATAAGCAGTAAATGCTTGTATTGCAGGCTGTTCGAGTATTATCGAACAGCTTTTTTATTGGCTGGGAAATACACTGTTGTTAATAGGTAAATTTTGCTTACTCAATATTAATTATATATACAAATAATATATAAATTTAACTATAAAGATGCACTTAGTCATTCCAGAACGGTATTTATTCAGTTATTATCAGAAATAATGTGCAGCTAAATCATTGTCTGCATATTGCTGTGGGCTTATATTTTTATTAATAATCAGTCTGAGTACAAGTTTAATGAATATCAACAGCAAGAAGCATTCTAATATCACCCCGTGGATTATTGGTGGACTGATGCTATTGGTCACCATCGGCCTGTTTATCGGATTGAAGCCAATTCTGATGCCCTTTGCGGCGGCCGGAGTACTGGCTTATATTTTGAATCCGCTGGTAGAAAAACTCCATCGTCTGAAAATGTCCCGTTCGGTAGCGGCCATGCTGGTCATGTTGCTCGGGCTGAGCGTGATTGTGATTTTGTTGCTGATTGTTATACCGATGCTGATTAATTTGTTCGACAGCATTTATGCTAAATTACCCGATTTTCTCAACTGGGTTCATCATAAGCTTATTCCCTGGTTGAATCAGACTTTTCATATACGCATTCGCTGGGATGTGGATTATATGTCCAGATATGTAGGCCAATGGATTCAAACCCATAATGCCAGCATTAAGGATGCTGCATCGAAGGTATTGCCCATGGTGTGGCAGCATGGCAGTGGCATGGTGGAATGGATTACCAATCTGCTGCTATTGCCTTTTTTACTGTATTATTTTCTGCTGGACTGGAATCGCTGGACATCAGGTATCCGCCATTTGATTCCTCGCCGCGCTTTACCAACTTACAACCGCATAGCTACCAATATGGACACGGTACTGGGTGCATTCCTGCGTGGTGAATTGCTGGTTATGGTAATCATGGGAATGGTTTATGGGTTGGGGCTGGCACTGGTGGGGCTGGAATCCGGATTTGCGATTGGTATGGTTGCTGGTTTGCTGGTATTTGTGCCTTATCTGGGGGCTTTTACTGGTCTGTTACTGGCAACACTGGCGGCATTATTGCAGTTTGATGGCTGGACAGGACTATTAATGGTGTGGGGTGTTTTTGCAGTAGGCCAGTTTCTGGAAAGCTTTTTTGTTACTCCAAAAATTGTGGGTGACAGGATTGGCCTGTCGCCATTCTGGGTGATTTTTTCGTTAATGGCATTTGGGCAGCTACTCGGTTTTGTTGGCATGTTGTTGGCGTTGCCACTGGCAGCTGTGTGTCTGGTACTGATTCAGGAAGGAACACAGGCATACTGGCGCAGTGATTACTTTCGCCAGCTGCCGGAAAATGCCATCATTAAGGACGAGAAAACAGACTAAGACAAGCAATCTTAATTACTTGTCTGCATAGATTTCCAGCTAAAAAACAACAGGGGCACTTGCTTTTATGCTGCGAAGTCATTAAAATTCTGCGTTTCATGATTTGTATATGTATGTTAGGAGATATTGATGGCCAATAGTGCACAATCTCGTAAGCGCGCTCGTCAGGCACTGAAACAACGTGCCCACAACGCCAGCTTGCGTACCGCTTTTCGCACTGCGGTTAAAAAAGTATTGAAAGCCGTTGAAGCAGGCGATAAAGCTGCTGCTCAGGTTACTTACAGCGAAAGCGTTAAAGTGATTGATCGCATTGCTGATAAAGGTGTTTTTCATAAAAACAAAGCAGCACGTCATAAAAGTCGTTTGGCTGCCAAAATCAAGGCTATGGCTGCCTAAGCTGATTTCTATCATCGCATGAGACGATTCTCGTGATTGCCATTATTACAAGGCTGTTCCCATTGTGGGCAGCCTTATGTTCTATCTTTGCCTATCGTAATCCTGCTGTTTTTGTTCCGCTAAAACCTTATATTTCTGAAATGTTAATGCTGGTGATGTTATCCATGGGCATGACACTGAAAATTGAGGATTTCACTCGAGTACTGAAACGGCCGACTCCTATAGTAGCTGGTATTGGTTTACATTACCTGATTATGCCGCTGGCAGCATGGCTGATTGCCAAGATGCTGGATATGTCGCCAGAATTGCAGGCAGGCATGGTGCTGGTAGGGTGTGTGGCCAGCGGTACTGCTTCCAATGTAATGGTGTTTTTATCCAAGGGTGATGTAGCACTATCGGTGACTATTAGTGCTTTGTCTACCATAGTGGGTATCTTTGCAACGCCATTATTAGCAAAAATGTATATTGCTGCATCTATTGCTGTACCAGTTATGAGTATGCTGAAGGAAATTTTCCTGATTGTGGCTTTACCTATCACTTTCGGGGTAACCATTAATTATTTTGCGCCGCAACTGGTAAAAAAAGTTGTACCTTCACTACCATTGATTACCATGTGCTTGATTATCATCGTATTGTCTACTGTAGTATCACTGAGTAGTGATAAAATCGGGATTGAAACAGCCATTGTTGTTATTGGAGTGATTCTACATAATGCCTTGGGGCTGATTGGCGGTTACTGGGGTGGACGTTTGTTTGGTTTTGACAAATCCATCTGTCGCACGCTGGCATTGGAAGTAGGCATGCAGAACTCTGGTCTGGCCGCTGTATTGGGTTCCAGCTTCTTTGGACCGATGGCAGCCTTGCCCGGTGCAATATTTTCGTTGTGGCATAATATTTCCGGTTCGTTTCTGGCCAGCTACTGGTCTGGTAAGCCCACAGGCACCAGTAACGACCATCTAAAACGTGAAGATGTTAGTTTGCATTGAGGTTAGGCATCGATAAAAAAAGCCCGGTTATTTAACTGGGCTTTTTTTAGATAATGATTTGCTGAATTGAGGATACATGGCTGGCTGATTTATCATGGTTATACATGAAATCTGATGTATCTTGTATTGGTTCCGTTGCTATTGCCAGTATTCATCTTCATCAGGTAGGGCAGTATCTGCCCATGCCTGCTCAATTGCAGCATGAATAATATCCATACTAAAGCCACGATAGGCAAGAAAATGCATGTATTTGTGTTTTTCTTTCAAATCAGCCGGCGGCTTACGGTATTTTTTCTGCAATACAGTTACAGCATTACTTATCTGTTCATCTTTGTCTGGTAAATAGTCTGCAATCAGCTCAGCATCTACCCCTTTTTGTTTCAGGCTTTGCTGTAAACGCAGATTGCCATGCATCCGGCTTTTACTGTTGATATAGGTTTCAGCATAACGTGCATCTGATTGCCAGTGCCGCTGTTCCAGCTCATCCAGTAAGGCTTCCAGATCATCGCCCTCGTCAACATGGGGACGCAGTTTACGTGCCAGTTCGGCACGGCTGATTTCCTGCCGTGCCAGTATGGTAATGGCACGGGCGCGTAAACTGATTTTTTGCTTCATGCACGGATATCGCTGTCACCATGATGACGCATACCATCATCAATCTGTGGCAGGTTATCGATGATGATGTCTGGTTTGGTTTGGGCATTTTGTGCTAGCTGTCCCATGTCGGCATAGCCCCAAGTTACCCCACAGCTTAATGCACCGGCAGCCTTAGCAGCCAGAATATCATTGGCTGAGTCGCCCACCATCAATAAATTTTCGATTGGCACGCCTAATACTTCCGCCGTGTGTAATAAAGGCATGGGGGAGGGCTTCTTTTCGGCCAGTGTGTCACCGCCCACAACCAGGCTGAATGCATCAGCCAGCCCGAGCTGGCACAATAGTTCCACGGCCAGAATTTCATTTTTATTAGTGATTACCGCTAAAGGTAGTCCCCGGGCACGAAACAGTGCCAGCGCAGTTTCTACTTCTGGATACGGGCGGGTATGAACGCTTAAATGAGTACGATAATAAGCGATAAAGGCAGTAAAGCCCTGCGTCCAGCTTGTTTCATCTACCTGACCATCTTTACTGCCGCTGAGTGCACGGTGTACCAGACTGGACAGGCCATCGCCTACGTAGGTGGTCAATTCAGCAGCCGGTAGCGGCGATAAGTTCAGCTCAGCGCGCATATGATTGGCAGCAGCACATAAATCGGCAATTGAATCGACCAGAGTGCCATCCAGATCGAATGCAATGGCATGAATATCATTCCATTTCATGATAGGCAGTATTGATTGAGTAAAAGAAGTCCCTATTTTATCACGTTCATACTGCAGATATGTCTGCCCGCTAGTGTACATTTACTCCGTTTGGCAATCGTTTTTGCTTTGTATATGAAACTGGTGTGGCAAAAATAGTAGTGCCTGCCTTAGCCATTAACTGATAACGGGCTGGATAGGATCGCGGCTGAATATATAGGCAATATGCTGTTTAAATGTAGCACCGGCACGCAGAATGTTATTCGGGAAAGCAGGCTGGTTAGGAGCATCTGTATAGCCTTGTGGCTCAAAACAGATAGCAGCAAATGGCCGGAGTGATTTACGCTTGGGTAGTTGCTGTTCGGGCAGGTGCTGGGCATTATAAACCACCACCACTGGTGCATCGGTTTTAACCGCCATGGACAGGCCAGTATCTGGTGCGCTTATGCGTGCGATGATACTGTTGGCTGAATGCGGTGGTAATACATAAGCTGTATCAATAACGCTGTTGGCAATTGGACGGGCAGAATGAAAATCAAGTGCCGCAGATGCTTTGGTAATGGCGCCGGTTGGCATCATGTCTTTATCAGTAACGATAATTTCCTGTGGTAACAGCCACAACTGATGCTCGCTGACAGTATTTTCATGCAAAGCCAGATTAAAATAACTGTGCTGGGTAAGATTGATAAAGGTATCCCGGTCTGATTGAGCGCTAAAATCAACATTTAATTCATTGTTTGCAGTCAGGGTATAACATACCTGCACATTCAGGTTGCCGGGGTAGCCTTCTTCGCCATCGGCACTGAATAATTGCAGGGTAACAGAAGCTTCTTGTTCATCTGCGTGGGTAGTACTGACTGTCCACCATTTCTGGTCGAAGCCGGTATAGCCACCATGCATATGATGTTCACCCAGATTGGGTGTGAGCTGGATAAGTTTCTGATTGAGTGGCGCACGGGCATGGCTGATACGGCCGGCATGGCGGCCAATTACCGCGCCTAGATGCGGGTTGTTGCTACGATAGCTGGTGCTGGCATAGTCTTCAGCACTATCAAAGCCCAGAACACACTCAATCGGCTTGTTGTCCCTGTCAGGCATCACAATCGAAGTAATGATGGCACCAAAGTCCATAATCGATACCTGCATGCCATTACTGTTTGCCAGTGTCCACAGGGTGGTGCTTTCGCCATCTATCAAGCCGAATGGTTGCGTGTCAATGGTACACAATGATTGTTTATTTTGTTTCATTCTGTCCGGCCTCTTCATCAAGATTATGTAAAAAAGCCAGTTTTTCCGCGATTTTAATTTCCAGTCCGCGTGTTACTGGCTGATAGAATGCCGGTTCATCCATACCTTCCGGCATATAGGTTTCACCGGCCGCATAAGCATGCGGTTCATCATGGGCATAACGGTATTCACGACCGTAACCCAGTTCTTTCATCAGTTTGGTAGGAGCATTGCGCAAGTGTACCGGTACTTCACTGGACGGATGTTTTTTGACAAATGCACGCGCCTCATTATAAGCCACATAACCTGCATTACTTTTGGCAGCACAAGCCAGATACAATACTGCCTGTGCCAGAGCCAGCTCACCTTCAGGGCTGCCAAGCCGTTCATAGGTTAGGGCAGCATCATTGGCTATCTGCATTGCCCGCGGGTCAGCCAGACCAATATCTTCCCAAGCCATGCGGATAATCCGCCGCGCCAGATAGCGCGGATCTGCACCGCCATCCAGCATACGGCTAAACCAGTATAGGGCAGCATTGGGGTGAGAGCCACGCACAGATTTATGTAATGCTGAAATCTGTTCGTAAAAGCTGTCACCACCTTTATCGAAACGGCGTAACTGAGTGCCCAGAGTACTGGCTGTTAAGGCCGCACTGATTTCAGTCTGCTGTTGTGCCTGCGCAGTATGAATCAGTTGCTCAAGTAAGTTGAGAAAGCGTCGGCCGTCGCCATCGGCACTGTTGAGGATTAATGTCTGCGCATCGGTAGCAATGGTGAAAGATTTGAATTCAGGCAGGCTGAAAACTTTTTGCTGTAGCTGTTGCAGTTCTTCGATGCTGAGTGAATGGAGGGTGTAAACCTGCGACCGGCTCAAAAGTGCCGGATTAACTTCAAAAGAGGGATTTTCTGTTGTAGCGCCGATAAAGGTAAACACGCCGTTTTCTACATAGGGTAAAAATGCATCCTGCTGTGATTTATTAAAGCGGTGTACTTCATCTACAAACAGGATGGTACGCTGGCCGTGCTGTAAAGCCAGCTGGGCTTTTTCCACGGCCAAGCGGATTTCTTTTACCCCAGAAAAAACCGCCGACAGTGGGATAAACTGGGCATTAAAGCTCTGTGCCAGAATGCGTGCCAGCGTGGTTTTGCCTACACCCGGCGGCCCCCAAAGCAGCATGGAATGCAGATGTCCGGTTTCTACAGCAACCCGTAATGGTTTACCTGTACCAATCAGGTGCTGCTGGCCAATTACTTCATCCAGATTCTGCGGGCGTAGCTGTTCTGCCAGTGGGGGTAAAGGTTTCTGATTAAATAAATCCATGTCGTGTCATTCAGTACACGGTAGTTAGTGTAATATATTGTACCTGATTGTATAAATTTTGCTCGGTATATAACTGTTGCACTATGTGTATAATCGTCTTGATTACATGACATATAAAAAGGACAATTGTATTTTAGTCTGATTTTAATCCAAATGAAAAAATCAATGAATAAAATATTGTTTTTTATTATTTTTATATTCGTGGCAATAGGGATTTACATCAAATATGACCAAAAGTCAGGAGACAGGCTGGTTTCTGGCATTGCCGGATATATGATTAATCAGGAATGTCAGCGTCAGTTGAGCAAGCCGCTGCGTATCCGGGGGTTGGGAACAATTGACCTGTCAGGAAAGCGTAAGCCATATTGTAGCTGTGTTGCTGAACAAACCAAACGCAAGCTCAATATCAAAGAAGTTGCAAAGATGGTTTATCCTCAGGTGCGCCAGCAAAGAGTAGCTGGATTTATTGCATCTCAGGCTGAGGTATGTAGCTTATAAATATAGTGTTATTAACTTGGTCCAGATATGGTTGGATAATCATACAGGAGAAATAATGAAATACATTAGTACCAGAGGGCAGACAGCGCCAAAAAGCTTCAGTCAGGCATTAATGGCCGGTCTGGCCGATGATGGCGGTTTATTATTGCCACAAAACTATCCGCATGTTGATGCAATTACCCTGCATGACTGGCGTTCATTAAGTTATGCCGAGCTGGCCATGCAGATTATCAGTCTGTTTGCTACCGATATTCCCAAAACAGATTTGCAGACAATCATTAATCAAACCTACACCACAGAAGTGTTTGGTAATAATGAAATCACTCCGCTGAGAACATTACATGATGGTATCCGCATTGAGGCGCTTTCGAATGGGCCAACACTGGCATTTAAAGACATGGCCATGCAGTTGCTGGGTAATCTGTTTGAATACGTGCTGGAGCGTGAAAACCGTTATCTGAATATTATTGGTGCTACCAGTGGCGATACCGGTTCTGCTGCTGAATATGCTTTGCGTGGCAAAGAACGGGTAAATGTATTCATGTTATCGCCATTTGGCAAAATGAGCGATTTTCAGCGTGCGCAGATGTATAGTTTGCAGGACAGTAATATCTTCAATATTGCCATTAAGGGCATGTTTGACGATTGTCAGGATATTGTGAAAGCATTGCAAAATGATCATGCCTTCAAAGCTCATTATCACCTGAGTACAGTTAACTCCATCAATTGGGGAAGGATTGTGGCACAGGTAGTATACTACTTTAAAGGCTATTTTGCCGCTACAAGTACTAATGAGCAGAAAGTATCATTTTGTGTACCCAGTGGTAATTTTGGCAATGTACTGGCCGGACATATTGCCCGCAGTATGGGCTTGCCTGTTCATCGTCTGCTTGTGGCTACTAATGAAAACGATGTATTGAACGAGTTTTTCAATACCGGTCATTACCGTCCTCGCGATGCAGCGCATACATTTGTAACTTCCAGCCCATCAATGGACATCTCCAAAGCATCCAATTTTGAACGCTTTGTTTACGACTTACTCGACCATGATGGCGCACAGGTTCAGCAGCTATGGCAGCAGGTGGCTACAGGCAGCGGATTTGATTTAAGCCATCTGCTGGATAAAATTCAGCATCAGTATGGCTTTGCTGCCGGTAAAAGTACCCATGCTGACCGCCTGCAAACCATTGCTCAAGTGTATGCACAAGATGGTGAACTGATTGATCCGCATACAGCAGATGGGGTAAAGGTGGCGCGGCAGTTGCGCGAAGCGGGCGAAATCATTATCTGTCTGGAAACTGCGCAGGCCGCCAAATTTGCCCAAACCATTCATGAGGCAGTCGGTGATGGCGTGGTGATTCCGCGCCCTGATAATCTGGCCGGACTAGAGGATTTACCTCAACATGTTACCGTGATGGATAATGATACTGCTGCGGTTAAACAGTTTGTAGAAGCTCAGTTGGGGTAAGTAAACCAGCCAATCGGAATTTGTTTTTGCAATTGTGTATCATAAAGAAAGGCCAGCATGCTTATGCTGGCCTTTACTGATTTCATTTAGAAATTATCTGGATTTTCCAGTTTATCTACTTTCTGTTTTAACTCTTCTGGAGTCAGCGCAATTTCCTCACTCGGATCAGCAGCCGCTGTAGCCACAGCTATCGGATTATATACGGAAATGTACTCTGAACCATCGGAGCGCTCTTCAATGGTATACATAACACCACTGCGGTTAAAGCGGTGACACTGGCGCTGATACCAGCCGCGAAAACCAGTTTTCGGCTCATTTGGATTGTGATAAAACGCATTGAGCACTTCGGGTAAACCAAGACCACATACTACACCGGAAAGCAGTACACAGATAAAGGTGTATCCAACCAGAATATCACTGTATTTGGCCAGTGCCGGCATATTGGCTACAGCCAGAATCAAAGCCAGTGAAATACCACCGCGTACACCGCCCCATGACAAAATGGTCAGGCTGCCATGATAGCTTTTCTTGTACACTTTCGGAAACAGCATAAATGCCAATATATTGCCAATGAAACGGCTCAGATGAAGCAATACAAACGCCACAATACCGCCGATAACCAGCGTTTTGCTCATATCAACAATGAAGAGTTCCAGACCAATCAGGGTAAACAAAAACGAATTAATAATACCCTCTACCGCATGCCAGAAATTGTTAACATCATCAATTTCTTTCTTCTGTAATACTTCCTGCCATTTGTTGCCGACAATCAGGCCGCCTACCACACAGGCAATCGGGCCGGATGCATGAGCAAAATAAGCCACAAGGTAGGAACCGGAAGCCAGCAGTGCTGTTGCCAGAATCAGTGACTCATTTTCATGCTTGCCATGCAAGAGGCGCAGTGCACCAATACCGAAAATAAACCCGATAATCACCGCGACCACAATTTCATAGAAAAAATTCTCCACCACACCAATTGGTGAAACATGCTGTCCGCTAATCAGGGTAAGAATAGTCATGAATACCACGATACACATGGCATCATTGAATAATGATTCACCTTCCAGCTTTACCATTAAGTGGCGAGGTGTGCGCACTGAGCTTAATACGCCCTTAATGCCGATAGGGTCTGTAGCCCCAAGCGCCGAACCCAGCAGTAACAATACCAGCAAGGGCACATGATCGCCAACCAAGAACTGGAATGCATAAAGCAGGCTGCCAAAGAGTGTCGAGCATAACAGCAAGCCCAATGTAGCCAGAATCAGAATTTGGCGCCAGTAGCGTTTCAGATCGGAAATCCTGAACTTGAGGGCAGAAGAGGTAAGGATAAAACAGATTACGCCGTTTACTAGAAAATCATAAAAGTTAATATGGCTAACGGCGGCTTTTAGTGCCATGATATCCACATGGATAAAATGATTGCGCCCGAACAGATTCATACCCCATTGCAGGGAAAATACCAGAATCGCGGAGACAATTGGCACACCAATGGCCTGCGGCATGTCAAATAAACGTTTATTTAAAAGCGTGGTAACAATAGACAGCGAAAAAATAACCGTAATTGCCTGTAAAAAAAGTACACTACCCATCCAAACAGTTTTCCTTTATTGAAATGTTGTAATAAATCGTTGTTGATTCGAATCTGGCGCAGTCTTGTAGCAAGTTCCCCTTGAATCAAAACATGCAATAGTAACTCACGAATCAAATTCATCCAGCAAATCCGGTGCCGGAATAAAATACAGGCTGCCGCTAACCGGGGTACTGAAATCCAGCAGGCGGTCTACATGCCCTTCGGCATTACCTGTAAACATATGTTGCAGCATTTGGCGTGTTACCGCAAAAGAACGTGCATAACCGATAAAAAACGTGCCATACTCATTTTTCGATGGATGAGCAAACGCAACATTGGCGCGAACAATTTTCAGCTCATTGCCTTCAGCATCATAAGCTTTACTGACATTGTTATGTGCCGTTGGCGGTTTTTCCTTATCAGACAGTTCAATATCATTGAAACGGCGGCGGCCAATGACTTTTTCCTGCTCTTCCACTGATAATTGCCGCCACGTCTGCATATTATGCAGATATTTCTGGGTAAAGGCATAGCTACCATTGCGGAACAACGGGTCTTCATCACCTACCAGTGCATAATCAGTTCTGATTGTATCTTCCGGATTTTCCGTACCATCAACAAAACCAATAATGGCCCGTCCATCAAGATAACGAAAGCCACTTATTTCATCAATAGAATAAGTAGCGTCTGCCAGTAATTCATGAATCATTGCAGCCATTTCATAACAAATATCCTGACGGTCTGCGCGAATATGAAAAAACAAATCGCCTGGTGTGGCCACGGCTGTGTGTCTGGCGCCTTTGATAGCGGTAAAGGGCACTAACTCTTTTGGTTTCGGTTTTCCAGGGCGTAATTTGTCCCATGCATCCGAACCAATCCCCATTAATGCATTGAAGTTTTCATCGTGAAAACGGCCATGCATACTGCGTACTAAAGCTGAGAAACCAGTGATGAATTCAAGCAATCTAGCAATGGCCGCATCATTATCCTGAATGCCAAGGGTAATAAATAATGCGCTTCTACCCGGATTGGTTATAACCGGCGGTATTCGGTCTATTGTCATTAATAAATACTTTCCTAAACCAATATTATAGTGAAATTAACAAGCGTTATTAAGTACAAAACAGGCATAAAATTAAATATTGTTAACCGTGTTCCGGAAAAAACCGCAATATAACCTTTTTCAGTCTGGCTGATTAACTCTGGTAACAAATCTGGCCATCTTAGTTACCCTTTTCAGCAACGCAGTAAATAAATAGGGCTATTTAAGCATAAGATATGAAAAATCTGGATAAGAAACAATAATTATAACCTAAAATCTTATAAAAGCTTTTATTTGTTGGGATATTTTCGCTAGTATAGATTATTTACTATTACTAATTATTACTCTGGGAAAGCAATGCATCACTCATTTCCACTGGTTGAAACCATCGTTGGTGGTTTATTTTTTGCCTTTGTACTTGGCTATATCGCGCATAAACTGCGTATGCCTCCACTCGTTGGTTATTTGCTGGCGGGCATAATCGTTGGCCCTTATACCAAAGGCTTTACTGCTGATATGCACTTGTCGCAGCAGCTGGCTGAGCTGGGCGTGATTTTGCTGATGTTCGGAGTGGGGCTGCATTTTTCTATCCGTGATTTACTGGCTGTAAAACGTGTGGCCATACCGGGTGCGCTGATTCAGATAGCGCTGGCTACCCTGCTGGGCTGGCTACTGGCCTGGCTGGCCGGCTGGAGTACTGGTGCTGGTGTGGTGTTTGGGCTGGCACTATCATGTGCTTCTACCGTTGTGCTGATAGCGGCTTTGCAACGCTGGCATCTGGGCGATTCTTCTCAGGGACGAATTGCCACCGGCTGGCTGATTGTTGAAGACATAGCCATGGTATTTGTGCTGGTGATGATTCCAGCACTGGCACCGGTTCTATCTGGGCAGGGTAGTGTTTCAGGTGCTAATCTGCTTTACTTGCTTGGCAAAACCAGTGTCCAGATTATCGCCTTTGTCCTAGTGATGCTGTTTCTCGGGCGCAGACTGATTCCATGGTCGTTACAGCGGGTGGTTGGCACCGGTAGTCCTGAGCTTTTCCGGCTGGCCGTGATTGCCGTTGCTTTGGGCTGTGCCATACTGGCAAATTATCTTTTTGGCGTATCTTTTGCACTGGGCGCCTTTTTTGCTGGCGCCATTATCAGTGAAACCAGCATGAACCATACTGCTGAAGATGCCTCCAGTGGCTTGCGCGAATTTTTTACCGTGCTGTTTTTTGTTTCAGTAGGCATGCTGTTTGACCCCAGTATTATTATTCGTGAACCATTATTGCTATTGGCAACCCTGCTGGTGGTGGTCATAGGCAAAAGTCTGGGGGCATTTCTGATTGTGCGCGTATTCGGATATCCGCCACAAACTGCACTGACAATCGCAGTGGCCTTGGCACAGATTGGTGAATTCTCCTTTATGATTGCCAGTCTGGGGGCGGTATACAACATTCTGCCACCATTGGCCAGTGACCTGATTCTGGGCAGTGCCCTGATTTCAATTATCTGTAATCCATTTTTATTTGTCTGGCTGAATCGTTATGTGAAAAAACAATTCCAGCAGGAAACAGTAGCAACTGTCAGTGTGCCTGATAGCGGCATGTTGTCAGATAAGCCCCATGCAAAAGTGGCGGCACCAATTAAACCGGTATCGATTTATTTTATTGATGAAGACATGGCAGTGGCTCCTCCTGTAAGCAATCATACAGTACTTGTCGGTGCTGGTCCGGTTGGTCAGGAGGTAATCAGGCATTTGCAGGCACAGAATGAAACCGTGTATGTACAGGAAAACCGCCTTGAGGTAGTCACCCAATTGCGTGCACGCCAGATACCCGTAGCTTATGGGCACGCATTATCAGATGGTATGCTGGATGCTGTATTTGTGGGTCAGGCCAAAAAGCTGATTATTACTATTCAGAATAAAACCGAGGTAGAGTCGATTATCAGAGCGGCGATAGCGCTCAATCCGCAGCTACAAATAGTAACTTTCAGCAGATACGAGCAAGACAAACAGTTATTTATTCAGGCAGGTGCAACTAAGGTCGTCGACAGCCAGATTGTATTAGCCAATGAAATCATGCATGTATTCGAGCAGGCATCAATCACTTAGTGCTAGATCAATACGGGCACAGAAACGGAAATTATGCAGATAGATTTTGCTCAGTATAAAACTTCACCGGATTTGAGTATAAATTGCGATAAAGTTAGCAGAAAAATCTGAAAATTTTTTTACAACCTGTTCGGTAGCACTCAATAAACAGGCATAGGCTGGTAATATTAATGATTACTGCCTTATGCCTGTTTTTATTTATTCTGTAATAGTGCTGATAAACGTTTCCAGTTGATTACGGCTAGTGATTTTACTGTCAATTTTGATATAGATACTGTGCTCTTCTGACACAATCAAAACCTGATGTACTCCAGCCATTTGCATTAATTGCTGCTGAGCATTGTCGGGCAAAGTTTGTTTACTATCCAGAGTTAAGCGCAGGCTGGCTAAATAGGGCGGTTCCCGCATGGTAAAACTAAGCAACAGCCATGCAAAAGTTAATCCGATACCGAATAAGAATACCGTATGCGCACCAGTGTGTGCTGCCAGCCAGCCGCCAGTTGTGCCACCACAGGCTACGCCCAGGAACTGACCCGTAGCATAGATACCCATTGCCGTGCCTTTATAACCTGCTGGTGCTTCTTTACTTACCCATGAGGGCAGAAGTGCTTCCATCAGATTAAAAGCAATAAAGAACAATAAAACACCTACAACCAGTGGCCAGAAGGAAGTGTCAGCCAGACACAATATAGCTTCAGCAATTAGCAGTACGGCAACGCAAAAAATAAATACCCGCCGCATTTTTCGTTTGCTTTCAGCATAAATGATTGGTGGCAGAACAGTAATGAAAGCAATCAGCATCGTATACAGATAAATCTGCCAGTGTCTGGCCGCAGGAAAGCCTGAGAGCTCCAGTTGCACTGGCAGGGCAACAAAAGTTGACATCAGCAGGAAATGCATACAAAAAATACCGATGTTCAGCTTAAACAGCGAATGATTACGCAACACAGTACCAAAGCTGCCACGTACCATACCCGAATCACGATTAAGAATATGGACGCTGCTGTCAGGAACAAAAAATAGAGTAAGCACAATAGCGGCCAGTGCCAGTGCTGCGATTACCCAGAATAAACCATGCAGACCTATCGCATGTGTGATTATCGGCCCGCATACCATAGCAATCGCAAAAGTGATGCCGAAGCTGATGCCGATAAAAGCCATGGCTTTGGTGCGATTCTGTTCACGGGTGAGATCTGATAGCAAAGCCATTACTGCTGCCGCAATGGCGCCGCTGCCCTGTAAAGCGCGCCCCAGAATTATCCCCCATATGGAGGTCGTTAAAGCAGCAATGATACTGCCCAGAGTAAAAATCAATAAGCCGCCAACAATTAAAGGCTTGCGGCCAAAATGGTCAGACCACAAGCCAAACGGAATCTGTAAAATTGCCTGCATCAGACCATAAATTCCGATTGCCAGCCCAATCAGGCTTTCACTGGCACCCTGTAATGTCATGCCATAGGTAGTCAGAACTGGCAATACCATAAACATACCCAGCATGCGCAGTGAAAAAACTGCCCCTAGTCCCCAGGTTGCACGCCTTTCGGCAAAATTCATTTGCGTATCATTATTCTTGGAATTCATTTTGAATACAGCTTAAAAGAAAAACCTGCCTATTGTAAAAGAAACAAAGGCAGGTTGGGTGGTTTGCGTATTGTTATGTATTTATGTTCAGGATATCAGCCAGCCAGACTTAATACAGTTGGTGAAGCCGGAGTCATAAAGTCTACCGACATCATTATACTTAAAGTAGTGATAGCAATAATCGAAAACACAAATAGTTTGCGTGCCCATATACGGTCATTATTCTGGGCTTTATAACCAGATAATGCCATGCATAGCCACCACATGCTGACAGCCGCAGCCACTATCAGATATTTATATCCGGCGTAGCCTCCGATAGACAGCATCAATGTTGCAAACATAAAGGCAATGATATAAAAAGTGATATGGTGTTTTGCTACTGCAATGCCTTTTACAACCGGTAAAACCGGAATATTGGCGGCCTGATAATCCTTAAAGCGATAAATTGCAATTGCATAGGAATGTGGCATCTGCCAGAGACTGAAAATCGCCAGCAGAATAAGTGCACCCGCATCAAAATTATTGCTCACTGCACAATAACCGATAACTGGTGGTGCGGCACCTGATAGACTGCCGATTAATGTTCCGTAAACGGAATGCCGTTTCATATAGAGACTGTAAATCCCTACATAAACCACAAAGCCCATAACGGATAACCACATGGCCAGCGGATTTGCGCCAAAGTAAAGTACAGCAAATCCGGCAATACCCAATATCGTAGCCAGCGCAAAGGTAACACGCGCAGAGGCCAGTCCTCGTGCCAGCACACGATTCTTGGTACGTTCCATTTTCGGATCAATATCGCGGTCAATCAGGTTATTAAACGCACAGCCGGAGGCCACAACCAAAGACACGCCCAGCAGGGTAAGAATAAGCAGGTAGCCGTTTATGCTGCCTTTGGCAGCCAGCAAAAACCCGCCGACAACCGAAATAAGGTTGCCGACGATAATACCTGGTTTTGTTACTTGCAGGTATGGCTTAATCATGAACTGCCTTTAACCTAACACCATGTTTGCATTGAGGCTCCACATAATCCAGATGGAAAGGCCTACCAACAATACAATCACAATTGCGGTGAAGATAAATGAAATCAGATTCCAGCGTTCTTCAGGATTACTGCCCAGATGGAGGAAACATACCAGCTGAACAAGAAGCTGCAAAACAGCAGTAATTACAATCACAGCAAACAGAGTTGTTCTATCTGCAGATTGATTCATTACCATCAGAAACGGAATCAGGGTTAATACCACCGACAGGATAAAACCAATGATATAGTTTTTAGAACTGCCATGTTGTGGGATATGGTCTTGATGGTTTGAATGACTCATAACGCTACCCCCATCAGATATACAATTGAGAACACGCAAATCCACACGATGTCCAGAAAGTGCCAGAACAGGCTCAGGCAGTTGATACGCATGCGGTTAACACTGGTTAAGCCACGTGAAGCTACCTGAATCATCATCACAGCCATCCAGATCAAACCGGCAGTAACGTGCAGACCATGGGTACCCACAAGTGCAAAGAAGCCAGAGAGGTAGCCACTACGGTCAGGGCCCATACCGTGTGTAATCAGATGATGGAATTCATATAATTCCATACCAATGAAGCAGGCACCGAATACAAAAGTAATAACCAGCCATAACAAAACCTGACTCTGATTATTGCGGTTCATTGCCAGTACGGCAAAACCGTAGGTAATGGAACTCAATAAAAGAGCAAAAGTTTCTACCAGCACAAAAGGCAGCTCGAAAATGTCCTTGCCGCTTGGACCACCTGCCGTGCCCGGCAGGAGCACGATATAGGTGGCAAACAGACAGGAGAACAAAATCAAGTCACTCATCAGGTAAATCCAGAACCCGAATACCTTCAGTGAACCGTTGTCGTGGTGAGCGTGTTCAGACGTCTTACCGTGAATCAAGGTTTCAGTTGACATTATTTCAGTCCTGCTTTAGTTAATTCATCAAAACGTTTGCTTTCAATAGCTTCAATTTCAGCAACCGGAACATAGTAATCAACGTCCGTATCAAAGCTCTTGGCAATGAGGCTAATAATCATGCCAGCGAAGCCAACGATAGCCATCCACCAGATATGCCAGATCATGGCAAAACCGAAAATCAACGAGAATACCCCGATAACCAAACCGGCAGCAGTGTTTTTCGGCATATGAATTTCTTCATATTTAGCTGGTTTTTTATAAGCAATACCTTTTTCTTTTTCGTCCCAGAATGCATCACGGCTTTCAACCTGTGGCTGCACGGCGAAGTTGTAGAAAGGTACTGGAGAAGAAGTAGACCATTCCAGTGTACGACCATCCCATGGGTCACCAGTAACATCAAGGTTTTCCTTGCGATGCAGACAGGAAACAACAACCTGAATCACCATGCAGGCCACACCCAGAGCAATGATGGCAGCACCAACAGCGGCTACACACAGTAAATTGTGGAAGGCCGGATCAATGTGCTGGCTCAGACGACGGGTCATACCCATGAAGCCCAGTGCATATAATGGCATGAATGCCACAAAGAAGCCGATAAACCAGCACCAGAAAGCGCGCTTACCCCATTTTTCATCCAGCTTGAAGCCAAATGCTTTCGGGAACCAGTAATTAAGCGCAGCAAACAGACCAAATACCACACCACCAATAATGGTGTTATGGAAGTGGGCAACCAGAAATAAACTGCCATGCAGTACGAAGTCAGCACCCGGTACGGCCAGCAGCACGCCTGTCATACCACCAACTGAGAAGGTAATAATAAAGCCTACAGTCCACAGCATTGGTACATGGAAAGAAATGCGGCCTTCATACATGGTAAACAGCCAGTTGAAGATTTTCACCCCAGTAGGGATGGAAATAATCATGGTGGCGATACCGAAGAACGCGTTGACATTGGCTCCTGAACCCATGGTAAAGAAGTGGTGCAGCCATACGATGAATGACAGGATGGTAATACACACGGTTGCCCATACCATAGAGGTATAACCAAACATGGTTTTGCGAGAGAAAGTAGCAGTAACTTCTGAATACACACCAAATATCGGCAGTATCAGAATATACACTTCCGGGTGACCCCATGCCCAGATCAGATTGATGTACATCATCATGTTACCGCCCAGTTCATTGGTAAAGAAATGGGTACCGAGGTAACGGTCCAATGTCAGCATGGCTACAGACGCAGTCAGAATCGGAAAAGAAGTCAGAATCAGAATGTTGCTACAGAAAGATGCCCAGCAGAAAATAGGCATTTTCATCATGGTCATGCCAGGAGCACGCATTTTCAGGGTGGTAGCGATAAAGTTAACTGCGCTAACTGTAGTCCCGATCCCCGATATCTGTAAGCTCCATATCCAGTAATCCACACCTACACCCGGGCTGAATTCCAGACCAGACAAAGGCGGATAGGCCAGCCAGCCAGTTTGGGCAAACTCACCCAGACCCAGAGAAAGGTTAACCAGTACCACACTAACGGCAGTAAACCAGAAACCCAGATTATTCAGGAATGGGTAAGCCACATCACGCGCACCAAGCTGTAACGGAATGACAAAATTCATCAAGCCGATAACAAAAGGCATCGCCACAAAGAAAATCATGATTACACCATGGGCGGTGAAAATCTGATCATAGTGATGAGGCGGCAAAAAGCCGTCACTGGTACCGGAAGAGGCAAGTACCTGCTGGCCACGCATCATAACCGCATCGGCAAAACCACGTACCAACATCACTATTGCGACAATGATATACATGATACCGATACGTTTATGGTCAACTGTGGTAATCCATTCTTTCCACAGATAGCCCCATTTATGAAAATACGTAATTGCACCTACCAGCGCCAAGCCAATGACGATGATAGCTGTAATCGTTACCATGACAATAGGTTCATGGAACGGTATCGCATCTAAAGATAATTTTCCGAACATTGTTTATTTCCTCGCAAGCTTACTCAGCACTGCTGGCAGCACTGGCCTGTAGAGTAGCAGGCATATTGTGATTGGCAAATTTAGCAATCACGTTGCCGTACAAACTCGGATTTGCGCTGGAGAAATATTCCACTTTGTGGAATTCACTTGGCGCAGCCAGTTTGTTGAATGAAGCCATGTCATTAAGTGTATTGGGTGACTGTTTCACCTTATCCACCCACTGATTGAAGCTGGCTTCGTCCGGTGTAGCAATGGCAGTAAATTTCATACCAGAGAAACCTGCACCGCTGTAGCTTGATGAAATACCCTTGTATTCACCGGCAGTATCAGCAATCAGATGAAGCTTGGTTTGCATACCGGCCATAGCGTAAATCTGGCTGCCCAGCTGGGGAATAAAGAATGAATTCATCACTGTATTGGAAGTGATTTTGAATTCCACCGGGGTATCTTTCGGGAAAGCAATTTCATTAACAGTGGCAATACCCTGTTCCGGGTAGATAAACAACCATTTCCAGTCTAATGAAATTACTTCAATAACCACCGGCTTCTTGTCACTTTCCAGCGGACGGTAAGGGTCCAGAGAGTGAGTGGTTTTCCATGTGATTGTCCCCAGAATGAGAATAATCAGGATAGGAATACCCCAAACTATGGCCTCGAGTTTATTGGAATGCGCCCATTTCGGTGAGTATTTGGCATTACTACCCTCTTTATATTTCAGAGAGAATAGAATCGCCATGATAATCACCGGAATAACGACTATCAACATCAAGCCTATGGCTGTCAGTATCAGCGAGCGTTCTTCCTGACCTATATGGCCTTTAGGGTTTAGCAGAGCAGCATCACAGCCGCTTAAAAACAGCGAGCCGATCAGCATTGTCAATACTATCCCTGAGAGCTTACTTAATTTCATGTAACGACCTCAACATTACGGGAAACACGATTAACGTTTGTAAAAAACGGGAGTAGCTATTTTAAGACAATGTTGCCAAACTGTATATTGCCTAAAGCTATATATTATCTAAGGTATAGCAAACAAAACAAATTACTCTTTATTTTGTAAATAGTATTTATCATATAAATCAGTTGTTTATTTCTTAGTAGTAGGAGGGTGTTAGGTATGGTGAGAATATGAATAGTTATTAAGTTAATATATTAATACAATTATTAACCTATAATTATTGTAATTAGATTACATTCCTGTTGTAGCAAAAGCAGTTTTTTTATTAAAAATAAATATTTGATATTCAATGCTTGTTTACGTGTCCCTAATGAAAAATTTAATCTAAATCAAATTATCATTAGTTTTGAAATAAATTATTGCTTTAAAAAATATCTTAAATATACCTGTAAAAGTTAATACAGCTAATTTTATCTTTTATATATTTGTTTTAAGTGTGAAATTATAAAAACACTTGAGCATTTGGCAATTGATGGTGTGTTGCAAATATATCTATGCCACTCAGCCAGTAACTACTTTTGTTGATGAAAGTGCACAATGAAAGCAGACTACAAGCTTAGGATTAGACAATTATTTTATTATATTTTTTAAGTCTACTTTTCATACACAGCAATAGCCTTACCAGTGTAAAGCAGTTGTCAT
The DNA here is from genome assembly GCF_013344965.1 of Snodgrassella sp. ESL0253. NCBI lineage: Bacteria > Pseudomonadati > Pseudomonadota > Betaproteobacteria > Neisseriales > Neisseriaceae > Snodgrassella > Snodgrassella sp. ESL0253. The sequence continues at coordinate 22,373 of NZ_JAAEDQ010000001.1, read as the reverse complement.
GCCATATTAGCGGTAAGTAATGAAAAAATCGGTTTTAATTGTAATAACGCAAAGTGTAGAGTCAGATAATTCAATCATTGTGTAAAGACTTAATACAAAGGATATAGGTATATTAAGCCTGTTTTGGCACCTATTGGCATAAAAATAAAGAAACGCAGGACAGGTGGGCGTTAATTTCAATATATGATTGCATCCGCCCTTAAGCCAGCCAGTATGAGAACTGACCGTTTTGCTGGTGTAGCTAAATGCAATCATAGCTCTACACTATTTTAAATTCACAACTTAGTTGTCTTGTCACGGGATAATCTTCTTAGTTGATGCTTTATCATACTGCTAAGAATGTCTGCAAGAAAAGTATACCGTTACACTGTATAAGTGGTTTAGAAAATTAGTTTAAACAGAAAAAATACCTTATTCAAGTTGAAACCTGCGTCAGCGGTTGAGACTCTTTAATAGTACATTCAATTGTTCAACACTGAATAAGTGGCTTAGCAGTATCGCTGAATAAGCGAAAAAAAACGGAATTCACATGTTCCGTTTTTTTGTATACTAAATCCTTGTATTCACTCGGCCAAAGAAAATATAGACAATAACCGCTAGAAAACCAAAAGCCAGAGACACAAAAAACATTGCCTGATAAGCGCAGTTTATTGAAATTATTTGATGTTGAGTGAGGTTGATTAATATTCCTGATAATACGCCTCCAAATGCACCACCAATTTGCTGTGTAACACGCGTGATAGCGCTCGTGTCCTTAATTTGATTTTTATCACAGAACTCAAATGGAGAAGAGAGAACAGCAATCGTGGCGACGCCTAATCCGGAACCTCGAACAGTAAAACCGATAATTTCAAAGGCGTTGCCACCTACTTGAATTATTAATATACTTATTGCTGATATTATTAATCCTACACCAATAATTAGAAATGAATTTATCTCACTTAGAGATTCATAAATAAATTTTCTAGCCAACCAAGCACCTACACCTTGTAGAGCTAGCAACATACCAATATATGTAATAGATATATTATCATTTATTGCTTGTATTAAGGGAAAAAAAATCATGAAACCAAAAAAGATAAGTGACGTCAGAAATCCCATAATTATTGCAAACGAATATTGAATACAACTAAATGAACTTAAATCGATCAGTTTACTGTCTGACTTGTTATTAATAATAAGCGAAACCATCATCAAACCAATACCTAAAACTAGCATAATAATATTAAAAATATCAAAAAAATGCCCAGAAGTGATATTTTTAATAGAGATGAAAAATATTATTAAAGCAATTAAAAATGTCATTAATACATAAATATTCATATTGTATTTAGACGTTTTATTATCAGGCATTGTCGTCCTGCCAAATAAAAAAGCCATAAGTACTAAAGGTATGTTGATAAAAAAAGCTATTCTCCAATTTAACTGTTCTGATATGATTGCTCCAAAAATTGGCCCTAGTGCAGGGGCAAAGACTGACGGAATAGCAATCAATGCCATAACCGGCTTTAGTCTTTCCTTACCAAAATAAGTTGCTATTGTAGATTGAGTAATAGGAATTAAAATTCCTGCACCAAAACCTTGTAGACATCTATACAAGATTAAAGAAACCAGGTTATATGAAAATCCAACTAATATAGAACCAACAAGAAAGACAAAAATTGAGCATACCCATGCTTTCTTGAGTCCAAAATTTTCATGTACATAAGGTGATAGTAATATGCCAGCTGCGCAAGCAAGCATATATATGGTAACAGCCCATTGCATATAAGCATAAGAGGTATTAATGTCATTCGAAATTGAGGGTAAAATAACATTAACAATACTGCTATCTAATAATGGCAATATACTAGATAGTGTCATAGCAAACACTAACTTTCTTTCTGAGGCTGTCAGGTCAATCGATTGCTTCATATTAAACTCTTTCCAGAATATATTGAGTTGTGCCTCGTGTATATATTCCACCGAACGTTGATGGTGTAATTTCTTTATATGGTTCTATTGGCGTAGCCGCTGTGCTGCATCCAGTGCAAAGTAGGTGAGAATACCATCGGCACCGGCACGTTTAAATGCCAGCAGACTTTCCAGAATTACCTTATCTGCATCGAGCCAGCCATTCTGAATAGCCGCCTGTAACATTGCATATTCACCTGACACCTGATAAGCATAAGTTGGCACTGCAAATTCATCTTTCACCCGCCTGATTACATCCAGATAAGGCATACCCGGTTTAATCATTACCATATCCGCACCTTCAGCAATGTCTAGTGCTACTTCATGCAGTGCTTCATTGCTGTTTGCAGGATCCATCTGATAAGTATATTTATTACCTTTGCCCAGATTACCGGCACTGCCTACCGCACTGCGAAATGGCCCATAGAACGCGGAGGCATATTTGGCCGCATAAGACATTATCCGCGTATGAATAAAACCATTTTCTTCCAGTGCTTCACGAATAGCCCCAATACGGCCATCCATCATATCGCTTGGGGAAAGAATATCGGCACCGGCGTCAGCGTGTGACAGTGACTGTTTAATAATAGCTTCAATGGTTTCATCATTCTGAATATAACCATTTTCGTCTGGTAAGCCATCCTGGCCATGAGTGGTATATGGATCCAGAGCCTGATCAGCCATCACCCCCAGTTCTGGAAAGCGCGATTTTAAGGCACGGATAGCTTTCTGAATAATGCCATTTTCATCCCATGCGGCGCGTCCATCTGCGGTTTTGCTGTCTGGATTGGGTACGCCGAACAAATCAAGTACCGGTACGCCAAGCTCCAGTGCCCGTTCACCTACCTTTAATAGTTCATCAATTGATAAACGTTCGACTCCCGGCATACACGCAACGGGTATACGGCCAGTTTCCTCGTGTACAAATACAGGCAAAATAAAATCATTGGCTGTTAATATGGTTTCACGCATCATGCGGCGTGAGAAATCATCATGCCGCATACGACGCATACGTGTATTAGGCATGATTCGCGGAGGAAAATTCATAATAACTATCCTGATATTTTTTGGAATAGAATACAGCCAACTGAATAAATTAGCTGGAAACCATGGCCAATAAGGCTTTGTGAGTTTTGGCTTATTATTCTAAACCTTTTTAAGCAGTAGTACTAATTAATGTGCTGGAATATATTTTTGTTTCAGTTGCTTCTGTTCTAGATTATCTTGTTTTGATGAATGTGCTGTTCAGGTGATATTTGCACAAAATTTATCTGCATAGATACAAACAATTTTTAGTGTTATCCAGCCAGAAAGCAGGCACAGTATGAGAAGCTGGTTAACTGATTGTTTTTTAATCTCACATAGATATTAAGCCATAGCCTATACTCCACATGATAATTCCTATAATAAAATCTAATATTTTCCAGGAAATATTTTTATTAAATAGTGGAGATAAATATTTCGCGCCATAGCCTAAAGAAAAGAAAAATAGCCATGATGCAAGCATCACTCCGATTGCGAATGAATAGAGATTTTCCTGGAAAGACACAGATATCGAACCCACTAAAATAACAGTATCCAGATATACATGTGGGTTTAACCACGTCAGTGCCAGACAAACACCGAGGACACTCATCAATGAACTTTTATCAATTTGACTTGGCTTCAGCACTGACTTTTGTATCAATGCAGAATAAAAATTTCGCGCGCCATAAATAAAGAGAAATGCAGAACCTAAATACCTTGAGTAGACAATAATATCAGGATAGCTTTTAAGTACTTTTGAAAATCCTGTTACGCCTAGATAAATCAGAATAGTATCTGACAGTGAGCAAATCAGGCATACCCAGAAAACATATTGCCGTTTTAAGCCTTGCTTTAAAACAAAAGCATTTTGGGCACCGATGGCCATAATTAAGGAAAAACCAAGTCCTAATCCAGATAGTAAGGCAGACATTTATTTTTTATCCAATTATATTTTTGGGTCAACAGAGTAATTGTGCGTCAATATTGCTTCTCCTGATTTTTTCTTTATTTGTGGTTAACACAATAGATTTTAATATATTGGCTGATTTGGACTATAGCTTGCTGATACTAAAATTGATTTAGTTACTTTGTTGTATTTTCGGGGGCAATGATTGCATATAAAGGCAGATGGTCAGAAAGTTTTTGCCATGGCAGGCCGCTTAAAGGTTTGGCTTCGAGTACATTTAAATGGCGGGTAAAAATTCTGTCCAGACTCAAAATGGGCAGGCGTGCCGGAAAGGTTTTTGGAGCATTGCGGTAAGTACAGAATGCGTCATACATATTTAACTTCAAGCCCAGATTGTCATGTGAGCGCTGGCGCCAATCGTTAAAGTCACCAGCCAGAATCAATGGATTGGCCGGATCAATTTCGCTTTGAATGTAGTCGGAAATGGTTTGATACTGTTTGATGCGGTCGGGTTCGCGCAGATTAAGATGAGCGCACAGACATACTAAAGGCCGCGACCATTGGGGCAGCTTGATTTCGCAGTGCAAAAGGCCGCGCTGTTCCATATTGTTTACACTGATATCCAGATTGTGACAGGTAACAATAGGATGACGGCTCAAGATGGCATTACCGTGGTCGCGATATTTATAACGTGCATTACGACCATAACTAACGTGATAGTCTAGCTGTTCGCTGAGAATCTGGTAATGCGGTTGTTGGGGAAAATCAGGAATGTTTTCTGCCCGCTTACTGTTGTATCCCTGTACTTCCTGTAAAAACAGAATATCCGGAGCAAGTTGCTGTAAAGCAGAGGCCATTTGGGAAAGCTGTACTTTCTGATTAAGTGCAGACATGCCTTTATGAATATTATAGGTGGCAATGGTGATGGTATTCATGAAAATGGCCGGTGAGTTAAATTACCAGTGTTGTGGTAATTGCAATAGTGCAGCACGATTAGAAGGGGAAAATACCTGCTCGATTGCCTGTTCAAGAGAACACCACACATAACGTAAATGCTCCCTTGGTGCCAGATAGATAGGAGTATCTGCGGCAATACATAGAGAAAAAACATGTTCGGTGTTGTGGGTAACGCCGGGAGCATAGCGATGACGCCAATGCGGGTAAATTTCAAATATACTCGACTGATGCCAGTTATTAATAGTACTACTGTGAATACCGGTTTCTTCGGCCAGTTCCCGTATTGCAGTCTGTTCCAGAGTCTCATCCGGCTCCTGACTGCCTGTTACAGATTGCCAGTAGCCGGGTTTATCTGCGCGTTCCAGTAACAATATCTGCTGGTTATTGTTGTAAATAACAACCAGCACAGATGTTGGCTGTTTGTAATGTTTATTGTTGGTCATGATGCGTTTGTTGTCCAGAGCGATAAGAAGACGAAACATTTAATTCAGTGGGTAATGGCTCCGGATAGGTAGGTTTTGTTTCTACATTATTTACCGGTTTGGGCATTGTGTCGTAGATAATTGGGTCTCCTGCATCATTCACAATGCGTATTTCCTGCTTTGGAAAAGAAAATTCAATGCCAACTTCTTTAAAACGGTTCCAGATTTCCATCAAAATGGCTGAATTGATACTCATAAAGCCGTTTTCCGGATCATGAATCCAGTAATTGACATATAGAGTAATGCCAGAATCAGAAAAACCGGTAACAAAGCTGTTAGGTTTGGGGTCGTCACACACACGTACCTGTTTGGCAGCCGCTTCCTTCAATATTTCCAGTGCCTGAGGCAGATTGGTATTGTAGGCTACCTGCATAGTTAGGTTGGTAGACATGATTTTACTGGAATAAGAATCATTGATAACAGTATTGGAAACAAAAGTATCGTTCGGAATCAGTGCTTCAGAACCATCACTACTGCGCAATACCACAAAACGTGCGGTTATTTTGGTGACATAACCGGTGAAGTTGTTAATATTCAGCCGGTCTCCCGGGCGCACTGAATGATCAGCCAGAATAATAAAGCCAGATACATAGTTGCTGGCGATTTTCTGTAAACCCAGCCCGAGACCAACGCCCAGAGCACCACCGAATACCGAAAGAATAGTCAGATTGATGCCAACCATGGGTAGGGCAATCAGTACAGCAATGACTACCAGCAGGGTTTTAATAATTTTCACCAGTACATAACGCAGATTGACGTCAAGTTTTTCTGCTTTGAGAATGCGTTGTTCAGTGATGCGCGATAGCCACATGGCGATAATGATGGCAATTCCGACAATAATGCTGCCAGTAATAACCGTATAGAGGCTCAAACTGGTTGAACCTACAGGCAGTGCCAGTGACTTCAGCAGGCGGATAATAAAGGTATCCAGACTGGTGAGCCATAGTACGAAGCATACCCACAGGAAAGTGGATAGTGAACGTTCATAGTAGTCATTAAACAGGTTATTGGGAATTGCGTTGTGCAATATGGCCATGATGATGCGAATCATCAGCAACCAGCGCGCAGCAAATACAGTGATCTGTAACCATAATACTGATTCACCTGTACTGTCTCGCCAGACAACGATGGCAATGATGGTACTGATAAACAGTAATATCGGCCATAACAGGCGTGAAAACAGATGGTGCAGCAGCGGGAATCGAATGTTTTTCTGCTGCTGAGTATGTCTGGATACAACTGACAGGATTTTCAGGCTAAGCCAGTAGGTGCTAAGCATAATCATGACTGCACAAGCCAGCTCCAGCCAACCGGAAGTGGTTTGTAAGCTATGGACTATCAGTCGTGCCAGAAATTCTTTGCGGGCAAACATGGAGTCAAAATAGTTGTTCATGGTAAGGCAAAGAAGAATTTGAAATTAGCCTTAATGTTAGGCGTTTTAGTAGAACCCTGTAAACTGTCCCTATTAAATTTAGCAATGGTTAGCGGTTGGTAAGGCAGTTTTAACCAGATGTGCCTATTCGCCATATTAGAGAATGGTGCTTTTGTGCTTAACGGATAATATAAAATTATTTATAAAACCAGTTATTTATTGTTATTTAGGGGAATAAAACAGATACTATGGGCTATTATTTGATTCTGAATGCAAAGATGCTTATAATAGCTGGTTTTCCAACCTTGCCCTTTGCACTTTCGCATGGTAAAGGGATCGATTAGCCACAAGGAGTACACATGCGTCATTATGAAATCGTGTTCATTGTCCATCCGGATCAAAGCGAACAGGTCGGTGCCATGGTTGAGCGTTACAAAACCATGATTACCGAAGCCAACGGTAAAATTCACCGTCTGGAAGACTGGGGTCGCCGCCAGCTGGCTTACCCAATCAACAAAATTCACAAAGCACACTATGTGCTGATGAATGTTGAAACTACACCTGAAGTGATTGACGAAATTGAAACTGCGTTCCGCTTTAATGATGCTGTATTGCGTCATCTGACTGTGAAAATGGACGCAGCGGTAACTGAAGCTTCTCCGATGATGAAAGACGAGAAGTCCAAGAATCTGTTAGCAGGTAACAGCACTGAAGCTGCTGCAGAACAAGCTGAAGCCTGATTAATTTATTGAGGCTGGTTTGCTGAATCAATTATGCCTGTGTGCACAGATTAAAAGTCTGGACGATTTACGCTATACCCCCGCCGGATTGCCAGTATTGACCATGTGGCTTACACATGAATCATGGCAAATAGAGCTGCAACAGCGGTATCTGGCAAAAGTGGAAATTCAGGCAAAAGCACTGGGTGATTTAGCTAAAAACTGGCTGTATCAGCCGGGAACTATGGTGGAAATCAGTGGATTTCTCAGCCAGAAAGGTATTTACCACTCCCGTCCGGTACTGCATATCCAACAAATTCGTGAATATAAAGGTTAAACGACATGGCTCGTCAATCATTCAAACGTAGAAAATTTTGCCGCTTTACTGCGGAAGGTATCAAACAGGTTGACTACAAAGCAGTTGATTTGTTAAAGGACTTTATTACTGAAAATGGTAAGATCATTCCGGCGCGCATCACCGGAACCAAAGCACATTATCAGCGTCAGCTATCTACCGCGGTAAAACGTGCCCGTTTTCTGGCTTTGCTGCCTTACACCGATCAACATAAATAATAAGGAAGATTTATTATGCAGATTATTTTGTTAGAAAAAGTCGGTGGCCTGGGTAATCTGGGTGATCTGGTTAATGTAAAAAATGGCTATGCGCGTAACTTCCTGATCCCTCAGGGTAAAGCTCAGCGTGCCAATGCTGCTAATCTGGCTGCATTTGAAGAAAAACGTGCTGAATATGAAGCACATCAGGCTGCTGTGCTGGCTGATGCCGAAGCACGCAAACTGAAACTGGATGGTCAGAATATCAGTGTTGCCCAAAAAGCTGGTGTGGATGGCCGTCTGTTTGGCTCTGTAACCACTCACGATATTGCAGAAGCAATTAAAGCTGCGCTTGGTGTGGAAGTGGTTAAAGCCAATGTACGTTTGCCTGATGGCCCGCTGAAAGCCATTGGCGAATATGAAATCGAAGTGGCTTTACACAGCGATGCTGTTGCTGCTATTACAGTTACTGTTGTGGCTGCTGCCGAATAAGTACAACTGACACACATCAGGAAAATATAAGCTGTCTGGATTATTCCAGACAGCTTTTTTGTTATTAATGGTAAAAATAGTTTAAAATGTGCATTAAGCATATGCTAGGAACCAGAATAATGAAATTAGTTCGGATTATAAGTGCAGCTTTATTGCTGGCTGCCTGTCAAAGTACACAGCCTGTACAGGAGAAACCAGTTCAGGCTGTTGCGACAGTAAATGTGCCTTCGTCTGCGGAGGAAAAGGTATTTGCTTTAACCGATAGTGGATTAGATTTACTGGGTCGTAGTGATGTTAACCGTTTTATCGATAATGAGGTCAGGCGTGGACACTACAGCCGGGCACAGCTGGAGAATTTCTTTCGGCAAGTGCACTACAGGCCAAGTATTATCCGTGGAATGGATAAACCAGGTACTTCGTTACCGTGGTATACATTTGTACAGAATAATGCCAGTAATATTCGCATCAGTGCCGGAAATGTTTTCTGGCGGAATAATACTGAGGTAATTCAGGCGGTAGCAAAACACTATGGTGTTGCACCGCAATTGCTGGTAGCCATAGTAGGTATTGAAACCAATTATGGTGCTACGATGGGGTCGTATCGTGTAGCAGATGCGCTGACTACACTGGGCTATCATTACCCGCGCCGGGCAGAATATTTTCAGCGTGAGCTAGCAGAGTTTCTGCAACTGGCCTATGAAGAAAAGCAGGACCCGTTCAGCTTTAAAGGCAGTTTTGCCGGTGCCATGGGAATGCCACAGTTTATGCCATCCAGTTTTCGTCAATATGCTGTAGACTGGGATGGCGATGGTCATCGGGATATCTGGCGCAATTCTGGCGATACACTGGCTTCAGTAGCCAATTATATGAAACAGCACGGCTGGCAGTCTGGCGCACCGATTGCCGTACCAGTAGCGATGCAGCCGACACCACAGTTACAGCAAATTATTGATGAGCCTACTGCGCTGAAATATACCGCCGGGCAGTTGCGTCAGCTGGGGGTGGTTATTCCGGCGCAGATTGGGAATCAGGAAAAAGGTGTTTTATATCGTTTGGAAAAATCTCCCGGTAAATATGATTACTGGTTTGGTCTGAATAATTTTTATACTATCTGGCAATATAATCACAGCCGGCATTATGTAGCCGCAGTGCGCCAGATTGCCAATAATCTGGCCGCTGCGAATGCCAACTTATAAATTTAATCTGTACTGAATCACCAGCCACCTGCTGTGACGGGTGGCTTTTTATTGCAGCAGGTTGCACAGACAGTCTAGGTGATTGAAAGAGGGTAGGCAGGATGGTATCAAGGCAAAACCTATCTATACAATATATGATATGTGCTACAAGATTTGCGATTAGTCGGTTTCAGATTAAACAGATAGTGTTAGCCAGTGTAGTGATGTGTAGTGCTTAAAGAACAGTTTCCTGCTATGCAGGCTGTTCGGTTTAATAGTAAATATTAACTGAACAACTATTTTGAGACAGGCACAAGCTTGCGACAACGATGGCTAAAGGCGTTTTGCTGATTCAGGTTGAATTTTACCTTTCAGTCCTTATTAATAAAACCTGTTTCGGGTTGTTTCTTCTGGTTTGCAGCGCTTCATTCATGTCTTTTATCCTAACCATTGCCACCGGTTTTTGGTTACAATGTGGTGCTTGTTTGGAATTTTTGCCGGACGAAGTTTAAATTAATGAGTTTGAATTTTGCTGTGGCTGGCAGTTGTGGATGGTTATGACTTATCAAGTATTGGCTCGTAAATGGCGACCGAAAAAGTTTGCCGATTTGGTGGGGCAGGAGCATGTGGTCAAGGCATTGATAAATGCGCTTGATAAGGGACGTTTGCATCATGCTTATATGCTCACAGGAACGCGAGGGGTAGGCAAAACCACAATTGCTCGTATTCTGGCCAAAAGCCTGAACTGTTTGCATGCTGAACATGGCGAACCGTGCAATCAGTGTGATACCTGCCGTCAGATTGATGCCGGCCGCTTTGTAGATGTACTGGAAATCGATGCGGCCTCTAATACCGGGATTGATAACATTCGCGAGGTGCTGGAAAACGCGCAATATGCGCCAACGATGGGGCGTTACAAAGTCTATATCATCGACGAAGTGCATATGTTGTCGAAAAGTGCTTTTAATGCCATGCTTAAAACGCTGGAAGAGCCACCGGAGCATGTTAAATTCATTTTAGCGACAACAGACCCGCAAAAAGTGCCGATTACGGTTTTAAGCCGCTGTCTTCAGTTTGTACTGCGTAATCTGAATAGCACTCAAGTACATGACCATCTGGTTTATGTATTGCAGCAGGAGAAGATTGCTTATGAAGACGCCGCACTGCTGCTGTTAGGCCGTGCTGCTGCCGGTTCAATGCGCGATGCACTTAGTCTGCTTGATCAGGCGATTGCCATTGGTTCAGGCAAGGTCGCTGAGTCTGATGTACGCAATATGATTGGTGCAGTGGATAAAAGCTATCTGTATGCATTACTGGAGGCTCTGGCAGCACGTGATGGACAGGCTTTATTATCCAAAGCTGAGGAGATGGCCAGTTGTGCGGTGGGTTTTGACAGTGCACTAACTGAGCTGGCGTTGTTATTGCAACGTTTAACTATATTGCAATCCGTGCCTACGGCGATTGGCAAAGATGAACCCGAATATGCGGCTTTAACCCGCTTTGCCAGTCTGTTTTCCGGTGAACAAATTCAACTGTATTATCAATGTGCCTTACGCGGTAAAGCGGATTTACCTTTGGCTCCAGATGAAAAGGCCGGTTTTGTGATGACATTGCTGCGGATGCTGGCCTTTGCACCACTGGCAGCAATGAATACGCAGCGCCTGCATGGGCAGATTGACGGAACACAATTGCAAAATGCACCGGTGACAAATCATCAGGCAGTAGTGACACCTCCTGTTATTGAGCAAGCTGAGCCTGCTTCGACTTCAGTATCACAGTCTGCGGCAGTACCTCAGACAGATACGGCACCAGCACTGGCAGAATTGGAAACAGTTAGTGAACCAATACCGGCTGTAGCTGTTAGTAGCATACCAGAAAATGTATCGCCATCAATTATGGATTTTTCCCAGTCTGCTATGGCCGATGATGAACTACCGCCGCCATGGGAAAATAGTATGGAAGATATTCCCTATGCATCTGATAGCGGTTTTATTGCACCGGAATTGATAGATACAAAAGAAACGGGCGAGCATAAGCAGACATCAGCCAAACAGCATGATGAGCATAATGATACCTTGATACCAGCGCAGGCTGATACTACAGAGATAACCACGGCAAAAGATAATTTCCCACCGTTAACAGCGGAGAATTGGCCGGAAATTTTAACTTTGCTGGCGCACCGGTTGGGGGCTGTGCAGTTGTTTAGCCAACATACAGCAATTGCTAATTATGATGAAAATAGTGGCAATTTAACTATTGCGCTGGCAGAGCAGGGTGAACCGACAGCTAATCGCGAGTTGCTGACTCGGCTGGCAGAAACCTTGTCTGAAGTTTATGGCTGCCCGATTCAGTTGCATACCTGTAGCTGGCAGGAGCAGAGTGCGCTAGAGACTCCGCAAATGCGCCAGCAGCGATTACATGCTGAAGAACAGCAACAGGCTCAATCTATACTGGAGGCGCAGCCCGCAGTACAGCTGCTGATGGAAACATTTAATGCAAGCTGGGTGCCAGAAAGCTTACGTTTGGATAAAGAATAATTGCAATATTTTGTTTAATTTTTTCCCTTTAAATTTGAAGTATAAGGAAGTTATCATGTTTGGAAAAGCAGGTTTGGGTGGTTTGATGAAGCAGGCGCAGCAAATGCAGGAACGCATGAAAAAGGCGCAGGCAGAATTGGCTAATGTAGAAGTGGACGGTGAATCTGGTGCCGGAATGGTTAAGGTAACCATGAACTGTCATTATGGGGTGAAACGTATTCATATTGATGACAGTTTGTTAGCAGATGCTGCTGATGACAAAGAGATGCTGGAAGATTTGATTGCTGCTGCAGTGAATGATGCTGTACGTAAAGCAGAAGCAACTTCTTCCGAACGGATGGGACAATTTACTCAGGGTATGAATCTGCCGGCAGGCATGGGTGACTTTTTTAAATAATTCACTGTAATAGGAGAATAATCTTCTGAAGATTATTCTCCTTAAAAATAAAGCGGTGCTATTTCCCAATAGATAATTCTTACTGCCAGCACAGCAGGCCAGTTTGGAAACTGGCTATCATGAATAAATTTCTTTTAATAACTAGAGCTAAATTTCTGGTTGCAATAATAAAATAAAATTTTATGTTGTTAATTACGCTTGTTGCCGGTTTGCTGAGATATTGAATCAGCAGCCAATTTATTAATGAGTAACGGAATGAGCCCTAAATCAACTGATGCATTGAGTCGTTTAACAAACGCATTGAAGGTGTTGCCGAATGTTGGTCCCAAAACAGCGCAGCGCATGGCCTATGAATTGTTACAGCATAAACGTGCCGGAGCTGAAGAACTGGTAGCAGCTATTCAAGCGGCTCTATTGCAGGTACACCATTGTCGTTTGTGTAACACTTTTTGTGAAGGTGAATTGTGTGATATCTGTGCCGACGAGCAGCGCGATCCTAAACGGCTGATGATTGTGCATATGCCGGTGGATGTGGCTAGTATGGAGGCTGCCAACTGCCATGATGGCCTGTATTTTGTGCTAATGGGGCAGGTTAGTCCAGCGCAGGGAGCAGATTTAAAGGCGATTGCTCTGGATAAGCTGATTACTCGCCTACAGGAACATGAAGTAGATGAAATCATCATTGCTACCAGTTTTACCGCAGACGGCAATGCAACAGCTTATGTTCTGTCTCAGTTGCTAGCAGATTTTCCGGCCAAAATCACTCGACTGGCGCAGGGTATGCCTCTAGGCGGCGAGCTGGAATATGTAGATGCCGGTACCTTAGCGCAAGCTGTATATGAACGCCGTAGCATTAAATAAATTCCATCTGTATTAAGCCAAATTAAGCAATCGCTATCCTAAATTTATTTCATTCTGATAGAGGACAGGAATTTTGGAATGGCAACACATATTCAGACAACAAAATTAAGGGGTGGGTGTTTGTTAAATTCCACGAGAGGCAAATAGCCTAACAAAGAATGTAACCTTCTGTGATTTTACCAATAAGCATAACCTGCAAAGGCTTGTTGTAATTCTTGAATTATCATGAATTTCCTCCTTTAATAAACTCTGTTTTAATGCTTTCAAAAGGTGTTTATGCTAATACATTAGCATATGCCAATTTTTTATTCAGCGAGCGTTAAATATTAAATGTATTGAAATATTTATCTAGTAACTAATTATTAAAATCTTTCCTCTATTGAAGTGAAATAGATTTAATGATGAACAGTGGTTACTTAATATGGCTTAATGCCGACATTACTAAATTGCTGTTAATGTTGGCCAACACTATAACCGGCAATCTGTCAATTAGATAAATTCAGTAACATACATAAATAATTCCAGCGATGGTTAACACGAATATAGGTTAAATCTGTCATTTAACATACACATTAAATTAATGTTTTCAATGATAGCGATTCCATTATCTGGGCAATGTAACGACGAGAAACGCTGATGTCCACTTATTGTAAGGCAAAAGAATTCGCCTAGTCCTATATGATTGATAGCTGCGATTAAAAAATCAATATCGTATCGACATAATATATGACCGATTCCGGCTTAGTTGTTTTGCGCTGATAATAGGCATGATGCTTTGATATCGCTAAGTAACGATATAATGCCAGGTCTTTTCGTAATACAAGCAGTTCAGTTTCTTCTAGACTGCAATTGTCTTCTGTCTTAAATGAATAGCTTTTCCTTGATTGACTTATCCTGTGCTCAAAACAGATAATCCTAAATCATAGTTTGATACCAATCCTTTTTAGTGTTAAATTTATTTCATGTAACTACCTCCTAAAAATTTTTATGATTTAGGGTAGCTTTCTCTTTGATGAGAACTAGTCGTTCAGTTTAACATTTGATGAGTTGTGGTAGTTTTTCATTAATACTTCAAATATCGAGCAGGACAGATGAGTTAAGTTTTAAGAAGAAGCAAAAAAGCACCATTGCAGATTTAAAAATGTGTGGGCAAAATAGGTAGCAAATATAAATGAATAAATAAAAAATATTAAAAGTTTCACCATTTAACGCAAGTAAATACACATGAAAAATCTAAAATTTTGAAATTAAATGAAAAGTACTAGTTATACTTATAATAGCATACCTGCCCGATTATGAGGTAAAATAATATGAAAGTTATATGACTACATCTGTTACTAATGAAACCATTGATCTTATGAAAACAAATATCAAAAGAATGTTGTCTCATTTTTATAAAAACGTTACAGTCAATGATGTTTTAAAAGAAGCAGTAATGAACTGTATTCAGGCTAATGCAACGGAAATTGGTATTGATCTACAATATGAATACCATACTAATATCGATAGCAATAATTCGAATCTAGGTAATTTAAGTAAAATTATTATTACCGACAATGGTGAAGGTCTAACTACCAAAAATATTAATGCTTTTTTTGAGTTGGCAACAGAGAATAAAAAAAATATAGGGGGTAAAGGCATCGGTCGTTTTTCATTTTTGAAAATAGCGGATAGGGTTAGTATTGATAGTATATCAAACGAGGGAGAACATGTTTCTTTCGATTTTTCGTATAATGCCAGTCAGGAAAATGTAATTAGAACGAAATCCTCTAAAAAAGATACATATACCAAAATATTTTTTAGCAACTTAAATTTAAAACACCCGAAAACACAGGCTCAATCATGCGTGAATTTTTTGAAAGAAAAATTTAATTTAATGCTTTTTTTAAAACAAAAGGAAACACAGAAAACTATCAATATCAGAGTATTTGTTAATGGTAAACCATTTGGTGAAATAATAAGTAGTTTTAATATTCATTGCTTAGATCAAGCAAATCTTAAAATTAATGATTGTAAATTTACCGTTTATACCTTTTTGGATTATAAAAAAACAGGTATAGAAATATTTTATTGTGCCAATAATCTGACCGTTAAGTCATTTTCATTCTCGGGTAATTTTAACAAGCAGTATATTTTTGCTATAACATCTGATTATTTTGACCAAAAAAGCAACCTTGAAAGAACTCAATTTAATTTTGGTTCAGAAGATGAATTAGATCAGTTTGATATGTTGAGTCCCAAACCAGGCAAGAATTTTGAAGAGATGCTTAAAAATTACTGCTTTAATATTGTTCGTGAACATGAACCCGAATTATTAAAAGAAAATAAAGCTAGATTAGATAATCTAAGCGCGATGTATGGTTACATTGATTTTAGTAATGTTCAATTAGACAATATTTCATTTGATGAAGCGAGTATTCTCAAAGCTTATCGAGATAAAATAAATCAAGAAGAAGACAATTTAATTAATTTGCTTGCAAATAAAAATGCCACTCTTGATGAAATCGCTGAAAAAGTTTCAGAACAGAATAAGCATGAACTGGCAAAATATATTTTTCATAGAAATTTGATTGTCAAACGTGGGTTGGAATTAAAGAGTCTATATGAGAATGAGAATATATTACATGAGTTATTTTTTCCTCAAAAATTATCGGTCAACTGTGATCATGAAGTGAATAAACCGCATTTGTATCATAATAACATCTGGCTTTTAGATGATAAGTTTATGACTTATGCTTACATTGCTTCTGATGTGACAATCAAAAGAATAATTGAAGAAATTGATGGTGTCCATTCCAGTTGTCAATCTGTAAAACGTCCTGATTTATTTCTTTTATATAATAAACCAGAAGAAAGTACAGAATATAAAGATGTGGTATTGATTGAATTGAAAAAAGGAAATATTGATTATACAGAGCAATTTAAAGCAATTGATCAGGTTGCCAGATATAAAAGGGCTACGGAAAAAGTACTGCAAAATATAAATAGTTTCTATTGTTATGTCATCTGTGACTTTGATGGAAATGATGAAAATATTGAAAGCGCAATGAAAGATAGGCACTTTACTAAAGTATTTAGTAATAAAGGATGTATATATTACGGATATTTAGATGGTTCAAAAGTACATTTAATCTTTGTTTCATTAAGCAGTATATTTTCTGATGCAGAAGCGAGAAATGAAACATTTTTAAAGATATTAAAGGGTGAATGTGATTGATAGCATTAGCACGATGGTGAATTAATCGGCAAAGCCGTCATCAATGCCAATCCTGAACAGCAGCTACCAGTTGGGCGGCCAGGTTTTGGTTGTCGCCATGGCCGAATTGTTTGCCGATAAGTTCCGCAGCATAGGGGGCGAGGGCGTTAGTGGCCGCTTGCAGGTTGGTCTGGCCGCCGAGGATGCCGGTGACGGCACTGGTGACGGCGTTCAGGGCACGGCTCTTGCCGCCGCCGATACCCCATGATTGTGCCTGCTCGTCTGCTGTGCGGTAGTCTTTGCTGGTTTCTCTTAGTACCAGTTGTTTTTTGTCTTCGCTTAGCTGGTTGTAATCCTGCCACCTAGTGCGTTATCTAGGTTGATTTAGCCTAAATCTTTTTGGTAAAACTTGCCAAGAAGATGGTCTCCACGGTTAGGTGGAGAACCAATTAGCAAGCGTAAAGAACCTGATGGGAGCCTTCTAATCCATTATACATGTCAATAGCTTCTTGGCCTTCTGCTATAAATTCAACATCAATAGGATCTGGCGGATTATTGGGGTCATTATAATCTCCTTCTAAAAAAGTCTTATATTGTTCTAGAACGTATAAAAGCTGCTCTCTGGTCATGATAACCTGCTGTTCTTCTACATACTCAGTGCCGATAAACACATAATCGCCAGTAATTAATACCCAGTGGGCATTACCGATACCAAACATACCATCTGGTGCTCGGCTATGTTCTAAAGCGGTGAGATTGTTGATCCAGATATTGACTGAGTTTACTCCCGTAGGAAGATCATCAGATAACCAAGCTGCAATTTCACATACACCATAACCTTGCTTTGGAATATATCTTGTATTTTCATCAGATAAGTATCCAGACAAAAGGTATTGACCTTCATACCATATAAAATTTATTTTTCTATTTATCATTTTTTAACTCCTTGATAAGCGGGCCAAGCCGTTGCCCCAGTTCCATCAGGCTTTTTATAATAACCTTGCATTTTTACTCCGCTTTTAGATATGCCTTCCCATTTATCTTTTGAAGTAGGTAATTTTCTTGAATTCTCAAAAGCACTTTTAATTTCCATCTCAGTTTGCCGTTTAGACCAATGTTCTGGGAAAAATGTTGTTTCTGCCTGCTTTTTATACCATTTTCCTGTAGCAGGCTCTCTTACTGAAATATATCCGGTTTTTACACCATTTGCATCAGCAGCGCCAGTCCAATTATCTACTCTAATATTTGGGTCTCGTATGTAATGTCCTCCAGTGCCTACTTTTGTTCCATCTTTATAAGTTTTTATTTCGCCATTTAAAATGTGTTCAGTATTTATTGTAACCTTACTAGCTTGACCCGCTTGTTGTTGGACTAACTCGGCAGGTGTTGGTGATGGTTTGAAGCCTTCAAGATATTCCCCAGCCTTACCTCCTGTATTGGTCGCCCCTTTTCCAGCATTAGCCGAGCCCTTACTAGCTTCTTCAGCATACTTCCCGCCAATCTTACTTGTCGATTTTATCGCAGAGGCAGGTAAATTACTTACTGTAACTGCACCTGTTGCCAGTCCGGCAAGTACATCCGTGGATTCTACTGCTATCACTGTACATCCCGCCGGATTTACCCTACATGCTGAATATATCGCTGCTATCGCTTCTGGAGCTACGTATCCGGCTCCTACTACTGCATAACCTCCTCCTACTGTAGCTATTGTTATTGCTGAGTTCGTCATCCTGATTTGGTGAGCCAATTTCATGGCTTCTCGGTGTTTTGGATCCTTCCATGATGTAATTACCATTTTTTAATGGCATCGATTTTCACTCCATTATGGGAGATCAATACTGTTATTAATATTCTTTACGA
The DNA here is from genome assembly GCF_013344965.1 of Snodgrassella sp. ESL0253. Lineage (NCBI taxonomy): Bacteria > Pseudomonadati > Pseudomonadota > Betaproteobacteria > Neisseriales > Neisseriaceae > Snodgrassella > Snodgrassella sp. ESL0253. The sequence continues at coordinate 3,887 of NZ_JAAEDQ010000001.1, read as the reverse complement.
AGATAAAACCAACCTAAATTTCCCTTTTTGTCAAGAATGCTTTCATTTGCTGGGCAAATTTTAAAAACTAATTTAATGCCTCCATCATATATTTGAGGAAAAATATCTGAAACGACTTCAGCATGAGCATATTCCATTTCTTCTTCCTCTTCCTCGGTAAGCTTTTCATCAAAGAACATTTCAATAGTCATAAATTGTTCATCATAATTAAGTGATATTCCTCGCATTTTTTTTGAACTTCGGCCAATTAAGCTATACATGGTACTTCTATTGATTTCATGTTTAACTTTAATAAGTTCTTCTTTTGTCATTTTCGTGCTCATAGTGAAGGTCTCGCAGGTACAATATGTACCCCTCTTTTTGAATAATGAATAGTAAAATTAGTTGTTGGAACAAAAGTTTCTGCTTTTGTATCATAATATTGACCAATAACTTTATTTGTCGAAATACTTTCCTTTGAACCAGGTGTTCCTAAAGCTCTTCCTGTCGGAATTTCTCTACCGGTTCCTGCATAATCATTAACCAGTTTCTGAACATTAATATTAGGATCAATTGTACTTCTTGGGGTAGAAGCACTAGCATTTGCAGTTTTATGTTCATTAGTTCCAACTAGATGTTTATTTTGTTGATTCATATTAACAGTTAAGTTCGGATTCGCATCTGGTGCAAAATTAGTACCTGGTTTTACGGGGGAGTGACTACTTCCCGCCCCCTTACCAGCAATACTAGCACCTTTTTCAGCAGCCTTACCAGCCTCTATTACCTCCTTCTTCGCCGCATTGGCAACCTTGGTTATCGCCTTTTCAGTTACCTTTATTCCTGCTTTCGCCGCACCTCCAACTCCCGTTGCCAGAGCAGCCATATCCAGTAGTAATTTGCCAGTTTCTATACCCGCTTTATATGAACCACCAGCACCAGCTCTTTGATATTCTTCTTCCAGCTTATTTAATCTGTTTATGTACGATTCTTTTACCGTATCACTTACATTTCCCAGAATGTTGCCGCTGGTGAACAGTCCTTTCAAAGCCTGATAGGTTTCTCCTGGATTTGTTGCCATGTGAAGCAGTTCATTGATAGGTTCAATTGCACCTGCTGGCAGGCCGATGAGGATACCTGCGGTAAAGCTGGCTTGCTGTGCTGCACTAATAGCAGCCCATTGAGTCTTGACTTTGGCAGTGCACCCTATATTTGTGCACTGCTTCAGCTCTTTCTGTTCCTGAGCAGCCCGTTAGCACGCCTGATACCGTGGCCACTGCTGACGATAGGTTTCTGGTGTTGCCTGCTTTAGGTAAATCTAAATATTTTTATGGCAAAACATCTATTCCATCTTCCAATATCTCAATGTTAACTTGTTCTAATTGCCTATTACTCATAGTTAAAAACCAAATATCATCGCCATCAATAGTTGCAGCGTTAGAATCAAAAAGGCTTGCATCAAATAAAATAGGCACATTCAATGCACAAGATAATTCTTTTGCAATATGGTAACCATTAATAACATTATCTAAATTAGCCGGCCACATAATAGATATACCTTGTTTATATCCTTGAGAGTATTCCACAGGTAACAAAAATAATTCAGAATTAGCGCACGGAAAGTTGACTGACTCTATTTTTAAACCAATTATAGATTCAAGCTTAATAATAATTTCTTGTTCAGACCTTTTAGTCTGTAAATAAAGATCAATTAATAATTCTGAGCTACTCATTTTTTATCTTTCATTAAATTTAAAATTGACTTAGTCCTTTGTACTTGCTCTGGCGTTAAAAGTTTTTTTTGCTGCAAATGGTTTAATGTATTTATCGCACTCTCTTTTCCATGTTTTTTAGCTTGAACCAAAGTTTTATATTCCTGCGATGTAATGTTTACTACTCCTGGTCCAGAAACAGGGTGAACAGAATTATTATGCATGCCCCATACTCTACCTGATGATGTTGTAAATAATTCACCATTTCGAACAGCTTTTCCTGATTTAATTTCAGCTAGGTCAGCTAATGCTTCAGCTCTTGTCCCTGTGAAAATAGAATTACCTGTTTTTTTCGGTATGGTTACTTTATCTAATAAATGTCGTTCTGAAAGCTCAAGATGTTCAAACTTACCCGTCGCCTCTTTCCCAGCCTTAGCAGAACCTTTACCTACCTCTTTACCTATTTGCTCAATCTCTTCCGCATACTTCCCGCCAATCTTACTCGTCGATTTTATCGCAGAGGCAGGTAAATTACTTACTGTAACTGCACCTGTTGCCAGTCCGGCAAGTACATCCGTGGATTCTACTGCTATCACTGTACATCCCGCCGGATTTACCCTACATGCTGAATATATCGCTGCTATCGCTTCTGGTGCTACGTATCCGGCTCCTACTACTGCATAACCTCCTCCTACTGTAGCTATTGTTATTGCTGAGTTCGTCATCCTGATTTGGTGAGCCAATTTCATGGCTTCTCGGTGTTTTGGATCCTTGGACAACATCGCAGCTGATGCTGGTGAGATAAGCTGGATTAAATCAAATTCATTATTCTCCACCGCATTCTGCCCAGCCACCCCCGCTATCTGCGCATTAACCAGTGAACCACCCGTTAGCCCGCCTGATACGGTAGCCACCGCTGATGATAGATCTCTGATGCTGGCTTTAACACTCTCCGGTAAGCGATTCGGGTCTATCTCGCCGGTTCTTGGATCTATCGCTTTGGGGTATTGATCTTTGGGTAGTTGTTTAATCAGGTATTGCGCTGCCAGTTCGGCTGCGCTTGCGCCTACTGCTCGGGCTGCGGTATTACCGCCGTTGATGCTGGCACTAATGACACCCAGTAGAGCATAGGGGATGGTTATATGACCACTAATGCTCAGTTGTTTGTTGTTGTATGTTTATTTTTTATAAATAAATAAACCTTTTTTTTATTTTCACTCGCAGTAGAATAATCTACTGCAATATCTTCTAAATCTGGTTTAGCTTCAAGCTCTTTAACCGCACTTTCTATATATTCAGGGCGACACTCCATTTCATGTCGTGCGATCACAGAGTCTTTGCTTAGAGGTTTGCTTTGATATTTTGAAAAGTATACACATCCTAGTGGAGTGAAAACGTTTTTAGGAAAAGGTTTATAACATATAACTTTATACAGTTTTCTATTATTATCCTCAGGCTTTCCACTTAGTATTAAAATACAGTTTGATCGCACCGACACATTTAAAGGTTCATTCCTAGGTATATCTAAATTTATTAAACCCGTCATTGGAAAAGAGTATCTTATAAGACTATAATCATTTTCCATTGAATCTATATTTAACGAATTTAACTGTTGAAAACTATTTTGTGAATGGCATCCAGTTAGAAACAGTGAAAACCAAAATGTTCGTATTATATTTTTCATATTAATCTCTAAATGTTCGTATTTCTTCTAAAATTCTAATGTTAGGGGCTTATGTGGGTTATTTGGAGAATATACTGTAAATGAACCATTTTTATTATTTGGTTTAATAATATCCTGCTTGGGATCAAACCTATCTAATTCTCTACCATTTTCGGTGTATCTTGTACTTGGATTAACTCCAATAAGATTACCTGTATTTATATCTCTATATATTTTGGTATATCTTTTACCGTTTATGATCAAATTTTCTTGTAAATACCCCATAGTTAGTACAAAACTGACGTAGAAAATCATGCTGCTTGTTTTAGTGTTTTATACTCAATCGGCGTCATATTATTTAGTGCTTCATGAGGTCTTTCGGTGTTATAAATGGTTAGCCATTCTTCGGTTTGTAAATACCCCATAGTTAGTACAAAACTGACGTAGAAAATCATGCTGCTTGTTTTAGTGTTTTATACTCAATCGGCGTCATATTATTTAGTGCTTCATGAGGTCTTTCGGTGTTATAAATGGTT